>CAYVDO010000108.1:0-20017 GCA_964450125.1 uncultured bacterium
TTTTCAAGCCCCCCGCCCATCGCGGCAAAGCCGCGATGGGGCCCACCCCCAAGTCGCCTCGCTTCGCGCGCGGCTCGCCTCCGGCTCGCGGAGAGTGCGGCTGCGCGCGTGGAGTCCGTCGTGCAATTCGGTCGTCGCGGTGCGTGATCGGGGGCTTTTCAAGCCCCCCCATCGCGGCAAGGCCGCGATGGAGCCCACCCCCGCCGCGCTTCGCCTCGCGCGTCGGCTCGCCTCTGGCTGGCGGCGAGATGGGAAACGAGCGCGGCGACTGCGGCGGGGAGTGTTGCTCGCGGCACTCGATCGGGGCTGTTCCGGCCCCCCGCCCCGCGAAAGACGCGCACCGACACACTTCAGGGCCAGCCGCGGTTTGCCAGCTCTTCAATGGGAAGAGCGCGTGGGTCGGGCGATGACCTCGATCGAGGGACCGCGCTCGAAGCGGCCGCCGATCCGGTAGACCGCATCTTGCAGCCAGCGGGCGCGCGGGTTGGCCAGATAGACGGGATGGCGCGGCAGGTACGTGCGCAGCTCCAGCACCTCGAAGCCTTCTTCGGCCAGGGTGCGACGCAGCGTGTGTGGATCGAAGAAGGTCATGTGGAATTCGGACGCGACTTCGCTGAAGAAGTAGCGATCGAAGCGGCTCCCGAGCACTGCGCGGCTCGTCGCCTTGATCTTGTCCTTGAGGGAGTGGAGCTGGTTCGGCACGTCGATCAAGAGCACGCCGTCTTCGCCGAGCAGCGTGCGGCACTCGCGGAGGGTCTTGCGCGGGCTCGGCACGTGCTCGAGTGACAGGCTCAACACGGCATCGAAACGCTCGCCCTGGAACGCAGACAGATCCCAGCCTGCGGCCACGCTCACGTCCACACCGAGCTGGCGTGCGTGGTCGGCCAGGATCGGCGCGAACTCGACCGCCTGCACCCGCCAACCGCGCTCCTCGGCAACCTCGAACACGTAGCCGCCTTCGAGGCAGGCGACGCCCAGCAGCCGGCCGCGATGGGGGCGCCAGCGTTCCAGCCGATCGAGTCGCTTGCGATAGAAGTCCCGACGCGCGGCACCACGCGTGGCGTTGCTCGCCTGGTAATACGGATGGCGTGCGTAGAGCGCGCCCAGCTCCGCGAGATCGAGACGCGGGCTCTGGAACCGCAGGCCGCAATCGAGGCAGTGGGCGAGGCCGAGGTTCGCTGGGAAGCGAAGGAAGCGTGCGTGACGGGGCTCCGCTTCGGTGCGCTGGCCTCCACAGAGCAGGCACGCGATGGATTCCGGCATGGATTCACCTCAGGAAGAGCGGGTGGCCGCAGACGATTCGGCGGCGGTGCGGGTCGGGGTGTGTGCGAGCAGGCGACGATAGAGCGCGATGCACTCGTCGAGAACCGCGTCGCAACCGAAGGCGGCGAATGCGGTGGCTTGCGCGTTGGCGCCGATCCGCCGCCGCATCGCCTCGTCGGCCAGCAGCGTGAGTGTGGCGCGCGCCAACTCGCCGGCCAGCGTGTGCCGGTCGGCGCGCAGCAAGCACGCGTTCTCTCCGTCGCGAATCCAGACCTGGGCCAGGCCGACGGGTGTCGTCACCACGGGGAGGCCATGGGCCATCGCCTCCGCGACCACGTTGCCGAATGCTTCGGTGGCGGACGGTGCGAGCAGCACGTCTGCAGCGCTGTAGTAGGGGGTGAGATCGGACTGCCAGTCGACGAGTCGAACCGATCCATGGATCTCGGCCGACCGTGCCCAGGATGCGAGCACGTCGGCGAGCGGGCCCGCTCCGACGATCACCAGTGTTGCGTCGTGGCGGGCGTGGATGGTGGGCCAAGCTCGCATGAGCACGTCGAGGCCCTTGCCCTCGACCCAGCGCCCCGCGAAGAGACAGATGCCCGCGCTGGGCAAGCCGAGTGCCAGGCGGCTGTCTGCGGTGCGGTGCGAGTGGCTTCCACCGCGCTCGGCGCGCGATGCGGGAATGGGGATGGCGTTGGGTAGAAGCGCGATGCGCTCCGGCGCGACGCCTGAGGCGATGGCCTCGTCCCGTGCGTCGGGGCTGGTCGCGAAGAAGAGATCGGCGGCGCGAAACCCGCGCCACAGCCACGGCCCGAGCCCGTGGCGGCGCACTTTCGCGATGTCACCGCGTTCGCCCACGGTGCAGATCTTCACCAGCGTGCGGCAGCCGCGCAGGCGAGCGCCCAACACCGCGCCCAGCACGAACGGCGACAAGCAGTGGCCGTGGACCACGTCGTAACGGCCGCCGTGACGAGCGAAGTAGCCGAACGCCGCCACCAAGTTTGCGATCGCTCGTCCGGGACCCGCCGGCAGGGTCGGCAGACGCACGACGCGCACCGAGCCTTCGCGCGACTCGCGCGTCAGATCCTGGCGATGGCGAGACGTCACGACGTCGCAGGCGCCGAGGCGATCCGCAAGCTCCCGGGCGAGCGTGCGCGCTTGTTGCTCGGCCCCGCCCGGGTGCGGTGGGAAGTGCTGGATGGCGTGGGCGATTCGCATCGGCGGCGTGCGCCGCCTGTGCGCCAGGCGGAGACGGTCGACTTTCGCGCATCGCGCCCGCTGCGGCGAGGCCTGCCTTCCAAGGGGTCGGCGGCGGTGCGATAAGAACGCGTTGCCGTACGGCTCGAACCCGGATCGTCGCGAGAGGTGCTCGATGGGAATTGAGTCGCGCCCGCGCTTCTACGAGCCGTTCGGCGGCAAGTGCTACTACGGTGGTCGGACGTTCGAGCTCGACGTGATGCAGGCGGGTACGTACGACGCGGTGTACTGGGATCCCCTCGCCATGGGCGATTCGGTGCGCCGAGCGACCCGCCGCCCCCCGCGGTTGACCGGCGAGAGGCATGCCCATGGTTCTGGGAGTACGCGTGGCGCTGGTGCTGCTCGGAGTGCTCGCCGCGGCGATCGACGCGCGTCGTGACACCGCGCGCGTCCGGCTGACGGCGCTCGGCGTGTTGGCGCTGGCGCTCGGCGAGACGGCGTTCGCGCTGCTCGTGTGGCTCCGTCACCGCGCGTTCCCGCTCCATCTGGAGCTCATGGAAGGCGCCGTGCTCCAGCACGTGGAGCGGCTCCTCGCGGGTCAGCCGATCTATTCAGCGCCGTCACCCGAGTTCGTGCCGTTCGCGTACAACCCGCTCTACTACGTGCTGGCGGCGCCACTCGTCGATGCGATCGGCGGTGGGCTTCCCACGTTGCGTGCGCTCTCGATCGCCGCTGCGGTCGGCGCGGCGCTGGTGATCGGTCGGGTCGTCGCGGACAGAACGCGTTCGCTGCTTCATGGCGTGGTGGCCGTCGGTCTGTTCGCCGCGGCGTACGAAGCGATGGACTGCTATCTCGACACCGCCCACGCCGACTCGTGGATGCTCTTCACCGTGCTCGCGGGAACGGCCCTCGTCGATCGCGGTCTCGCGATCGCGGCCCAGGTGGGGACCTCGGACGCTCGAGGACGCGGGCTGCGCCTCATCGGGGTCGTGATTCTGATCGCGAGCTTCTGGCTCAAGCAGCACGGTGCGTTGTTCGCGCTTGCGGGCGTCGCTTGCGTGGTGGCTCGACTCGGCTTGCGTGCGGCGCTACCCGAAGTGGCGGTGACGCTGGTGTTGGGGCCGGGGGCCTACGTGCTGGTGGGTCCGAGGCTCTTCGGGGCCGCGCTGCACTTTTATGCGTGGACCGTGCCGCGCTCGTGGTCGGTGCTCGATTTCGCCACTTTCGCGCGCGTCGCCGAGTACCTGGCGCGACGCTTGCCGTTGCTCGCGGTCGCCGCCGTGATCGGCTTCGTCCGCTCGGCGCGTGCACACGGTGGCGCGTTTCGACGCCTCGAGCCGTGGCAAGCCCAACTTCTCGCGGCGATCGCGTCGGGTTTCATGGGGGCGCTCGACGCGGGCGGCAACGACAACGTGCTCATCCCGCTCACGTCGTTGGTGATCGTGATGGGCGTGAGCGCACTGCCGAGGATCACCGCGACGTTCGGATCCGCCCGAGCGCACAGGTTCGAGGATCTCGCGCTCACGGCGAGCTTCGCGCTCTTGCTCTACGATCCGCGGCACGTCTGGACCGACGCAGCGGCAACCCACGCCCACACCGAGCTGGTGGCGACCATCCGCGAGCTTCGGGCGCCGGTGTTCGCGCCGGATCTCGGGCCCAGCGACGGCGTGTCGCGTTTCACGCCGCCGCTCACCTGGGTGGCGATCGAAGACTTGGTCCGAGGGCCGCGTTCGCCGGCGGCGAAGCCGGGGACGGCCGAGGAGTTGCTCGCACCCGTCGCGTTCCCCGGGGGCGATGCCTACATCCTCGCCAGCCAGTCGCTCGAACGGCGCACGACGCTCGCACCGCTCCTCGACCGCTATCGCTTGGTGGAGGATTTCGGCGAGCGTTTCGCGAGCCTCGGCACCCAGCCCATGCGCTGGGGGCGGCTCTACCCGCGCTACCTCTATCGTTTCCAGCCGCCGGTCGAATGACGGCGCCGCGGCTGGCGCCGCTCACGCGCCACGCAACATCCCTGCCTCGCGGAACCACGTGTAGGTGTCGCGGATCGTGTCGACGAGTGGGCGTGGCGCGTAGCCGAGCTCGGTACGCGACTTGGTGAGGTCGGCGTGGGAGTCGCTCTCCAGCACGTCCAGCGATTCGTGGGTGTAGAGCGGATGGGTGTTGGTGAGCTTCGCCCACCCGTTCATGAACGGCACACCGACGTGCGCGAGCCAAAACGGCACCGTGAGCTTGGGAGGGGCCACGCCCGTCACGCCGTGGGCCAGCTTGCCGAGTGCACGGACTTCCGCCCACTCGTTGCAGAGTAGGTAGCTCTCCCCGGTGCGGCCGCGCGTCTCGGCGGCGAGCATGCCGTCCACCACGTCGCGCACGTCCACGAAGTTGTATCCGCCGGGAACCATCGCCGGGAGGCGGCGGTGGTAGAGGTCGAGGAGGACTTGGCCCATGCGCGACGGGCGGTAATCGAAGGGGCCGAGGACGCCTGCAGGGTGAACGACCACGGCGTCGAGTCCCCGGGCGACCACCTCACGAACCGCGACCTCACCTGCGGCCTTGGAGCGGTCGTAGGCGGGCGGGATCGGGCCTGGGCCTTGGGAGCGCGCGGACGCTTCGCTCAGTGGGCCTTGGCGCGGGCAGTACTGGTCGAACGCGTGGATCGACGACGTGTGGACCAAGCGCCGCACGCCGGCGGCGTGCGCTGCCTCGGCGACGTTTCGGGCGCCGGTGACGTTCACCTTCGGCACCAGCCCATCCATGTCCCCTTGGATCGAGATGATCGCCGCCAGGTGGAACACCACGTCGGCGCCTTGGAAGGCGCTGCGCAGGCTCGCCGGATCGAGGACGTTGCCTTGCACGCACTCGACGTCGAGCCCGTCGAGGCCGATCCTCGAATCGTGGATGAGGACGCGCACGCGACGGCCCTGCGCCAACAGCGAACGGACGAGGTTGGCGCCGATGTGACCACTCGCGCCCGTGACGACGGTGAGCTTGGACATGAGTCTCCGCGGGATTCTCGGGTTGAAGGCGGCGCATTCTCCCTCCGCACGGCCGCGTTGTCAGGTGACGAGGACTGAGCAGCTCTCGCGCGCGCGGAGGCGCTTGTCCGGTGCGACGCGGTGCGCCAGCTTGCCCACACTCACCGCGTTCGGGAGGCGGCGTCGATGGATCGCATTCTCTTCACCGGTTTCCCGGGGTTCCTGGGTAGCGAGCTCTTGCCTCGGGTGCTCGCGCGCGCCCCCGGTCTCGAAGCGGTCTGCCTGGTACAGCCCAAGTTCGTGGAGTTGGCCGAACGCCGCGCGGTGGAGCTCGCGACTCAGCATCCCCACGTCGCTGGGCGTGTGCGGATCGTGCCCGGTGACATCGTCGAGCCCGACCTGGGGCTCGGAGCGACCGCCCTCGAGCTCGTCGCGAGCCTGCGCGAGATCTTCCACCTCGCGGCGGTCTACGATCTCTCGGTGGGCCGCGAGCTCGCGATGCGGGTGAACGTCGACGGCACCCGGAACGTGCTCGCGTTGGCCGAGCGCGCCAAGCGGCTGCGGCGCCTTCAATACGTCAGCACCTGTTACGTGAGCGGCCGACATCCGGGCCGATTCGCCGAAGACCAGCTCGCCGTAGGGCAGACCTTCAACAACTTCTACGAAGAGACCAAATTCCTGGCCGAGGTCGAGGTGCAGCGTGCGATGCACGCCGGGCTACCCACCTCGATCTACCGTCCTGCGGTGGTGGTGGGCGACAGCACCACCGGCGTGACCCAGAAGTTCGACGGTCCGTACTTCATGATCCAGTGGCTGTTGCGTCAGCCCAAGGTCGCGTTGGTGCCGGTGATCGGCGACCCCAAGCAGCACGAGTTCAACGTGGTGCCACGGGACTTCGTCGTGGATGCGATCGCGGCGTTGAGTGCCCGTGCCGACACCGTGGGCGGCGTGTTCAATCTCGCCGACCCGGCGCCGCTCACGGTGCACGAGATCCTGGACCTCGTCGCCCACGCCACTCGGCGGATCGCCGTGCGCGTACCGCTACCGCTCGGCTTCGTGAAGGGTGCCGTCGAGCGGGTGCCGCTGGTGGATCGCGTGGTGCGGGTGCCGAGCGCCGCCTTCGACTACTTCGTCCACCCCACGCGCTACGGTACGGCCACGACGCAGGCGGCACTCGCGGCGAGCGGCGTCCGCTGCCCGCGTTTTCCCGAGTACGTCGATCGTGCCATCGCATTCGTGCGCGCCCATCCCGAGGTCGGCCACCACGCGATGGTGTGAAGCTCAGAGCCGCTGGCTGAGCTTGCTGCCGGTGGTCAGGATGCGTTGATAGGCGGTGGGTAGAGAGCGCTGCACGGCATCGATGAGGTAGGCCTCGGGGCCGATCAGCACCCGGCGCGCGTTGCGCTTCACGCCGGCGAAAATCTTCCGCGCTGCGGACTCGGGCGGGATGCGTAGCAGCCGGTTCATGTTGGCGACGCTCGCCTCCCTCGACGTCACCCCGGCGAGGCCCTCGGTCTCTCCGAAGCGCGCGGCGTTGGCGATGTTGGTGCGGATGCCGCCAGGGTGAACGCAGGTGGCGCTCACCCCGCAATCGAGCAAGTCGAGCTCTTCACGCAACGCCTCGGTGAAGCCGCGCACGGCGAACTTGGACGCGTTGTAAGCGGATTGGGTGGGAATCCCCACCAGGCCGAACACGCTCGAGACGTTCACGACGTGTCCGTCGCCGCTGGTCCGCAGGTGGGGCAGGAACGCTTTGGTGCCGTGCACCACGCCCCAAAAGTTGATGCCCATCAGCCACTCGAAGTCCGTGTACTCCATCTTCTCCACGCTGGCGCTGATGGCCACGCCGGCATTGTTCACGATCACGTTCACGCCACCGAAATCGCGTGCCGTCTGGTCGGCCCAACGATGCATGCGGAGGCGATTGGCCACGTCGAGCTTGCGCGCCGTGACCTCGGCGCCAGCAGCGCGGCAGCGCGCCGCGGTTTCCTCCACGTTCGCCTCGTGTATGTCGGCGAGCGCGAGCCGGGCGCCTTCCGCAGCCGCGACCTCCGCCAGCGCCCGTCCGATCCCCGAACCCGCGCCAGTGATGGCAACCACCTTTCCTTCGATCGACCTCATGCCGCCTCCGCCGTGGGCTCCTGACTCGCGTCGCTGGCTCGATCCGCGCCGCGCCACCGTATTCGGAGGCACGGAGCGCGGATAGAGCCCGGCGGGCCGTGCGCTCGTCATTTCGGGCCGCAGGCGTTCTGGGACGCGGCGCGGATCGATTGCCTAGGCATCGAGGATGCGCCCACATTGCTCTGCGCGCCGCATGGCATTGCCGCGTGCCGGCCGTTCGGCGGCCGTTGGGTGTCATGACGAATCCCGTCGCCACGATCCTCGCTTCGCTCTCCGACGAGCGCGAACCGGACATGACGGCGCGGCTCTTCCGGGGGACGACCCTCGTCGCCAGCGTCCTGCTGCTCTGGCTCGTGCTGCCTCTCAACGTGGTTCAGGGTGTTTCGACACCCGTTCACCTCGCCGTCACCGGCTTCGGACTGTTGTCCGTGCACTTCTATCGTCGCGCCATCCGCGGGCGCTATCTGTACGTGCCCTTCTACGTCGCGACGCTGGTGGCGCTCGATCTGGGGTGGTTCGGCAGCGCCGGCTCCGACGGCAGCGGAAACATGTGGCTCGGCCTCGGTGCCGTTACGGCGATGCTCTTCTTTCGGGATCGCGCGTTGGCTTGGGCGCTGGCCGTGTTCATCGTCAACGGCGTCGCTCTCTATCTGCTGGAACGAGCCGTGCCGTCGTTGGTGCTTCCGTTTCGCAGCACCGAGGCCCGCCTCGTCGACATGATCACGGGGTTCGTCTTCTCGAGCGTCATCACGGCCGCGCTCCTCGGCGTGGTGCTGCGTGCCTACCGCCGCGAGCGCAGTCACCTCGCCGAGACCGTCGCCGAGCTCGAGCGGCGCGCCGAAGAGATCCGCACCCTGCGTGGGCTGCTGCCGATCTGCGCCTGGTGCAAGAAGGTCCGAACCGACAGCGGTCTGTGGACCGAGGCCGCGCGTTACCTGGAGAGTCACCCGGATCTGCGCGTGACTCACGGGCTCTGCCCGAGCTGCCTCGAAGCGCAGCTCGCCTCGCACGAAGCGGACCCGAAGCAGGGGTGAGCGAGCGTCGCCGCGTACGGAGCGCGCGCTTCCGTGCGTCTCTCAGCCCCTCAGAGCTGGATCTCGGCCACGTCGCGGATGCCCGCGAGCGAGAACCCGCCGCGAAATCGCCAGGCCATGAAGTCGATCCGACGCGGGTACGGAAAGAACCCTGACGCGTAGAGCGCACCGGCGGAGTAGTAGCCCTTGTTCCACTCGATCACGCCGGCGGCGCCTTGCGCGCGAGCGGTCCACGCGAACGCAGCGAGGAAGCGGCGCCGTGCAGCGAAGGGTAGGTGGCCCCAGCACACGTGATATCGAAGCGGCGATTGCGCGCGAGCCCCTCGGCGATCATCGCCTTGGCGACGCCGCGGCGCAGGCATTCGCGGCTCACCACGAGCGAGCACGAGAGCGCGGCGCGCTTCTCTTCGCCGCGCAGCACCACGCGTCGCGGAAGGTTGAGCACGAAACCGATGGGGCGATCGTCCTGGTACGCGGCGATTGCCAGCTCTGGATTGCCGGCGAGGCCCAACAGGTAGGCCACGTACTCGGGTCGATAGAGGTTGGGGTACGAATCGGCACCGTACTCGTCGAGCCACGCGGCGTGCGCCATGGCTTGGAGTGCCTCCGCGTCGCCGCGGAAGGTCTCGATGGTGACGTCGCTCACGGCGTTTCTGCAGGGCGGGCCAAGAGCTTGAGAGCGATCCGCAACAGCGGATCGATCGCACGCTCGGGTAGCAGGCTGAGCAGCGTGCGACTCCAATCGGGTCGCACCGAATAGCGCGCACGCGGCCGCGGGGTGGTGAGCGCTTCGTGGATCACGGCCGCGAGCAGCGCCGGATCGTGGGCGTTCGCCTGCTCGCGCAACGTGAGGTGCTTGAGCTGCATCAAGAGATCGCGGAAATGTGCCGAGCCTTCTGCGAGGCGCGTGAATCGCTCCTCGACGCCGGCGACCATCGCGGTGCGGAACGGGCCGGGCTGTACCTTGATGACCGGGACGCCCAGGAACACGAGCTCGCGGCGCAGCGAGTCGGTGTAGGCCTCCACCGCGTACTTGCTGAGCGTGTACGCCCCCACGAACGGCATCGGTGTCTGCCAGCCCTGTTCCGAGCTGATGTTCACGATCCGTCCCTGGCGCGCCAGCACCAACGGGAAGAACGCCTTGTTCACCCGGAAGGTCCCCAGCACGTTCACCTCGATGGCACGACGGATGATCTCCTCCTCGATCTCCACCAAGGATCCGACGGCGAGGACTCCCGCGAAATTGACCACGCCGTCGAGGCCGTCGCAGGCGTCGGCGACCCGTGCACGCGCGTCCTCGACGCTCGCCGCGCTCGTCACGTCGATGGCGACGGGAGTGGCGTTGGGGTGCGGCGCGAGCTCTCGCAGCGAGGCGAGACTCAGATCCGCCGCGAACACGTGCCAGCCACGATCCGCGAGCAGCCGCGCCGCAGCGCCGCCCAGCCCGCCGCCTGCTCCGGTGATGAACACCGTCTTCTGGGTCCGCACCATGGTCACCGCTGAGAACGCCTTCCGAGGTCCTCGAAGTTCCAGCGCCGCGTGCTCGCAGCGAGGTCGACGAACGCTCGCACGTTCGCCGACAACAACCGCGCCGTCGGAAACGCCAGCACGATCGGCGTGGGCGGCGGCTCGTACCGCGCCAGCACGACCGCGAGCCGCCCCGCCGCGACGGCTTCTTCGACCTGGTACGAGAGCACGGCTGCGAGCCCACCGTCGCGCTCCGCGAGCCCGATCGCGGCGTCGGCGCTGTTGGTCACGAGCTTCGGCGTCACGGTCACGCGCTCCTCTCTCCCGTCACGAACGAAGAGCCAATCGCGTCCGGGTGAGACCCCGGTGAACTGGATGATCGCATGGGACGCGAGATCGTCGGGCGTGCGTAGTCGCTTGCGCGTGGCCAGGTAATCCGGCGAGCCGACTACCACGCGTCGGGTGGCGCCCACCTTTCGCGTCACCAGGCTCGAATCCTCGAGCGCTGCGATGCGCACGGCCACGTCCACTCCCTCCTCCACCAAGCTCACCATCCGATCGGCGAGCGTGAGCTCGGCGGTGACGGCGGGGTAGCGCGCGAGATACTCGCATACGAGCGGCGCGACCTCGCGACGGCCGAAGACGCTAGGTGCGGCCACGACCAGTCGCCCCGTGGGCTCGCTGCGCTCCGCCCGCGCGGCGCGCTCGGCCTCGTCGACCTCGGCGAGGATCCGCCGTGCGCGATCGAGGTAGCGGGCACCGCCATCGGTGAGCCGAACCGAGCGCGTGGTTCGGGCCAAGAGCCGGATCGCCAGCCGCTCCTCGAGCGCTGCCACGAGCCGCGTCACGGTCGCCGGTGAGCAGCGCAGGCGGCGGGCCGCGGCGGCGAATCCGCCCAGCTCGGCGACGGTGACGAACGCGGTCATCGATTCCAGGCGGTCCACGAGATCATTTCAATTTCCGCAATGGTGTTCTGTCAACGACATTCATTGTTTCAGTGCGATCCAGCCTGCACGCTGTCGGGGTCGCGGCGATTCGCTCACGCGGTGCAACCGGGAGGCCGCGGCAGACGGTAGGAGGGGACGTGTCCGAAGAACGCACATTCACGAGCGACGTGGCATTCACCCCAGCCGTGAAGGAGATCCAGAGGCGAAAGGGCTCGCGAGCGGCGTACGCCCGCATGGAACGAGCCGGAGGCTTCGAGACCGAGATCAGCCCCGAGCTCGCCGCGTTCATCGCTGCGCGAACGAGCTTCTTCCTCGCCACGGCAAGCGCCGCAGGCCAGCCCTACGTTCAACATCGCGGCGGACCGCCGGGCTTTCTGGTCGTGCTCGACCCGCGCAGGCTCGGATTCGCCGACTTCGCCGGAAACCGCCAATACCTGAGCCTCGGGAACCTCGCCGAGAATCCGAAGGTGCACCTCTTTCTCGTGGATTTCGCCGAGCGACGACGCGTCAAGATCTGGGGGGAGGCGCGCGTGGTCGAGGACGATCCCGCGCTGCTCGCGCGGCTGATGCCACCGGCTTACGACGCGCGGCCGGAGCGAGCGATCGTGATCGAGGTCGCGGCGTGGGACGTGAATTGCCCGCAGCACATCCCGCAGCTCTTCGCGGCGAGTGACGTCGCGCGCGCGCTGGCCGAGCGCGATGCGCGGATCCGGGATCTCGAGGCCGAGGTCGCGCGCCTCACTGCTGCAGGGGACGTTGCGTGAGCCGGATGTTCGTTCCTCGCGCTGCGACGCGGTCGCCCGCCGTGGCAAAGGGCGCGATGCGCCCGCGCGCGCCGCCATCCTGCAAGATCCGTTGCAGCGCTCGCGGCGCAGTGCGGTGCGAGGTGAGTCGCTCGTGGCCGGCGATGGCCGGACCGAGGTAATAGGCAGACCCCCACCGGCGGCCAGATCGGACCGATCGATTGTCCATCGTCTCGCTCATCCTCGTGGCGGTGCCCAGTGCGGTGGGGAGCTACGCGCTCGCCTCCACCTGCCGCGGTCTGCTGCGGCTGCGCCGTTTGACCGAATCCGAGGTGGCCCTCGCGCACTGGCCGCGGGTCTCGGTGATCTCGCCGGCGTGCAACGAGGAGCGCCACGCGCTCCGGAGCATCCTCGCCGTCGACTATCCGGATCTCGCGGTGGTCGCCGTCGACGATCGATCCACCGACCGCACCGGTGAGATTCTGGATTCGCTGGCACGCAACGACCCGCGCTTGGTGGTCCACCACGTCCACGAGCTGCCGGCGGGCTGGCTCGGGAAGGTTCACGCCCTGGCCCGCGGTGTGGAGCATGCCGATGGCGAGTGGTTGCTCTTCATGGATGCCGACGTGCATCTCGCGCCCCTTGCGCTTCGCTGTGCCGTCGCCGATGCCGAGCTCCGTGGGCTCGACTTGCTCACGGTGGTACCGACCATCGAATCGGCGGGGCGCCTTTCGGGCGCAATCTTCAGCCTCTCGCTCGCGATGCTGAGCGCCGGTGGTCGTCTGCGGCGCATACGCGAGCCGCATTCTCGGGCCATCGCCGCGACCGGCGCTTTCATTCTGGTCCGACGCGAGACGTTCCGGCGCACCGCTGGCTTCGACTGGCTCAAGCTCGAAGTCGCCGACGATTTCGGGCTCTGCCTACTCGTCAAGTCGCACGGCGGGCACTGCGACATCGTGAATGGAAGCGGCGCCGTGACCCTCGAGTGGTACGCGAGCTTTCGCGAGATGCAGGTCGCGATGCAGAAAAACCTGTTCGCGATCCTCGGTCGGTTCTCGATGATGCGCATGCTCGGGCTGGCCGCCGTGTTCGCGTGGATCGGGCTCTTGCCGTTGGCGCTGGTGGCGGATGTTTCCGGTCCGATCAGGACTCTCGCGCTCGCTGGCGTGGCGGCCCTGATGCGCAGTGCGGCGCTCGCGAGTCGCGCCACCGGGCGGAGCCGAAGTCGCGCGTGGCTGGTGCCGGTCGCCTGCCTGGGCATGAGCTGGATGGTGCTGCGCGCGGCCTACGTCGGCTGGCGGATGGGCGGCATCGTGTGGCGCGGCGTGCTCTATCCGACCGAGCTTCTGGCCGCGAGCCAGCGCGTGCGCGTGTGAGGTAGCGCAGCGGGAAGCGCTTCGCCGTGCTGCCCTGGGTTTGCGGGCGTGCGTTACCGATGCTAAGGCTCAGCGATCGACTCGTTGGAGAGGTCGAGTCGAAGGAGAAGACGATGTCTGGGAAGACGACCAAGGCAGCATCTCGACCCACCGCGGCGAACCGCAGCCAGAGCAAGTCGAAGCGGCCCGCTGCAGCGCGCAAGTCGGTGGTGCTGGTCGCCACCCGCAAGGGGGCGTGGCTCCTGCACGGGGATGCCAAGCGCCGCTCCTGGCGCGTCGACGGTCCGCACTTTCTCGGTCACATCATCCAGCACCTGGTGCTGGATCCGCGCGATGGCCGGACCCTCCTCGCCGCGGCGAAGACCGGCCATCTGGGGCCCACGATCTTCCGCTCGACGAATCTCGGCCGTACGTGGAAGGAAGCGGCGCGTCCGCCGGCGTTCGCCAAGGTGCCCGAGGGGGAGAAGGGACGCGCCGTCGACCACACGTTCTGGCTCACGCCCTGCCACGCCAACGAGCCCAACGTCTGGTATGCGGGCACGTCGCCCCAAGGGCTGTTCCGTTCCGAGGATGGCGGCGTCACCTGGGAACCGTGCTCGTCCATCAACGACGATCCCGAGTACCGAACCTGGATGGGGTCGGTGCAGGACGGCACGCCCGACGGCCCCAAGCTCCACTCGATCATCGTCGACCCGCGCGATCCCCAGCATCTCTACTTCGGCATGTCGGGTGGCGGCGTTCACGAGTCCACGGACGGCGGCCGCACCTTCCGCCCGCTGGTGAAGGGCATGGAGGTGGTCGAGGGATTCGATCCCGCCGTGATCACCTACCACGATCCGCATTGCGTGAGGCTTTGTCCGTCGAACCCCGATCGCCTCTATCAGCAGAACCATTGCGGCATCTATCGCCTCGATCGGCCTTCGGACGAATGGATCCGCGTCGGCCGCGGCATGCCGAAGAAGGTCGGCGACGTCGGCTTCCCGATGGTGGTGCACCCGCGCGACGCCGACGTCGCGTGGGTATTCCCCATGGACGGCACCACGGTGTGGCCGCGCACCAGTCCAGGTGGAACGCCTTCCGCCTTCGTGACGCGAAACGCCGGCAAGACCTGGAAGCGCCTCGCCGCAGGATTGCCGGAGAGTCAGGCGTGGTGGACGGTGAAGCGCCAAGCCATGGCGGCCGATGATCACGATCCGGTGGGGCTCTACTTCGGCACCACCAGCGGCGAGCTGTGGTCGAGCCGCGACGAGGGTGAGCGCTGGTCGTGCGTGGCGCGCCACCTCCCGGAGATCTACGCCGTGGAAACGGGCGTGCCCGCGTGAGCAGGAGTGGCGCCGCCGGGCGCTGACGCGCGATGAACGTCCTGATCCCGACTCCGTTGCGCTCCTACACCGGTGCCGCGTACGTCGACGTGAGCGGCGACACGCTCGGCGCCGTGCTGGCTGCGCTCGATGCTCGCTTTCCCGGCATCCGATTCCGCATGATCGACGAGCAAGAGCGGATGCGGCCGCACATCCGCTTCTTCGTCAACGGCGAACAAACATTCGATCTCGGCCAGTCCCTTCGGCCGAGTGACGAGATCCAGATCGTCCAAGCGCTGAGCGGCGGGTGAGGTCTTCGGGCTGAGCCCGAGTTCGCTGCGCGCCGTCGATTCCGCCCGGTGTCAGCGCTCGAGCTCGGTGCAGCGCGCGGTGCGCGCGAGCGTCACGGAGGCGCCCGGAGCGGCAGCGCCTCCGCGTTGCGAGCGGAGAACAGTCGGTCGCTGACCTCGGTCACGACCGCACGCTCCACTCGGATCTCGGCTGCTGGCGGGCGGCTTGCGCCGCCGTCACGCACGGGAAGTGATCGATTGTGCGAAGTGCTGGTCTGCGGGAGCCACCCGACGGAGCCGCTGCTCAGGTGGACGCGTGCCGCCTCGGAACCGCGACGTTCGGAAGACCACGGGACGCCGTACCCCACGGGTAGCGCCGGGTCGACCGAGGGGGCGCCCGGCGCCGGCTCGGGGCCTCCGGTGCGCATCCCGGCCGAGAGAGCGAGCAACTCCTCGACCGTCGGAAGGCGCCAGTCCGTGTAGCCGCGGGCCGCGAACGACTCCGCGTAGAACCGGGCCTCGTCCCAGCTCGCGGCGTTGCGGTTGTCGCGCGGAGCCCACATCAGGTTCGTCTCGAGGTCGATCACGGCATCGAGGTGCACCGGCGCGAAACGCAAGCCCGCGCGGGCGGCGTTGCGTACGGCGGCCTGCTCCGTCGGATCGACGGCAATCGTCGTGCGCGCCAGGATCTGCTCGACCGCGGCTTCGGAGACCGCGCGGGGGGGCTCGGTCGGCCGCCGCAGCGCCCGAGTCAGCCCCAGGACGAGGACGGCGAGGGCCGTAACGGCCAGGAGCCGGCGCCAGCCCCACACGCGGATGGCCCCGCGCACGCGGCCCAGTGCTGCGCGTAGCGCGATCCAGTCCTGCACGATGCGCTGCTCGATGCCCGACGTGGCCTCACGCTCCGTCTCTCGATGCGGCTCGTGCCGGGATGGGGGCGTGCTCGCGCCTGCGGTCATGGCGGGCGCCGGGAGCGCGGAACCCCGCGGAGCGTCGAGCGCCGCGGCACCGTGCGGGCCCTGCCCGCGGGTGGCGTAGAGGTGGCAGAGGGCGCCGAAGATGGCGACGGCGAGACCCGATGCCGAGAGTGGTCGGCTCATGCCGCCAGGCTGGGCTTCGAAGCAGAACGCCAGGGTGAAGAGCACGGGCGACATCAGGATCAGCGCCGATCCCGCGAGCTGGAGTCGCTGTCGCAACGGCGTGTGGGCAGGGCGCAGGTACGCGCCGAGCACCGAGTTGATGAGCGCACCGAGCAGGATGTAGACGTGGGCCGAGCGATAGAACATCCGCATCCCGCGGTCGCCGTGCCAGGCGCTGGGGAAGGCGTGCTGCATCCAGAAGCCGGTGGCGGCGAAGGAGCCGGCGAAGATCCAACCCCAGAGGATGTGCAGCTTTCTCACGTCGGCTCTCCCGCTCGCGAGTCGGCCGCCGGTTCGGCCCCGTGGACTCGCCAGCCCGGCGGGAAGCGCACGCGACGCAGCCCGCACACGTCGGCGACGAAGAGCGTGCGACTCGGCTCGTCCCAGGCGAACTCGCGCATCTCACCCAGAAAGAGCGCCGCACCCGTTCGGAAGGCTGGGTCTTTCCGCCAGCAGGTCTTGAGCCGGACGTAGACCTCCAGCGTGTCTTGATCGAGCACCAAGAGCTCGCCCGTCATGCGCGTCCCCACGGCGATCGCACCGGTGCCCGTCAGCACGTCGAGGGTGCCGGGAACGCCACCCAACCACACCTCGCGTTCGAGCTCGAAGCCATCGAGTGAGATCTCGTAGAGCGAGCTGCGCGCACCGTTCGTGACGTAGGCACGCCGGCGCTGCGCGTCGATGGCGAGACCGCCGAGAGGCGGCGGCAGATCCAGCGCGCGTGTCTCGCCGCGGACGAGGTCGATCTCGGCGATGCCGCGCGTGCTTCCCTCTCCGCGCACGTACAGGTGATTCGGGTCGTGCGGATCCGTCGCGAGCGCCGTCGGTGCGGAGGGCGTCGTGATCTCGTGGTGCTGCGCCTCGCTCCAGCGTTCGGCGAGGTAATCGTCGAGGTCGAGCGTGAGCACACGCGTGTCTCCGCCCGATACCACGGTGCGCCGCCCCCGCTGGATCACGTGGATGCGATCGTTCACCGGGTCGAAGGCCGACGCGATCACTCCGACCTCGGGCCGTGTCGTTGCGGTGCGCCGATCGAGATCGATCAGGAAGCTCCGGTCGTCGTGCTCGGTGTGCGCCACGGCGAGCCCGTGTGTGCCCAGCATCGTGAGGTCGAGCACGGCGTTGTCCCAGGGGGCGGAGAAGAATCGCGACACCGGCGGTGTCCCCGAGACGTCCACGATCGTGAACCCGAGATAATCCGCGCCGTCCGCGTGCACACCGATGAGCTCGTGACGCTCCGGGGCCCAGCCGATGCAGCTCGCTTTCCACCCGTGCGCCAGGTCTTCGACTCGCACGACATCGGCCCCCAGCGCGCCGCGCAGATGGCCAGGGATCGCGGTCGCGAGCCCCACGCTCCAGAGCACCAGCTGCACGAGCCACCAGAGCTCGAGCCCGGGGCGGGAGAAGATCGGAAGGGAACGAAGGCGCCGGGTCGCGGCGCGAATGCGCCCCAGCCCCGGGATGGGGCGGCCGATCGTGGGCGCGGCGACGAGCGCGGCGATCAGCGCGATGCGGCCGGCCCGCCCGAGGTAGGCCTCGGCCAGCACCAGTGAGCTCACCGTGAGCCCGAGGACGATCAGCGCCAGCGGGACCGCCAGCAGCCAGGCCTGCGCGCGTCGACCACGCGATGGCTGGGTTCGCGAATCCGTGACAGGTGCGCCGCGCTGCTCGACCGTTCGATCGGGCGCCATGTCCAACAGGGATAGCACACGAGCCGCGGCCCGATCTGCGCCCGCACAGCCTCGCGAGCTGCACCGGCTGGCCGCCGGCAAACCGGTTCGGGCCTCGGCTGCGCGCCGGGCGCGCAGGGTTTGCGGTCCCGAGACCCGCGCCGCGGATTGTGCCAGCATCGGCCGCAGCGGGCGCTGCGATGCGAGTTCGAATTCTCGACCTGGACGGCGGCGTCACTGCGCAAGCGGCGCTCGCCAGCGACGATCCGGCGATCGTTCACCTCTCGGATTGGGGACCTGAGATCCGCATCTGCAGCTCGTTCGCGCGCTTTCGTCGGTTCGAGCGAGCGCTGGCGGAGCGCATGGAGGGCGACGACCCGGGGCCGGAGATCCGTTTCTGCGGGTCCGGTGATTTCCACCACGTCACGGTGGCGTTGCTGCGGCAGATCCGCGAGCCGTTCAACCTCCTGATCGTCGACAAGCACCCCGATTGGGTCGGGCACGCGCCGCTCATGCACTGCGGCACGTGGGTCAACCACGCGCTCGCCCATCCGCAGCTCGTGCGGCTCGTTCACGTGGGCGCCGACCTGGATCTCGACAACGCCTTTCGCTGGGTGGCGCCGTGGTGGGCGCTGACGAGCGGTAAGGCGGTGACGATCCCCGCCGTGCGCCGATTGTCGCGCGGCCGCTGGCGCGACGTGCCCAATCAGCCGCTGCGCGTCGACCCGGATCGGCCCATGGATGCGGCGACGCTCCACGACATCGTGGGCAGCCTTCGCGCCGATTTGGAGCGTGTGCCGCTCTACATCACCATCGACAAGGACGTGATGCGCGCTGCCGATGCGCTCGTGAACTGGGATTCGGGCAGGCTCACGCTAGACGAGATCCTGTCGATTCTCGATGGGTTCGTACGCGCCGCGCGTGGGCGCCTCGTCGGTATGGACGTGATGGGCGATTGGTCTCCGCCGCGCATGCAGGGCTGGCTCAGGAACGTGCTGAACAGGACGGAGCGCGCCGACTATCGTTTCGATCCTGCCGAGGCCGCGGCGCAGAACGGCCAGACCAATCGGGCCATCGTCGACACGGTGCGGCGAGCCGTCGTCGCCGCGAGCTGAGTGATCGCTCGCGATACGCGTGTGCGCCCGCGGCTCCACGCCTCGAGGCCGGTCGGCTCCTCGACGGCGCGCGCGCCGCTCCTCGCGAAGGTGCCGCTGGCGAGGTACGCCGAGCGGAGATCGGCGTGCGTTCGCTCGCCCTCACTCGGTCGCGTGGAACTCTGGGCTCGCCTGCGCTGCGCCTTGCCCTGGGAATTGGGGACGTCTTCACTCCGCCCGGATTCTGCATGAGCGGTGAGGTTGTGCGCCCGCGACGTCGCTCGAGCCGAGGAGGATGAAACCGTGACCGACCGCTTCGAGAACCAGCGTGACTTGGCCCGCCTTCCGTACTTCGAGATCGAGAATGGCGACCTGGTCCTCGCCGATCCGTCGCTCGGGCCGGTCATCGACATGCACACACACCTCGCGCTCTCGTACGTCTTGCCCGCGACGGTCGATCTCGGGTGCGAGACACCGCGCACGTTGCACTACTTGGATACGGAAGAGCCCGTCGATCTGGACGTCTACGCGAACCGCAACTACACGCCCCGAGCCCTCGCGCGTCTCCGGCACGATCTCACCTGGGCGTCGCTGGGCGCGAAGGGCTTGCGCGCGACGCACACGGCGCCCAATCTCGCCCGCGAGATGCGCGGCCTCGGCGTCCGCGCGTCGGTGTTGCTGCCCATCGAGGCGCCAATGCTCTCCGACAACGCCGAGCGCTGGCTCGAGGAGGCGCGGCATCGTCGCGAATTCATCGGCTTCGGATCCGTGCACCCGTTCCGGCCTGACGCGCGACGCATACTCGACCGGCAGCGACGGCTCGGAGCTCGCGGGATCAAGCTGCACCCGGCGGTGCAGATGGTCGGCCCGGACCACCCCGCCTGTCTGCGCGTGTGTCGTCTGTGCGGCGAGCGCGCGCTGCCGGTGTTCTTCCACTGTGGCCCCGTCGACATCGAGACGAACATCGGACGTCGCCTCTCTCAGGTGCACCGCTACGAGAAGGCCATCGCCGAATGTCCCGCGACCACGTTCGTGCTCGGCCACGCGGGCGCGCTGCAGTATCCCGCCGCGATCGCCCTCGCGAAGCGCTACCCCAACGTGTGGCTCGAGCTCGCGTCCCAATCGCTCACCGGTGTGCACCGCGTGCTCGGCGAGGCGCCGCCGGATCGGATCGTGTTCGGGAGCGACTGGCCCTTCTACTACCTGGCCCTGCCGCTCGCGAAGGTCCTCATCGCCACCGAGGGCGACCCGAGGCTTCGGAGGGACGTGCTTCACGACAATGCGGCTCGGCTGCTAGCTCTGAAATGAGCGCAGAGCGCTCATTTCAGAGCTGGTCGATGTTGTCCGGGGGGCTTTTCAAGCCCCCCGCCCATCGCGGCAAAGCCGCGATGGGGCCCACC
>CAYVDO010000109.1:0-19922 GCA_964450125.1 uncultured bacterium
CCTCGTCGGCGGCGACGGCTTCGCCCGTGAGGTCGCGTACTACCGTGACGGCGAGCTCGTGGGTTGTGCCTTCCTCGACGACGTCGGCGACGCCGCATCGCTGGTCTACTTCTACTACGCACCCGAGTGGCGCGCTGCCAGCCCCGGTGTCTTCTCGATACTCACGCAGCTGCGCTACGCCCGAGAGCGCGGCTACGCGTACGCGTACCTCGGATACTGGATCCCCGAGAATCGCTCCATGTCCTACAAGTCGCAGTACCGCCCCCACGAGCTCTTGGTGAGCTATCCCCGCGACGGCGAGGAGCCAGTGTGGCGCGAGCCCGGCGAGGACGAGGCCCTCGCGCACGAGCTCCCGCAGTTCGCTCACGAAAGGAACGCTTCATGACCGCGCCTCGACGTTTCGACGGAAAGCACGTGATCGTGACCGGCGCAGGTACCGGCATCGGTCGCGCCATCACCGAGCGGCTCGCCAGCGAAGGTGCACGCGTGAGCCTCTTCGCTCGCGACGCGTCCCGGCTCGCCGCCACCGCGGCAGCGCTGCCGGGGTCGGCGAACGCCCACGTCGCGCCGCTCGACATCCGCGACCGTGCAGCCGTAGATGCGGGTTTCCGCGAAGCGGCCGAGCGCAACGGTGCCGTCTACGCCCTGGTCGCCAACGCCGGCATCGGTGGCGAGAATCGCCCCGGCGACGGCGATCGCTTCGACGACCTGGTCGCCACCAACCTGACTGGCACCTACAACTGCATACGTGCCGCCGAGCGCCATCTGGCGCCGGGCCCCGACCCACGTCATCTGGTGATCGTCGCGTCGATCCTCGCACGGCTCGGAGTGCCCGGGTACACGGGCTACTGCGCCTCGAAGGCAGGGCTCCTGGGTCTAGCGCGGTCACTCGCCGCCGAGCTCGCCGAGAGCAACGTCCAAGTCAACGCCGTCTGCCCGGGCTGGGTCGACACCGAGATGGCGCGCCAGGGCCTGGAAGGGATGGCGCAGGGGATGGGCACCTCGTACCAGCAGGCCTACGACTTGGCGATGTCGGCGGTGCCGATGCGCCGCATGAGCAGCCCTGCGGACATCGCAGGGTTGGTCGCGTGGCTCTTGTCGCCGGATGCGCGCGGGGTGACCGGTCAGGGTCTCGACATGAACGGTGGCGCGTTCATGACCTGAACGCAACCTCCGTCTCGAAGCGGCGCCACGCGCGCGATCCGGGTTCGTCGCGCGCTCGCCTCGCACGCGGCGCGCTCAGCGTGCGAGGGGAGCGAATGCCAACACCGCTGCCGCCCAACGCGACGGCGCTTCGAGCATGGGGTAGTGCCCCAGCTCGTCGAGCCACGTGAGCTCGGCGCCCGGGATCTCGGCGGCGAGCGCCTCGGCGATGGCGGGCACCGCGATGGGATCGCGCCGTCCCCACAGCACGTGCGCCGGGCGATCGAAGCGTGTGAGCGCGCCGATCCAGCGGTTCCAGAATCGGAACCGCTCGTTCAGGTACGACGAGATCGGAGCCAGCCGGCGTCGCCCGTCGTTCCACGACACGGCCTCCCAGGCGAGGTCGAGCTCGTCGTCGGCGACGGCATCAGGCCTCCCGAAGATCCGCCGCAACTGGAGCTTGAAGACAGCACGGCTCCCCATCGCCGCGAAGATCGGCCCCACGTGCTCGTTGCGTAGCAAGCGTTGCGGCAGGGAAAGCCGCGCCAGCTCGAGGTGCACACTCCCGTTGGCGAGGGTGAGGCTTTCGATCTCGAGCGGCAATCCACCGCGCTCGCGCCGAGCCACCAACTCCGTGGCGACGCTCGTGCCGTAGTCGTGAGCCAGCACGTGTCCGCGCTCGACGCCGAGGGCGCGCCACACGGCGAGCGCGACCTCGCTTTGCTCGATCAGCGAGTACGAGTAGTCGATGGGCTTGTCCGAGAGCCCGAAGCCCACGTGATCGTGGACGATCACGCGGTGACGGAGGGCGAGTGGCGCGAGCACCGAACGGAAATCGAGGGAGCACGTGGGAAAGCCGTGAAGCACCAGAATCGCCGGTGCGTCGCGCGGACCGGCTTCGACGATGAACACGGCACGCCCGAAGATCGACAGGTAACGCCCGCGATCACGCCAGGTGGCGAGCGCGTTGGAGAGCGCGGGCGTCGGCTGCGATCGCGTCATGGTCTTCGGGATTCGGCCGGCGGCGCTGCGAGCGTACCAGGTATCCGCCTGCCCTTCGCTGACATGCCGCCGAACGGCCGGCGATCGCCCCGACATCGCCTGCCATTCCGCGAACCCACACGAGCAGGCAGCGAAGGTGAAGAGACGCCAGGGTCGAAGCGTCGGGGGTTGCCTTGACCCGCTCGGAAACCGCCTGGTACGCTCGATTCGAGTCGTCGGGGGACGGCGGGCAGTCAGGGTCCATTCGTGGTCTTCAGGTACTCGTTTCACCACACCCGCCTCCGGCCGCTCCACGGACTTCGAGCTTGGCCAGTCGCGGCCCCGTCTGCCGCGTGGCGGGGATGAGCTTTCTCGTGTTTCCGATCGATTGCCACCACCGCAGCAGACCAGGATCGACTGCGGCACGCCGCGTCACGCGGTCACGCCGGACGGTGGCATGGCTTGCGGTCGCGCTGCTTGCCCGGACAGCCGCTCACGCAACGACGTTTCCGAACGGAACGCGCCCAGACAACGGCGCGGCGAACGAAGTGGGCATCACGATCACGCCCGAGCAGATTCTCCCGCAGCGTAGCGGCATCTCCGACATTCTGCCCGCCAGCGCGCTCTATCTGACCTACGACACCGACAGCCACTTGCTCACGGTGCAGAACGCCGACTGGTATGGCTCATCCGTGACCTTCAACTTCGGCCAACTGCTGCAAGTGACTGCGAACGCTCTGCGCGTGCGCAGCACGGACGAGATTCCCAACGCGCCGGTGCCATCGGTGAACGTCGACGCGCTCACCGGTGCATTCGCCAATTTGAACGTGCCGGTGCTCTTCACCGCCGATGTTCAACTCAATCAAAACCCAGCCACCATCGCCGTGTCCGCGCTGACGACCGTGGTGCTCTCGGGAACCATCTCGGTCGATGGGAACTCGGGGGCGATGCAACTGACCGACGTCACGGGCACTTACGGAGACCTACCGGTGGTGCTGGGCGGGTTCGTGCTGCAGGTCAGCGGGTCATTCGCTTTCAATTTCTCCGCCGGTCCCACGGACTGGGCCTTTCGGAACGGGTTCGAGACCGGGGGGATATCAGGCTGGACGTCGCACGTCCCCTGAGTGAGGTCGATCGACATGACTAGTGATGCTCGCACGCGCTCGGCCACGAGGCGGTGGAGCGAACCGCACGGGTGTATGGCTCGCGCTCGCTCGTCGAGAGCACTCCGGACCGGCGCCATGCTCGCGCTCGCCGCTTGGGCTTCCAGCGCACTGGCCGCTCCCGTCTCGATCCAGCTCGTGCCGTCCAACGGTCAAACCAATCAAGCGGTATTGACGGTGAAGATCTTCAGCTCGCTCACCGAGACCAGCTTCGTCGAGGCCACCAGCACGCTCGACATCGATTACGACCTCGCCACGCACCAGCTTACGCTCACGGCAGCTTCCTTGGACGGCACCGACGTCCACTACGCCTTCGGCATCGGGCCAGTCGACGGCAAGAACATCAACGTGTCGCTCGCCGCCCCCTCCGTGCCAGTTCCGGTGGATCCAGTCACAGGGGACTTCTCCGGTCTCGCCGTGGACGTGCTGGTGGCCGCCGACCTTCTCTACAACAACAACCTCATTCAGAGCGGCACGACGTTCACCACGCTGAACAACATTTCGGGAAAGCTGACGGTCGATCCGTATGGCTCCGTGACCGGCTCCAACATCGTCGGGACGATTCCGGAAACCGGTTATCCGATCCCCCCCCTGCCGGGCAGCGTGTACCTGAGCGGTACGTTGACGCTGAACTTTTCGGGCTCACTGGCCGGCGTGGTCTTCCTCGACGGCTTCGACGACGGCAATTACAGCGAGTGGTCGAGCCACGTACCGTGAGGTGTACTCTAGAAGAGTCGGGTGCCGCGATCTCTGCGCGCGTCCCTCACGCGTGACCGAGACGACATGACACGACACCCAACCCGCCTCGCGCTGGCCTTGCTGCTCGCCGGATTCTCTGTGCTTGCAGCCAGCGTGGCCAGCGCTGCCAACTTCGGGCTGCGCCTCTCACCCACACCCGCGGCAACCAATCAAGCCGCGATCACGCTCTCGGTGAACGGCACCGGCTCCAGCCAGAACGGCAACATGCCCGTGCTCGGCACCAGCACCCTCGACGTGCTCTACGACAGCACCTCCTCCGTGATCGCGATCCCTCAGGCCAAGCTCGCCGGCGAGGCGATTCAGTTCAACTTCGGCCAGTTCTTGCATCCGTGCGTGACCATCGCGTCGATCACGCTCGACGAGGAGCACGAGACTTTCCCGCCGCGGGGCGCCGTAGATGGAAACGGGGAGTTCGACCTGGTGGCTGCGGTGAACTTCGCGGGCGAGCTCGGCAACAACTGCAACGGCGACGAGATCCCATACCACCAGCAATTGCTCGTGAGCCTGCACGGCACGCTCGCCCACGACATCAACACCGGGCTGGTCGAGCTCACCAATCTCGCAACCACGGCCCCGTTCGATCTTCTCACCTTCACGTTTCCCGTGTGGACCTTCCAGGTCACCGGCACGGTCACGCTGAACTTCGAAGGCACCGTGCAGTCGATCTTCACCGGTGATTTCGAGACCGGCAACACGACGGATTGGTCGTCGCAGATTCCGTGATCTCGCCAGCGGCGCAGCCTTCGGCGCGATCGCACCTCGCCCGCTGAACGATTCCGCGTGGACATCGTCGCCCTCCACGCCTCGGCCAAGCCGCATGTGGCGGCGCTCGTGGAAGACGAGCGAACCGTCACCTGGGCGGACCTCGAAGCGCTCCGCAATCGCTGCGCTCGCGCCTTGACGGCACTCGGCCTCGGCGCCGGCGAGCGGCTGGTCGCGTATCACTGCAATTCGATCGACGGCTTCGTGACCAGCCTAGGCGCCCAGGCGATCGGTATGACGGTCGTGCCGCTCAACCACCGGCTCACCGCTCCCGAGGCGCGATACATCCTCGACGACTGTGGCGCCACGGCGCTGGTGCACGGTGAGGAGTTCGACGCGGTCGTCGACGAGCTGGAAAGCCCAGCCGGCCCGACGCGTCACTGGATCCGCTTCGGCGGGGCACGCGGGCACCGTCGCTCGTTCGACGAGCTGCTCGGTGCCGCCAGCCCCGCTCCCTGGGCAGAGCCCTCCGAGGCGGCAACCACGATGATCTACACGTCCGGCACCACGGGAAAGCCCAAGGGCGCGATGCGCACCGCTGCTACGTCCTTGAGCCAAATGGGCTACCTGCAGACGCTCGTCCAGGAGCTCGATCTGCGCCCGAACGACGTCCATCTCGCAGCCGGGCCGCTCTACCACTCCGCGCCGCGGGCGTTCGCCGGAATCGCCATGGCGCTCGGGAACACGCTGGTGCTGATGCGCAAGTTCGATGCAGCGCAGGCACTCGATCTGATCGAGCGTCACGCCGTGGGCGAGACCTTCATGGCACCGGTGTTGATCCAACGGCTGCTGGCGTTGCCCGATGCCGCGTGGCAGGGGCGCAAGCTGGGCTCGCTGCACACCCTGATCGTGGCCGGTGCGCCGTGCCCGATGCCCGTGAAGCGGGGCGTCGCCGAGCGCCTCGGCCCCGTCCTCTACGAGTTCTACGGCTCCACCGAGCTGGGCGTGAACACGCTCCTCAAGCCCGGCGATCAGCTCCGGAAGCCCGGCTCGTGTGGCCAGGCTTTCCCCGGCGTGTCGATCCGACTGCTGGACCCGAACGGCAACGACGTCCCCGACGGCTCCCCCGGCGAGCTGCACGTGGCACGCAATACGCAGTCGTTCGACGGCTACCACAACCGCAAGGGCGACGTGCGGGCCGACACGGGCACGGAATGGATCTCCGTCGGCGACATCGCGTACCGCGACGCCGAGGGGTACTACTTCATCTGCGACCGCAAGAACGACATGATCATCTCGGGCGGCGTGAACATCTATCCTGCCGAGATCGAACAGGTGCTCGTCGAGCATCCGTCGATCGCCGATGCCGCGGTGTTCGCGATCCCGGACGACGAATGGGGCGAAGCGGTGCACGCGGTGCTGGAGCTCGAGATGGGGAGAAGCCTGAGCGACGCGGAAGTTCGCAGCTGGCTCGAGCCACGACTCGCGCACTTCAAGCATCCGCGCTCGATCGATCGTGTCGAGCGGCTGCCCCGCGACAACGCAGGCAAGCTCGTGAAGCGGGTGCTGCGCGATCCGTTCTGGGCTGGCCGAGCCCGCCGCGTGAACTGAGCCTCCCGCGTCGTAGCAGCGCAGGGTGGGCACGCGTCACGCGGCGAAGTGCGGCACGACCTCTTCGCCGAAGGTGCGGATCGACTCCATCACCAGCTCGTGCGGCACGGTCCCCGCCTGCATGACGAGAATCAGCTCGTCGACCCCCGCGGCGGCGAAGCGCGACACGATCTCGCGGCAATGGTGCGGATCACCGATCACGTTCATCGCCGGGGCGTCCTGGGAACCGCGAAAGGCCATCGCCTCGTCGAGCTCGTCCTCCGGCAGGAAGTCGCGTGACACGTCGAGCAGGCCCGTCGGCCGCCGGCCGCTGAAGTAATAGGTGGCCAAGGACTCGGCGAAGAAATTGGCGCCGCGCATGCCGTAGCGGCAGGCCTTCCGATCGTCCTTCAGGCACAGCGCAACGGGCGTGCACGCGAAGTGATCGTTTTTCGCGTAGCCCTCGGGTCGGGCCGTGGCGACGGCCTTCCTGTACTCGCTCACCTTCTTGCCCAGGTACACGTCGTTGCCGACGGCGAAGTTGAGGGCGCCGATCCCGAGCCTCGCGACTTCCACTGCGGACTCGGGCTTGGAGCACGCGGCGAAGATCGGCGGATGGGGCGCCTGGACCGGCTTGGGGATGACCTGGGTCGGAGGAATCTGGAAATGTCGCCCTTTCCATTCGAAGACGTCCTGCTGCCACATCCGCGGGATCATCGCGAGCGCTTCCAGCCATTGGTCGTGGATCTGGTTCACGTCGTTCTCGAAAGCGAGCTGCTCGGTGCGCGAGGAGCTCTTGCCCGAGCCCCAGCTCACGCGCCCCCCGGAAAGGATGTCGAGGGTGGCCACGCGCTCGGCGATGCGAATCGGATGGTTGTAGCGGTACGGCGTGAGCGTGATGCCGTGCCCGAGCCGCACGTTGCGGGTCTTGGCGGCGACGAACGCCAGGAACACCTCGGGAGCGGAGGAATGCGAGTACTCGTAGAGCCCGTGGTGCTCGACCTCCCACACGGTGTGGTAGCCGAGCTGATCGGCGAGCACGGCCTGCTCGACGCAGTCGCGGAAGGTCTGCGCTTCCTTCTCGCGCGTGGGATTGGCGATCTGCATCTCGAAGAAGAGGGAAAACTTCATCGAATCCTCCGCGTGCCGCGCGGGCACACGCTCACGACTCAGGGGCTCGATCCACGCCCGCCTGGCCGAGCACGAAGCGGGCGAAACGGCGGCGCGGCAGCCCACGCCAACCCTTCGCCTTCCGCGCCTGCTTGAACTGCTCGACGATGGCGCCCAGGATGATCACCAAGTTGCCGTCGCCGCGGTAGCGAATCTTCCCCGTCATCTGCGCGCGCATGTAGGGGAGCTTCCCCGAGAGCATGTCGAAGAGCACCGCCTCTTTGAGCGTGACGGTACCGTCCGCGAGCGGGTCGAGACCGGCGAGCATCCGGACGTCGCCGTCGTCGAGACGAATCCTCCATTCGCTCGGATGGTCTCCCGTCAGTACGAGGTTGAGCGTGCCACGCACGCCGCGCAGCTCGGCGCGCTCCCGCGGGCTCACGGGGAGGCTGCCCAGGGTACGCGTGGTGGCGACGCCGAGCCCGAAGAGCACGCGCGTGGCACGGCTCGCCGCCGCCGTAGGACGGCGAGCGATCGCCCGCAGCACGGCCGCCGTCGAATCGAAGCGGGGAGTCCAGCCCAGCTCCCGGCGGATCTTCTCCGAGGACGAGATGAGCGGGAGATCCGCGAACTCGGTGACCCACGCAGGATCGACGTCCACGAGCCCGCGCCGGTACGCGAGCGCGTAGGCCGAGATCGCCGCGCGCGGGATCGGGATCGCGGGCTTGCCGATGGCGCCACCCCAGCGTGCCATCGGCAGCGGGTCGTTGGCGGCGACGTTGAACGCCCCGCGCGCTCGGCGCTCGAGCGCGAGCACGAATGCCTCGGCCACGTCCGACTCGTGCGTGACCTGGACCGGCACCGCGGGATCGCTCGGGTAGAGCAGCGCCGGCGCGCGCAGGCTCGCCACCCGTTTCGGATCGGTCGCGGGGCCGAGGAAGAGCGAGGGCCGAAGGCGTGCCACGGCGATCTCGGGATGCTCGGCGGCGAACGCTTCCAGCATCCTGTCGGTGATCGCCTTGTGACGCGTGTAGTAGAAGCCTTGGTCGCCGTGAAGCGGTGCTTCCTCGGTGAGTGCCACGCCCTGGTTCTCCGGGCGGACTCCGTACGCGCCGACGCTCGACGCGAACACGAGCTGGCGAACCCCGGCCGTGGCCACGGCCGAGGCCACGTTGCGGGTGCCATCCACGTTCACGGCTTCGGTGAGCCGCTGGTCGCGACTACCGCGCTCGACGATGAAGGCCAGATGCAAGACAGCATCGACCCCCGTGAGATGGCGTGCGAAGTCCACGTCGCGGACGTCCGCTGCGATCCACGACAACCGCGGATCGACGCGCTTTCCCGCGCGCCGGTCGATCGCCACCACACGGTCGACGCTCTCCACCGCGAGCAAGCGATCGACCACCAGCCGACCCAGGTTCCCCGCGGCGCCCGTCACCGCGACCACTCGTCCCATCGGCTCGCCCCGATCCCGTTCGTCCCCGCGCGGTGCGTCGCGCGGGACGCGCGTCACGCGTACGCCGCCAGTCGGGGCGACCGTCCCGCGGCAGCGAGCAGCATCCCGAGCACGTAGCGCTGACCGGCGAGCCCCGAGCGGAACATCGGATGCGAAAGCGCGGCAGGCGCACGACGCGGGATCGAGTTCACACGGGCGAGGTAACGGCGTACGGTCTCGGGCTCGGTGGCGCGTACGTGCAAATCGCTCACCACCAGCCGCATGGCGGCGAAGGCCGTCAGCAACACGATCAGCCCGGCCACCATCTGCGCGTGGCCGAGCATGCGACCGGACCGCGAACGGCGTCCCAGGAGCTGGTCGAGCGCCGCCTCCGTCCCGCTGGCGACGAAGAGCTGGCCCTTGCGATCCAGCAGCCAGTAGTCCATCGCCAGATGACGCGCTTCGTCCTGATCGATTCGCGTGAACACCTCGTCCTGGAGTGGATCCGTCACTTGTCGGCGCAGCGTGGGAATCAGGATGCCATCGAGGGCCAGCTCGAAGAGCACGATGGTGGCGGCCGAGAACTCGTGCAGGCCGCGATCATTGCGCTCGAGATCGTGGGACATCGCCTGGAACATCGCCCGCGTGGGTAGCGGCACGTCCCGCCAGCCGACGCCGTAACGCCCGGCGAGACGGATCTCAGCTTCGGCGTGGCGCAGCTCGTCGGCATCGAAGAGCGCGTAGATCTCCCGCGCCCGCTCGTCATCGGCGAATCGCGAAGCGAGACGGAAGATTCGCGCGGCCTGGCGCTCGAGGCCGGCGGTGAAGAGCAACGCCAATCCGGCCTCGCGGCGCTGACGCGGGCTCAGGGCGTCCGCGCCCTGCAGCGGCGCCGACCAGTCGATCTCGTCGACCGACCACTGGCCCTTGCGGGCCTGCACCAGCATGTGATCGAGATCGAGATTCATCACGATCCTCCCGGTCGTTCCCGGACCCATTCGACCCATTCAAAATCTACATATATGTATACTAATGACCAACTGAGAGTTGCGCAACTAGGGCGTATTCACCCGCTGCTATCTCAAGATCGACGTTCGTTGTCATAAAACATCTATGTTTGTATATTTTAGCCATGCCCAGCCGGATGCCGAAGACGACGCGTGCCGGTGGCGAAGCCGCAGCCGCCGCCCCGCCGGCACTCGCGGCATCCGCAGTGATCGACCTCGCGCTGGCCGGACTCAAGCGCGCGGTACGCCGTCCACCCCGCCGGCGCGGGCGCCCCGCTGCCGACTTCTCCGCCAGCGCCGAGATCCTGCAGGGCGCAGCCATCGCGTTCGGCCACAAGGGGTACGCGGATACCAGCGTCGAGGACATCCTCGCCGAGGCGCACGTTTCGCGCCGCACCTTTTACCGCTTCTTCCGCAGCAAGGACGACGTCTTCGAGCGGCTCTTCGACGTCGCCTCGAGCCTGTTCCTCGAATCCATCCGCATCGCAGCCGACTCCGCGACCGACGCCGTCGAAAAAGCCGAGCGCTGCGTGGATGCCTACCTTCAGGTGCCACTCACCGCCGGCCCCATCTACCGCGTCTTCTACGTGGAGGCGATGCGGCCGGGAACGCGCCTCGAGGCACGCCGCCAGCAGGTGATGGACGCGCTGATGGCGCTCCTCGACGAAGAGGCCATCCGCGCGCGCCGCGGTCGCATCGATCCGCTGCTCATCCGTGGCCTGGTGGCCGCGATGGAGAGCATCGCCCTCCACCTGATCGTCGAGGGGCGACGCACTCCCGCCGACCTCGATCGGGCCAAGCGCGCGATGCTTCGCATCTTCCTCGCGACACTCGCCCGCGAAGGCGAAACGCCGCCTCCCATCCCGCTGCTGCCGGACTGAGATCGGACCGCGACGTCGTGGCGACGACAGGGAGCGACACCGCGATCGGCGCCCTCGCCTGCCCGAGCTGCCACGGGGCGCTCGAGCCCGACGCCGGCGCGCTGCGCTGCGCCGCTTGCGGCCGGTCCTACCACGCACGAAACGCCATCTGGGATTTCTCGCCCGAGCTCGTGCCCCAGCCCGGCCTCGCGCAGCGCTTCATGGAAGCCCCGGCGATCACCCGCATCTACGAGCGATGGTTCCGCCCCGCGCTCACCCGCCTGGTCTCACCGCTCGGTTACGCGGACGAGGAGCTCTACCTCGAGCGCTGGTTCGCGCCCGTCGACGGCGCGATCCTCGACCTGGCCTGCGGAACGGGCCGCTACGCACGCTGGCTCGGCGCGCGAACGGAGGATCGTCGCATCGTCGGCCTCGACCTGAGCCTGGCGATGCTGCGCGAGGCGAAGCGTTGCGCGCTCGCCGCGCATCGAAGCGAACTGTTGCTGGCACGTGCCAGTGCCCTCGCCCTGCCCCTTGGCGACGAGACGCTCGGCGCAGCCCACTCTTTCGGGGCGCTGCATCTCTTTCCGGACCCGGCACAGGCGCTCGCCGAGATCGGTCGCACGCTGCGGCGCGGCGGTTCGTTCACGTGTCTGACGACACTGGCTGCGAGCGACACCCCGCGAAGCGCACTCCAGCGCACGTTCACACGCGCCGCGCAGCTACGCTTCTTCACCGCTGCCGAGCTGGAGCGCGACCTCGCCGCCGCGCGCCTCGAGCGGATCGATCTCACGCCGCGCGGGATGATGGTGCTCTTCACCGCCCGTAAGCGGTGACGGGCGCGTGTCGGTAGCGAGGGGATCGTCAGCGCTGCGACGCTCGCGCGTCAGACCCGCAGCACCCAAAGCGCTGCGACGGTCAACAGGAAGTACGGCACCAGCCCCGCAGCGCCGACGTAGTCCTTGGCCATGCGCTGGCCGAAGAAGAGGCACAGGATGGCCACGTTCGCGAGAAGTGCACCCAGCCAAGCCAGGCTGGTGACGCCGAACACCGCAAGCAGCGCACCGCTGCCCGACGCCAGCCCCGCCGCCACCTCGAGCACGGTGATGGTGGTGAACATCCGGGGCACCATCTCCTTGAGCGGCGAGCGGGCGAAGTGGCTTTCCAGGTAGTCGAGGTTGCCCTTGGAATCGAAGACCTTGTCGAGGCCGGACTGGAGGAAGAGGATGCCGAGGAACGCTGCCACCAGCACCTGGATGATGCGGAGCGTGCCGTCCTCGCACGCCGCGCACGTCGCGAGCACCGTCATGAACGTCGAGCTCATCCGCCCCTCCCCGGTGTGGTGTTCCAGCGCGAGCGCCGTCGAGCTTTGCCAACGCACTCCGCGCCGGCAAGCGACGGGTTTCGGTGCGCTCGGACGCGGCCGACTGCGCGTCCGTTTGGCGGCAACGCTGGTGACTCTCGTGACAGCGGTGACGGCGTGCTCGTCCGACGGCACCGACCGCGGCATCCAGGAAGCGCCGCCGGTGGGAGATGCGTCGTGGCTCGCCAGGGCGGACGAGAGCTACCACCTCTCGGGCGAGCGAATCACCGAGCAGAAGGACACCGCAGGCTACTTCGGCGACGTGTTCGCGGAGATCGATCGGTTGAAGGCGTTCTGGCGCCAGGAGGACTCGGACCAGTTCGTGGGGCGTCCCCGCTACACGCTGGAGCAATGGCTGGTGCTGGTGAACCTCGGCGATCCTTGGCGAAACGAGCTCTCGTGGCGGGGCGGCGTGCACCAGCGCGTGTACTTCTTGAATCGCTGGGGCGCCAAGCTCACGGGCGACCTGTGGGGCCCGCCCGATCTCTTCGATCGCCCCACCCCGCACCCGCTGGTGGTGATCACCGACGGCTCGATCCAAGCGAGTGCGCGGATGTATTGGTGGGCGGCTCAAACCCTCGCGGAGGCCGGCTACGTCGTTCTCACCTACGACGTGCAAGGCCAAGGAGAATCGGAGACCTTCGGGCATCGACCCGACGGTTCGATCTGGTGCGGCGGCGTGGAACAGCCTCCCGACACGCTCCCGTTCCTGAAGGAGATCTCCGACTGTCCGGGATTCCCGTTCCAGCAATCCGCGAACTTCGGCGGCGGCCACGTCGACGCCACCAACTGGGCGCTGTCGAGCCCCTCGGCACCGCACGCGTTCGCCCGAGACGACACCGGCACCGAACCGTGGAACCCGTGGCACGCCTACGTCGACCCCGAGCAGGTCGGCGCCGCGGGCCATTCGCTCGGCGCGGCGGCGGTGTCGTTCGTGCAGAGCCACCCGGAGCTCTTGCGGGCACCCATCCGCGCGACCGTCGCGTGGGACTCACTCTCCACGTGCGACGCGTTCGGCAGCGTGTACACCGGCACTTGCGCGCCCGAAGACGTCACACGCCCCACGGCTCCCGCGCTCAATCTCACCAACGATTTCTTCCTACCGCGACGAATCGGCGAGCTACCCGATCCCAGCTCGGCCCTCGCCGCGTTCGACTCGTGGCACGCGGCGGGCGAGCCCGTGATGTCGTTCGCGATCTCCTCGGGTACCCACCTCGAGTACACCGCGGGACCGCTCTTGCCGGCGACACGCCACGGCACCGAAGTCGCGGCCTACTACACGCTCGCGTTCTTCGACCGCTACCTGCGGGGCGACGTCACGGCGAGCGAGCGGCTCGTGGCCCGCGAGCTTTCGCACCTGCACCGCGATCCTCGGGGCGAGCCGGAGAGTGCTCTCACGAAACTCGAAGTCGGCGAGCTGGCTTCCTACCTCTACTACTCGGCGGTGGACGTCGACGGGACCTGCTACCGTGACTGGCGCTACCGCCGCGATCGCTGTTGATCGCAGCAGTCCGGGACGGCACACGGGATTCGCCGCCAGCGCGGCGAAATCGAGATTGTTACGCCTTTCGTTCCGGCAACGCCAAAGCTCTCGTATACTGGCCCCTCACGCGAGCAACGGAATGATCGTCACGACCTCATGCTGAGCGGCAAGGCAACGGCCAAGGGCACGGCCCGTTTCGCGGGCCGGTGTCTGGCCAAAGCGCCCGACGCCGGTTTCGCACCGCCCCATTCCGCGCATTTCCGGCTCACACCGGGAGACGGGCTCACGCTCTCCTCGATCGGCCTCGGCACCTACCTCGGCAGCCCCGACGCTGCGACGGATCGCGGTTACGCGGAATGCATGCGGCTCGCGTTCACCCACGGCTGCAACGTCGTCGACACCGCCATCAACTACCGCTTCCAGCGCAGCGAGCGGGCCGTGGGAACGGCTCTCGCCGAGCTGATCCGCGCCAAGGTGGTAGCGCGCGACGAAGTGTTCGTCTCCACCAAGGGCGGCTACGTGCCCTTCGACGGCCGCCGCCCGGGCGACGGCGAGCAGTGGATCGAGGAAGCGTTCGTGCGCACCGGCATCGCGCGGCGCGAGGATTTCGTGGGGACGCATTGCATCGCTCCCGCCTACCTTCGCGACCAGATCGCCGCCAGCCGCCAGAACCTAGGCCTCGACCGCATCGACCTCTACTACGTGCACAACCCCGAGGGGCAGCGACCGATCGTCGGCCCCAAGGATTTCGCGCGCAAGATGCACCTCGCCTTCGAGGAGATGGAGGCGGCGGTGGCTCGCGGTGAGATCACGAGCTACGGCACCGCCACCTGGAACGGCTTCCGCCAGCCGCCGACCGCCCGTGAGCATCTGTCGCTCGCCGAGCTGGTGACGATCGCCCGCACCGTGGGCGGGAACAAGCACCATTTCCGCGCAGTGCAAGCACCGCTCAACGTCAAGATGCCCGAGCTCATCCGCGCCAAGACCCAGGAAGTCGAGGGCGACCGGCTGTCGCTCTTGGAGGCGGCGGAGCGGCTGCACCTCGCGGTATTCGCGAGCGCTTCGATCCACCAAGGACGGCTCGCCGCCGGCCTCGATCGCAACGTCAAGCGCTACTGCACTGGGCTCTCCACCGACGCCCAGCGCGCGCTTCAGCTCGTGCGCTCGGCCCCCGGGCTCACCACCGCGCTGGTGGGCATGAGCGATCCCGAGCACGCCCGCGAGAACCTCGTGCTCGCGTCGCTTCCACCGATGGATCCCAAGGCCGCCCTACCCGCCTTCCGCTGACGCTGGTTTCAGCGAAACGCCGCGGCGAGAGCGGGAGCGATCAGTCCGAAGAAATCGATCTTCGGCCGGAAGCGGAACACCAAGCCGCCCAGGGACGCGAACACCCGTCCCAGCATCACGAAATGCTGGGGCACGTGGGCGATCGGATTCGCCTGCACCAGCTCCAGCATGCGTCGCATCTCGGCTTCGGGGTCCAGCGTGGAGAGATCGAGGCCCCCTTTGGCGCGAAACACGTCGAGGAACATGTCCGCCATCTTCGCCAGCGCCTGCGGATCGTCGCCCCGCGAGCGAAAACCGAGCTGATCGAGGAGCGCGGCCACCTGCTCCCCGCTGCCGCCCAGCACCGCTCCCGCGAGCGAGGCGTAGGCGCGCCTGAGCTCCGGCGGGTACGTGACCACACACCCGAAGTCGAAGATCGCGAGCGCGACACCCGGAAGCACCAGGAAGTTGCCGGGATGCGGGTCGGCGTGGAAGACGCCGTGGTCGAGCACTTGGGTGCAGAACGAGCCCACCAGCGTCGCGAAGAGCCGATCGCGATCGGCCTCGCCCTCGGTGCCGCGCGCCTCGCACGCTTCCAGAAAGGGCACCAGACGCTCTCCGTCGACACGGTCGAGCGTGAGCACGCGACGCGCCGTGAGCGCGAGGTGTACCCCCGGCACGCGCACCGAGGGGTGATCCGCGAAACGCGCGGCGAACTCCCCGGCGCGCTGCGCCTCGTCGGAGAAATCGAGCTCCTCGCGGATCCCACGATCGAGCTCGGCGGCGATCGAGACCAAGTCGAGCTGCGGGAAGAGCTCGGCGAGCAGCGGCGCCAGCACCTTGAACGCCCGGAGGTCGGTCTCGACGTCCCGTTCCACACCGGGAACCTGCACCTTGACCACCACGCGCGTACCATCGGCGAGCTCGGCACCGTGGACCTGGGCGAGCGAGGCCGCGGCGATGGGCTCGCGTTCGAACGCGCGAAAGAGCGCGTCGGGTGGCTGACCGAGCTCCCGCTCGATGGTGGCGGCAATGGCTTCGAACGACACCGGCGGCACGCGATCCTGTAACCCCGCCAGGCGCTCGACCCACGGCTCGGGTAAGAGGTCGACGCGGCTCGACGCGAACTGGCCGAGCTTCAAGAGCCCGCCGCGCAGCTCGGTGCAGAGGAGATAGAAGCGCTCGGCCTCCCGCCGATGCAGTCGCTCGAGCGATGCGGCGCACGCATCTGGCGCGAGGAACTCCGAACGGAGGGCGTGTACGCGGTAGGCGGCGGCGATCTTGAGCACGTCACCGACGATCCGCGCGAACCGCGGGCTCGCTCGCCACGCTGCGCGCAGGTCCGCCGAATGCTTCGCCAAGTGCCTGTAGAGCGCGTACGCATCGGCGCTCACCGCCGCCGCATCACCGAGCACATCCGCAACCAACCGGTCGACGTTGGTCAGGACGTTGGTGGCGAGCGCACCGGAAGCTCCCACCACGCGCGCCCCCAGCGTGAGCCCGCGCAGCGTCTGGTCGAGCCACGGCGGAAGCGAATGTGCTGCGGAGGTCTCACCCGTCATCGGTGTCGTGCGCATCGTGGAGCGCCTCCTTCAGGCATTTCGAGCACAGCACGGTACGGGGTCCGGGCACCTCGCGCACGGCGATGGCGCCTTTCGTTCCCTTGGGCAGCAGCTTGTTGCACTGGTCGCACACCGCGTTCACCGCGAGCAGCGACTCCTGCCAGCCGACGATCGGGCTCGGCGCAGAGTTGGCCTCGGGCTCGGGGCGCTCACGCGGGCGCGAGTGGCCGGCGAGGCGCGATTCGGCGTGTGAGCCGCGCGACTTGGGCTCCGGCTCGCCCCGCGCGGAGCGCGCGATGTTGGCGCTGTCCGAGAGCACATCCTCCACCAACCCGAACGTGTTGAGCAGGATGTTGCGCACCAGGTTCGAGACCGACAGCCCGAGACTCGCCGCCTTGGTGCGCAGCTCCTGATCGAGGGTCTCGGAGATGCGGGCGTGAAGGACCTTCTCCTTGCGCTCCCGTTCGTCCTTGTCGTCTTTGTCGTCGCGATCGTCTGTGGCCACGGGCGAATCTCCATCGTATCACTTTGTGTCACATTTATTGCACGTGTATCACGCGCCGTCAAGGCGAGTCGACGAGGGCGCTACTCCTCGTCGCGGCGCTCACCGCCGCCTCGCGCGGGGGCGGCAACTCGCATGCCACCCCACGCTGGCCGTACGGCATGCGCAACACCGATTCACCGATGCGCACGCCGAAGGTCTGCCTTTCGGGGTCGGCAGGCGGAAGCGCCGAAGCGGGCGTATCCGAAGGCGGCCCCCAGAACACCTCCGCCATGAGCGGTGCCCAGTCGGCGCGCTCGGGCGGCGCAGGGCCCACGACCGGCCGAATCTCGGGTGCCTCGATCATGACCGACGCGAGCTGGCGCCACTGACACAGCGCTTCGCGCCTGGCCTCGACGTAGAGGTCTTCGTAGCTCGCGGCGGCGGAGATCAGGAGCAGTGCCGCGAACACGCTCGGCAGCGTGCGCAGCACGGGCTCGACCCGACGACGCGTCGCCGACGCACCGAGCCCGCGCCATCGACGTGGGAACGCGCCGCTCACGAGCAGCGCGGTCGCGATGCCGAACGTCACCTGGCCTTGGAAGAGGGCGCGGTCCGGATTCACCGGCGCTGTGAGCGCGATGTCGCTGCAAGCCAGCACCGTGAACGCGATCGGAGTCGCCGACGCGAGGTCGCGACACCGAACGAATCGGATGAGCGCTGCGACGATCAGCGAGGCGAGCACGGCGCGAGCCACGGCGCACACGATCCACGACTCGAAGAGCGACGGCCACAGGAATCCGATGAAGCGCTCATCCAGGACGCTCGGCATCTGGAACACCAGCGCCGACCACGCCGTCGTGAGGGAGCGAATGGAAAAGAGCCCGGAGCTCGCGGTCGGTTGGTACGGCGCGAGCACATAGGCGTAATACGCGATGGAGAGCACGCATGCGGCGAGCAATGCGAGCAATGCGTCACGGCCGCGGTCCGGCAGCCGCGCCACGAGCAGCAGTGCAAACGGAAGCGGAAAGAGCAGCGTCGAATTCTTCGAGAGCCAGGAGAACGCGAACAGCACGCAAACGGCGATCGCCGTCGGCATGCGAGGTTTGGCGCCATCCGCGCACGCACGCAGCACCAGCGTGAGCGTCACGAGCTCGAACAGGAGCGCGAGCACGTACGCGACGCAAGCGATCCAACCCACCACCAATGCGAACGACGAGCTCCGCACGATGTACGCCACCGCCAGGAGCGCGAGCGCTGGGCGCCGCGACACCCAAGTCACGAGCTCCCACGCCAGCGCCGCCATCACGAACACCGAGGCGATCTGCACCCCATCGAAAGCACGGGCATCGAAGCCGAAGAGCGCGTGCATCCCCACGAAGTAGACGCGCCAGCTCAGCGGGTGGAAGTACCAATGGACCGGCGTCGTCAGGCGATCGAGGCCCCAACGGCGTACGTCCGCGACGAAGCCCCAGTCGTCTCCCGAAAAGAAATGCACCGCGAACCTTTGGTAGATGATCCATGCGCTCACGGCGAACGCGGCGTAAGCGATCGCGCGCGCGCCCGGAACACGGGTGGGCGCGAGCGGCGCGGCCGTCGCCGAGGCACCCGGCGGTGCGCTCACGGCTGCCGCTCGCCCACCGCCGTCGCGATCGGTCGGCGGAGCGCATTCGAGTCGCCGCACTCCTCGGCCGTCGCCTCGCCTACGACCTTCAGCGCCGAGCACGCGATCCGCATCACGCCGGCGTCGGAGTCGGTCAGAGCGCGGCGCAGCGAATCGCGCGCGCTCGCGGACGTCTGCACACGTTTGGCGAGCAACGAGGTCGCACGCCGCCGCACCTCCGGACGCGGGTCCGAGAGCGCCTCGCCGATGGCGGGAACCGCAGGCTCGTCCATCGATTCGAGCGCGCTGATCGCGGCCTTCGCACCTTGCTGGCCGAGTGCCGCAATCTCGAGCAGGTCCGGTACCGCCGCTCCACCAATCCCGCGCAGCGCCGCGCAAGCCCGACTGAGCAGATCGACGTTGGGCTGTTCGCGAACCATCGCGACCAGCGTGGGCACCGCCGACTCCGCACGGGAGCCCATGGCCGTGAGCACCAACAACGCCCAGCCGGCCTGGATCGGGTCGGTGCGCCCGAGGCGCTTCAAGAGGACGGCCGGTGGCGTTTCGGCAACACGCGCCAGCGCCGCCACGGCTTCGCGACGGATCCACACGACGTCCGTGTCCAGGCGCTCGATCAGCGCCGCGACCACGGGATCGCTGCCGTCCCCGATCCGACCGAGCGCCCACACCGCACCCGCACGCACAGCCGGGACTTCGTCACCGAGTGCCTGCAGTAGATCCGGAACCGTCGAGCGGGCGTCCGTACCGAGCACCCCGAGCCCGATGCACGCGCGCTCACGCGCCGCTGCCGACGGCGCTCGAAGCGCCTCGCGGAACGCCTCGAGGCCAACCTCCCCGTGCCGCGCGAGCACCGCCGTCGCGAGCTCGCCCATCATCCAGTCGCGACCGACCAGCGCGTGACGAGCGTCCGCAAGCTGTGTGGCGCGCGGGGGCAAGAGCGTGAGCGCCGCTGCCCAGCGCCGATCCCAAACGCGCGGATCGGCCGCTAGCGCCGCAGGACTCGCACCCGAGAGCGCTCGCAGACCGAGCCACACCAGCGCGCTCGCCACCAACGCGGTGGCGAGCGCGCGTGCAGCGCGCACCATCACGGCGAGCCGCCGCTCACCCACCCGCCGTGTCCGCCACCGCGACGCGAGCGCGAGCGCGAGCGGCGTAAGCCAGCACCACTGGCCCCAGGATCGAAAGCGCGATTCCCGCGCCGCGCGGCAGGTCGAATCGCTCGCCGAACACCCACGCGGCGGCGAGCATCGGCACCACCGTGGTCACTCCGGTGCAGATCGGCGTCACCAGCGCGACACGCCCGTGTGAAAACGCCGCTTGGACGAAGACCGTGCCGAGCGCCACCCACACCAGCACGGCGTAAACCGGTGCGCTCGTGAGGACGTGGAGCCAC
>CAYVDO010000110.1:0-19817 GCA_964450125.1 uncultured bacterium
AGCGAATCGAACGGCGCCGGTGACGTGCTCGGTGGCGGCGAGCGCACTCCCGGAGTGCGGCCAACAGGGGTGCGCTGCGCGGCCAGGTCGCGGCGGCAGCCGGTGCAGAACCGGCCGTCGTCGGGGTTCTCGGCACCGCAGTAGCTACAGAACATGGATTCGCGATTTCCTGCTCGTAAACCCTGACCTGCCCGCGCGCGATTCTAGCCGATGGTGGTGGACGAAGCGGCGCCGGCCGAGGGATCGACCGGCGCCGAGGACGAGCGACCCGTCGAGGTCGCTCGATTCGAATCAGCTACACGAGTGCGAGGTGCTGTTGTTGGTTCGGTTCCAGTAGATGTAACCGCCCTCGAAATCCTGGCGACGGCCCGAGCTCCAGTCGTATTCCTCGTTCTTTGGGAAGCCCAGGCACGAGCCCGAGTAGCCGAGCGACGTGTACTTGGAGAGCACGGCTCCCACGACCCGCTGCGCACCGTAGGACTGCGTCCAGTTGACGACTCCGCCTTCGAAACGTTGATACGCGCCGCTGATGCCGGACTTGCCGCTCTTGTTCGCCGGGCCTTCGTCCGATGTCGGAAATCCCAGGTTCGAGCTCGAGTACCCCACCGCACTGAACTTGGCAAAGATGCCGCCGAAGACCTGAAAGGCGCCGAATTTCGAGGTCCAGTTGATGATGCCGCCCTCGAACTTCTGGTAGCGGCCCGTGATCCCGGAAATGGCGCTCTTGGCGGCGTCGCCCTCGTCGCTCACCGGAAACTTGAGGGCACTCGAGGGACCGCCGGCAGTCAGGTATTTCGACCGGATCGCGCCGAGCAAGAGGTAAGGTTGCGAGACCGCGTTGCCCTTGAGCAACATGCGATCACCGCTTGGGCCGCCGCGGTAGTCCTGCGCTTGACCGGCGCCCCAGCCATGAATGTCGAAGCCGCCGCCGTTGTTCACCGGGTAGCCCATGGAGCCGATACCACCGAGCGCCAGATAGCGGGACCAGAAGCTGCCCCACACTGCACCCGCTCCAGACTGACCACTGCCGTGGATGATGATGCCGGTGCCCTTGCTGCCGCCGCTGAAGTCCTGCACTTCCGCCGGGCCCCAGGCGTGGACTGCGTTCACGGGCGTGCCCATGGCGGACGCACCGCCGTTGCGATTGAAATCGTCCACGATCAGCGAATCGATCGAGCCGTCGGCGCGCTTGCCCACCACGTAGCCGCTCACGCTGCTCTTGTCGTGAAGCCAACCGCTCACCGTGCCGCCCAGCGAGGTGGTGATCTTCCAGCCGGAAACGTTCGCAGTCGCGCTGCCGGTGCTGCTGCGGTTTTGCTCGACGATCGCGATCGTGCCGTTGCCGTTGGCGTCGACGTTCACGCCGCTGATGATGCCGGTGTGCCCGTAGGTCGAGGTAGCGCCTGCGGAGAAGATGTCGCCGGCAGCGAGCAGATTCTTTCCTTTCCCATCGTTCGCCACTTTTTGAAACTTGGACCCGGGATAGTTGTTGACGATGTCCTTACCGTTGGCCTTGTACGGGCACGAGCCGTACTCGAGAAACATCAAGCGGTGCGAGAGCTCGACGCACTCGAACTCGTAGACGCCCCACGAGCAACCGGGGAACGTGCGCACCAAGTCGGGGTTGGGTCCACAGGCCGGCGTCCCTCGATACGAGCCGCCCAGCGGATGGCCGTTCTTCACGCGATTGCTATCGCAGTTGCCGCTCCACCACGAGGGGAACGGGAGGGTTCCGCTCGCACGAGGCGCCGGGAACAGCAGATCGATCGGTGAGTCCGTGTCCGCTTCGGGTAGCAGCGTGGTCGGCGTATCCAAGTTCGACGAGTCGATCTCGACCGAATCGCGCAGCCAGCGATTCACCGCCTTAGTCTCGGCGCTGGCGTCGCGCGCATCCAGCTCCTCGGCGCGGCGCAACACCCAAAGCCGGTCGCCGGCCTCGAACACCGCTTCGGCGATGAGCACCGGGCGCGGCTCCTCGCCGGCGAAGCTCAGCATCACCACGCTGGTGTCCGCATCCACCGCGTGACCGAAGGCCGCGATCCGCGAGCGGGTGAGCACACGTGCTCGCGCTTCGCGCCGTGCGTCTTCGAGGGCGCGGCGCGTCACCTCCGCCGAGCCGCGACGCGCCGCCCGCACGCCTTCCGTCGGACCATCGTGGCCGAATGGAATCGCCGTGAGCGTCACCTCACGAAAGGGCGCCGTGTGGAACGAGGTGGCCACCTGGGTGCGCGCTCCCGGCTCGTCCACCGAGAACGTGCACGAGGGGAGTCCGCGTGCGCTTCGCAGCGTCACGCCCACCCCATCGATCGTGAAGCTCGCGCTGCGGCAGTCGCTCGTCGCAGCCGCCGAGTCCATCGCGGCTTTCACTTCCGCACACACCGATTCGCCTGCCGCGAGGATGCACCCCGACGCGAGCACGCTCAGCACGCGGCGCGCGCCGCTCGATCCGCCTGCTCCACGGCGAAGCCGCCGCCGCTCCGCTCTATTTCTGTCGTATCGATTGCCGTCCATTGCCGTATCCGCCTCCTGGCATCTCGCTGCCCGGGCACGAGGAATGACCCGCGCGGAAGTGCCCCGTCCCGCGCCTACCTCGTGTAGGCGGAGCAGCAAACGGCTGTGACGCGCGGAAAGAGGCGAGCGACGGCGAGGACTTACGCCGCCCGCGAGCCGATGCGGCCCGCGTGACCCGCCGTGCGCTCGCGAACAGGAAAGGCGGGAAGGCCAGCGGCGCGCGGTTGCACGCCATGACGTGTCACGTTACGGGGAACCTTGATTCAAGGCTTCGCGGACCACGAGACGCAGCTCGTGTGGGCCGGTATTCGCAGCCGGAAGTTGCCGCCGGCGATCCAGCCGATCGCACTGAGGAACCTCCGTCTGCTCAATCAGGCGCGCCGCCCAGCGATCTGCGTGTGCCGCCCGGCAATCGCCTCGAAATGCTGAGGGGCCAGCGGCGTGGTCAGATGAGCATTCGAATCAACGATCAGCGGCGCATCTGCGCTACATGGACGGACGGAGGTGCAAACGATGTCGAGATCGTCGACTACCACGACTAACAGGGTGCTGAAAAAGGCACGCGCCAGCGGCGCGCCGACGAGCATAGCGAGTCGACTTGGGGGTGGGGCCCCACGAAAATCGCGCTTTTCGTGGGGCGGGGGTCTGGAACAGACCCTCGAGGAAACATCGGCAGGCTCGAAAAACTCGCCTCCGCGAGTTTTTCAGCAACCTGCTAACCGCGAGCAGCTACCGAACCCGCATCCTGGGGAGATCCTGCTGAAGGAGTTCCTCGAGCCCCTGGGACTGAGCCAGAACGCGCTGGCACGGGCGGTGCGGGTGCCGCCGCGGCGCATCAACGAGCTGGTTCTCGGAAAGCGCGCGGTGAGCGCCGACACGGACCTGCGGCTGGCCCGTTACTTCGGTGTCTCGGAAGGATTCTTCCTGGGTCTTCAGGCCGACTTCGACCTGATGGAACGGCGCCGCCAGATCGGCGCCGAGCTCGCCGCCATCGCTCCCCGCGCGGCGTAACCCGCCGACGCGGCTGGCTCACGCCGCCCGCGCAGGAAAAGGATCGCAGGACCGAAGGATCGAGCTCTCACTTGTGCACGCGAACCGGCAGCACTCGGCCGCCGAAGGCAATGGAGAGGCCCAGGAGGTGAAAGTTGCGGCCGCCGAAACCGAAGTTGACGAAGCCCGCAAAGCCCGCCTCCGAGTGACGGGGATCCTCGGTCCAGTACCACCAGCCTGTGAAACGAAAGCCCGGCGGGGTTCTCGTCTTCCGCCCCCCCTCGTTCCTCTCGAGCTTCAATGACTCGTCGTAGAGCGCGAGCAGTTCATCTCGGCTCGGCAGGCGCCAGTTCCTGTGGCCGCCCAAAGTCAGGCGCGCCGCATAGCGCTCGGCACCGGGAAAATCGATGTCCGAACCGTTGTCCCGCTGTGCCCACATCAATCCGGTGCGGTTGTCGATGATCGTGCCGTCGCCGACGACCGTGAACCGCTCGTCCGGCAACGGCGGATCGGCCATGTTGGAGCCGATCTCTTCTGCGGGTCGATCGGCAGCTTCGGGCTGTGGCGTCGGAGCTCGTCCCCTGCCGAGCCTCGGAGCCGGTTCCGGCGGAGGACGAACCCCCGCGCTTCGACCGGATGCGGAGTCAGTGTGGCTGGAACCGACGTGCAGACGAACCGGAAGGACGCGACCTGCTTCGGAGTAGTAGCGGCCGGTGAAATGACGCGCGCCCGTGCTGAAATACACGCACGCGGCCTCGGCAGCACGCGTTTCCGACGCCCAAAACCACGGACCGGTGAACTGGAATCCACGTGGTGTGCGCGTGTCCCAGCCACCCTCGTTCTTCGCCAGCTCGACCGATTCGTCGTAGAGCGTGAGCAGCTCGGTCTGCGTCGGCAGCCGCCAGCCTTCGTGTCCGCCGAGCTTCGAGGTCTCCGCGTAGCGCTTGGCTCCCCGCCAGTCGATGCCGGTGCCGTTGTCCGCCGCAGCCCACATCAAGCCGGTGCGGTTGTCGACGATGGTGCCGTCGCCGACGACCGTGAACCGCTCGCCAGAGGCCGCAACGGGTTGCGCCGCCGAAGCGCCACCGGCTGCCGCGGGTTCGAGCGAACCTGCAGCCCCGCCTTGGTGGGCGACCGGTCTCTCGGCCGCTAGCGAACCTCCGGCCGTCGAGAGACCGACGGCCCTCCAGCCCGACGATGACAGCGCGCCCAGCGCGCTTCGGAACTCCGTGGCGCTGGCGATGCGGTCCTCGGCGCGACGGGCGAGCGCCTTGTCGAGCACTGCATCGAGACCGGGCGAAGAATCGCGCCGCAGCGTGCTCACCGAATCGAAGCGACCCAGTGGCACTTCACCCGTGAGCAGCTCGTAGACGATCACACCCACGGCGTAGAGATCGGCGCGCGGGTCCACCGGCGCCTTCGCCGTGAGCTGCTCGGGCGCCATGTAATAGGGCGTACCCATGACCTGGCTCATCGACGCCAGCCGCGCCGGATCCACCAGCTTGGCGAGACCGAAGTCCGCAACCTTCACGTGGCCGTCGCGAGTGAGCAGCACGTTCTCGGGTTTGATGTCCCGGTGCACCACGTTGCGGGCATGGGCGTAGGCGAGCGCTGCGAGGATCGCGTCGACGATGGCTGCGACATCCGTCACAGCACCCGATACGCCCGCGGCTTTGCGCGATTCGATCCAACCGCGCAGCGAGCCACCGTCCACGAACTCCATCGTGTAGAGGTGCTGGTCGCCATCGGTGGCCACCTCGTACGTCTGCACGATGCCGTCGTGGCGGAGGGTCTGCGTCAGCGCCGCTTCTTCGAGAAAACGTTTCTGCGCCTCGGGCGATCGCACGAGCGCCGGGTGCACGACCTTGAGCGCCTTTTGGATTGCGAGAAGCTCGTCGTGGACCCGGTACACCTCGCCCATGCCACCACGACCGAGACGACTCTCCACGCGCCAGCGGCCGGCGAAGCGGTGACCCGCGGGGAAGCCATCGTCCAGCGCATCGCGAGGCTCGGATCCCGTCACCCGCGCATCCAACGAATCGGTCAGCGCCGCCGCGGGCGGCCGCGCGGCAGTCATTCGCGCATTCAGCGAGTCGCCCCAGGCCGGCGTGGGCGGAGTCCGAACGCCGGAAGACACGTGCGAGCCGCGAATCTCCTGCCCACAGCTCGAGCAAAAGCGCGCATCCCGCGGATTCTCGGCGCGACAGTAGTTGCAGAACACCGAACGCCCCTCCCGCCGCTATTCGCCGAGCACAGCGATCGTCCCGGTCAGCCCGTCAACGGCCACCGTCATGTCGGCTTCAGCGGGCGCAACACTCATTCCAGTCCCGTCAGTCCGATCGTGCCTTCCTTGTGAAAGGGGACGACGACAGGGCTCGGAACGGCCTCGATGTAGGCTTCGCCGTCGAGGGTGTAGCGATTTTTGGAAAGGCGTGCGAGGGATTTCAGGTTCGATCCCACTTCGCCATAAGCGAGCTGGATCGGGAGTTTGATCTCCACTGGGCGCGACGCGTCGAGCGCCACGGGGTCCTTCGACTCGGTCTCGACGAAGGGTTCTTCGTTGAGGCGGAAGCGCACCTTCACCGACTTGAGCTTCTGGTTCACGCCAGAGCGGTTGTCGAGGCCGACCTTGAGCGTGATCGGCAAGCCTTCTTTCGTGGGCACCCCCGGTGTCACCTCCAGCACGTCGACGCGCAAGTCCTGGGGGCCAATCCATCCGAGATTGGCGCAGCCTCCCAGCACGGCGACGGCCACGAGGCCCAACAATGCTCTCCATCTCATCGTTCGCTTCTCCGCGTATTGGTTGATTCCATCGTAGGGCGGGGGCTCGTCCCCCGCCGGGGGTGACGCGATGGTCGACCGGGGACGAGCCCCGGCCCTAGCGTTGTGTGCGTTTCGAGCTCCGCACTGGCGAGAGCTTACGGTTTCCTGCTCGCCGCGGCGGCTGCGGTCTTGCGCCAGATCATGCGGCTTCCTTCCTGACGCTCGAGCTTCATGCTCCAGCCCACCGCTTTCATCGCCTTGTAAACCTCGCGTTCGAGCTGGCCGACGCGGCCTTTGTAGCGCACGTCGAACTCCGCGAGGTTGCCACCGGACTGACGCTTCTCGACACCGGTGATGTACTCGATCTTCTCGACCGCATCCTGGAAGCTCATCAAGTGCTCGTAGTCGTCGCCCGCTCCTTCCAACGCCAGGACGAACTTCTCGCCATTCAGGAGCCAATCGCCCCAGTGCGCGACGGCCCGAAGGACGAGCTGGTCGACTGCACCCCCCGTCATGTTGCGGACCTCGGGAGCGAAGTCGTCGCGGGTCTTCACCGCCGGTGGCTCTTCGTTTCCGAGAATCCCCGCGGTGGTCGTGTTGATGACCTGTGCCTGGACGCGGAACTTCCGGATCTTGAGCACCGCCGGATTCACCGGCAGCGTGTCCGCGGCGGACGTGACGTCCAGCTCTTGCGGGTCGAGAACGAAAACGTAATCCGAGTTGTGCCGCAACCCGTACATCGCCGCGCGCTGCAAAGACGTGCCCAGCAGGTCCACCTTCTCGGTGGTGAACGCATCGCTGGTGGTCTTGTCGATGACGTCGAAGCCCTTGTCGGCGAGAGACTTCACCGCGCCGCCATACGCCGCGGTCCAGAGCTCCGGGCTCGCCTTGCTGTCGGCGCTCAGCACCACCATGAGCCGCGGCTGACCCATGCGCGCCGCCACCTGCCGAAATCCATCCAGATCGGAAAGCAGGAGCGCGCGGCCGACGACCACGTCGCGCAGCCGAACCTCCACGAGCCCATCCTTGGTCACTGGGTCGCCCGTCTGGCCGACGCGTTTCACGTAGCCCTGCGCGCGGGCGAGGATGATCTGCCGCGTGAGCTGGAAGTTCTCGACCTTCGATTCGGACTGAATCGCAAGCCCGAGCCCGGTCTCGACGGCGCTGCGATAGGCGTTGGTCTTCGCCTCGTCGAAGTTGCGGCCCGACCCCACCACTTCGGGGACGGTGATGTCGTCGCCGGCTTGCGGGGATTGCGCCACCGCCGTACCGGCGCACGCCACGAGCGCGAGGAAAAGGATGAGCGTCCGGAGCCGGTGCACGGGCTTCATGGAGTGCCTCCGCTGGAGACTCGCGCGGGTGTCGCGGACGGCGCGAGCCCGGTCACGAGAAAGTTGAAGTCGAGATTGAGGATGTTGTTCCACGGCCCACCCGAGGCGGAACGCGAGCGGGTGTCGTCGGGATCGAGATACGGATTTCCGATGCGCGCGTGCCAATTCACGATCGCGTCGGGTGTGTAACGCAGCGCAAGCCAATAGCGCCCCTTGGGCAGCTTTCCTCGCTCCGCCAGGTGACGGAAGGAAAAGCTGACCCACTGGAAATCGACGCCCTGCGAAATCTCGCCGAGCTTCAGATGCAAGCTTTCCGCACGCGCGGGCTCGCGGGGCAAGCCATCGACGTCGTCGAGGAGCGCCACCCACAGCTCGCCCGTCGGCTCGCCGCCAAACTTTTGCAGCGCAAAGGAAACGTCCCAGAGCTGAACCGGGCCTGGGGTTTCGAAACGCTGCGCGAAGACTTCCTTCGAGGTCACGTATTGATACGCATCCTCGGAAAGATCGAGGAGCCCGAGCTCGATCAGCTCGTCGTACACGGGCTCGACGGGTGGCGCAGGCGCCGGTGGCGCTGGAACCCGCGGCGGGAGCGGCGGCGCAGGTGCTGGCGGCGCGGACGGCCGTTCGGGCGCGGGCGGTGCAGGTGAAGGTGTTGCCGGTGCAGGAACGCTCACAGCTGGAGACGGTGGTCGCAGGCCCGGCACGATGGGCGTGGACGGTGGAGCCACGCTCGGGGGAATCGGCGCAGGCACTGGGGGCACGGCCGGGACCGATGGAAGCGGCACCGGCGGCGGCGCGGGACTCGGCTTTGGCTTCGCCGGCTCCGGCGTCCCGAGGCTTACGATCGCCGGAGGCACCGCCGGCGTGGGCTTTTGGTCCTGGCTCTGATCGCGCACCAAGAGCGGTCGCGGTCGCACCGGCTGATCGCTCACCACGCGCGTGCCGCTCGCCAGCGCCGGCGGCACCAGACCGCCCACCACGAAGTTTTTGGGCGCCGGCCCTTCCACGTGCAGCTCCAGCGTGTTGGTCTCTTCCAAGAACTTGGCTTCGATCCTCTCGGTGAGCTGCGGCCGTGCGCCACGAGCGCTGAATCGCTCGACCAGCTCGTGGGAATCGAAGCCGGCGGCCTGTCGCACGAGGTGCGGGCTGATGAAGAATTGCGTCGCTTGCGGATCGAACGCGAGCCAGCCGAGCTCGGGCACGTTCACTTCCAGCCACGCGTGTCGCTGCTGTGCCCCGTCGAGGGTCAGGGAGCCGCTGGGGAGCGGCAATCGCCACGGTTGCGTGAGCGAGAGCCCGTTCACGATGCGCGCCTCGATCCCCAGGTCGTGCAGCAACGCCGCCGCCAGGTGCGCGTAGTTCTGGCAGTTGCCGCGCCCCGACTCCAGCGCCTCGATGGCCGAGTAGCTCTTGGGCTGCGCCACGTACTCGATGTGGTCCACGACGAAGTTGAGCACCGCGATGATCGCGTCGATCTGGCCTTTGCTGCCCTCCCGGATCCGCTTGGCGAGATCGCGGATCTCGCTCTCGTCGGAGGTCACCAGCTCGGTCGCCTCGAAGTAGCGCCCCTTCCCTCGGGCGCCCAGCGACGTGAGCGGCTTCTCCTCGATCTTTCCCAGCGGCTCGAGATTCGTCGTGAGCTTGGCCACGAACGACACGGTGCAGGTGAGCCGGGGCGGTGGCTTCGACCACACCAAGCGCGGAAACTCGTTGCCGTGCGAGTCCTTCTCGGTGCGCGTGCGGTCGGGCGGTCGATCACAATCGACGCGGTAGCTCTCGATGCGCTGCTGGTTCACGGGACCGTCGAAGTCCACGTACTTGCCCAGGCGCATCTCGAAGTCGCCGGTGCCGCGCGAGAGATCGAATTCCTGGCGCAGCTCGACCTGCACGCGGCTCGTGAGCGTTCCCGTGTACCAATAACTGCGCGCAGCCGCGGACCCGTGCCCGAAGGCGACGAGCACCAGCGGCGCGACGAACCACCGGCATAGGCGGTGGCGCGCGCGGCTCACTCGCCGCCCCGCGGCATGGGTGCACCTGGTGCGGGCTGATCGAGCGGCTCGCTCACCTCCACCAGCCCCACGAACGCACTCGCGTCCGGCGCTCCGCCCCACCAATTGCGCGGCGCGAACACGTGCTGGCTCGACGTGCTTTGGATCGCAAAGCCGTTGCCGAAGACGTTGTTCCCCTCGATCGACGGGCTGGCGCTGCCGGCCACCTCGATCCCCGCCGGTCCCTGATTCGCCGTGATCGTGCAGGCAGCCAGCTTGGGACGCGCCTTGCCGCTCACCAGCACGCCGCTCTGCAAGTTTGCGTGCACGAGCGAGCCGATGATCTCGGGCGCGCCTTCGGCCACCACGATGCCGTACTCGGCGTCGCGAGCTTCGGCGTGCTCGATCCGCGACGCCACCGGCCCATCGTGGCGGATCTCGATCGCGGCGCGGTAATCACCCGGCGCCGGCGACGACTGCCCCGACACCAGCCGCACCGGCCGCTCCGCCGTCCCCGCCACGCTCAGTGTTCCTTCGTCGACCACCAGCGCCGCATCGCGCGTCGCATACCGGATAGTCACGCCCGGCGCGAGTGTGACGTCCGCGCCCCGCGCCAGCACGACCTCGCCTCGCAACGAATACGGAGAGTCTGCGGCGATGAGCAGGAGCGAGCTCGCGATCGAGCCTTCGAGCACCTTCGGCGCGAGCGCGAGCGCGCGCTCCTCGCCCTGCCCCGGTGGTGCGTCGAGGAATCCCGCGAGCGCCACGTTGCCGCCGATGCGCCGCACCACCTGCGCCGCGCTCGACACACCCCACCAGTTGGGGCCGACCTCGAGCCGCGAGCCGTCGTGCTCGAGATCGAGCCCGCCGTTGGCCGCGATCGTGCTCTGCTTCAGCACCGGCGTCGCGGCGCGGGAACGAATGCCATTGCGACCGTTGCTTTCGATCACGCAGCCGTCGAAGGTCGGAGCACTGGTTTCCACGACCACACCGTCCCCGGCGTTGCGAGTGATCCGCGTCCCCGTGAAGCTCGGCTGGGCGCCGTCGCTGACGCGCACGCCGAGATCGGTGTTCTCGACGATCTCGGACTCGCTCACGCTGGCCTTCGCGAAGGCTCCCTGGATCGCGATCCCCACGCGATTGCGCCGCAGGTGCAGGTGCGCGAGCACCGGCGACACGCCTTCGACGGTGATCGCCGTCGCTGCGCCCTCGACCGCCACGTGCTCGAGCCGTGCCGCCGCCGAGCGCAGCACGATCCCCGCCCACCGCGCGCCCTCCGCCGCACCACCCGCCCGGAACGTGATGCCGCGCGCCGCTTCGCCGACCGCTTCGAGGGTGCCCTCGACGCGGATCACGCCGTCGGCCACTTCGACGCTGGTGCCCGGCTCGATCCTGAGCGACGCGCCCGCAGGCACGACCAGATCCCCGCTCACTCGGTACGGCGACCCCGAGGCCCACCACCTCACCTCTCCCGCGATCGGCGCGGTGACGACGGTTGCACCTTGGGGCCGCGGCATCGTTTCCACTGCATCCGTGGCCGGGCCTTCGTTTCCGGCGCGGTCGAACGCCGCCACCTTCACGAACACCGCCTCACCGTTCACCAGCCCGGTGAGCGTCGCTTGCGGAAACTCCGTATCTGCGACGGGCGCGAAGCCACTGAGTGGCGTGCGACTGCGATAGATGCGATAGCCCTTCAAATCGTCCGCTGCCGGCGCCGACCACGCGAGGCGCACGCTGGCGTCGCCGGCCTCGGCGCGAAGCCCGCCCGGCGCCGTCGGCCCAACGGTATCGACGGCGAAACCACCGAGCGCATCGGCGGCCTCGCTGCGCAAGCCCGCGCGATTCTCGAGCGTCGCGGTGATGACCACGTCCTTGGCGTCGTCCCCGGGTAGCACCACGTAGGCGCCCTCGTAGACTCCGGGCTTGGTCTCGGCGAGATCGACGGTCTTGCCGAGACCGCGCAGCGTGGCTCGCGCCGTCATCTCGGGGTCGCCGGTGAGTGCCACGTGGATGGCGTCACCGGTGCGGCGCACACGTCCCGCCGAGTCGTGGAGCAACGACACGATCGCCGGCGGCTGGCCACGTCCCACCATGGTGGGCTCGGGGATCGCGGTGACCATCGCGCGGAAGAGCTCGTCACACGTGCGCAGGATCACGATCTGCCGCATGTTCATTGCGGCCTCGGCGGCGCTGGCGATGGCCCCGATGATCGTGGTGGGAATGGAGCCTTCCTGCGTGCTCTGGGAATCCTTTCCTTTCCACACCACCCGGCCACTCGGCGCATGCACCAAGCGGATCTCCGCACCTACCGTCACCAGGGCACCGACTCCGGCGTAGATGCGATCGAAGGAGTCGATCCGTCCGAAGACGAGCCCATCGACGCCGAGCAGCTCGCCCAGCTTCCGCGGATCGGTGGTTTCGAGCGTTGCGGGATCGGCGAGGCCCGCCGCGGCGAGCTTCGCGTCCACCACCGTGAGCTCCACGTCCTCGAAATTCTTGGCCGAGAAGTGGTTGTAAAAGCTGCGCCGCACGGTGGGCGCGGCGGCGGCGCTCTCGCTTTGGTTCACGAACGGCAAGACCGCCACGCGCGACGGCATGTGCTTCTGGATTTCCGGATCGAGCTCGGACTTGCCGCCGAAGCTCGGCTCGTCGATCCGTTCGGGCGGCAGGTTGAGCGGGTTCTTCCCCGCGCAGCCAGCCAGCAACACGACCAGCACGATCGTGCCCTGGAGGGCTGCGCTCCGTCGCAGCCGTGTTCGAATGACCCGCGCGCGCTTCGGCTTCGACTTCCCAAATCGCGCTTCGCGCCCAACCGCCGATGCGTCGCTCACGTCGGCACCCCTCGACTCAACCGCTCAATCCAGGCGAACACTCGTGACACCCGGCAACGCGCGCACGGTGTTCACCGCTGCTTCCTCCGCACCCGTCGTCACGCTCACGCGCGCCTCGATCTTCCATGCCGCCGGCTCGTCGCGCCACTCGATGATCGTGATGCGACCGTGGTACGCGTCCAGCGCGCGCTCCAGATCCTTCACGGCTCGATCACCGGCGAGCGCGATCTGCATCACGCGGAAATACGAGCCCGCGCCGCGCTTCTCCAGCAATCGATCGAGACCGAGCACGAAGAGCACCATGCCGAAGGCCGCACCGGCGGTCTGGTACATCGCAGCACCGATGGTCGCACCGAGCGCGGCCATGAGCCAGATGGTGGTGGCGGTGGTGAACGCCTGCGCTCCGCCCCGCTGCGCGATCACGCCGCTACCCAGAAAGCCGACGCCGGCCGCCAAGCCGCTCGCGAGCGAAAGATCGAGCCCGGCGTAATGGGTCTGGATCTGGACCAAGACGAAAAGGCAGGCGCCGGTACACACCAGGACATAGGTGCCGAACGGCACCACACGCCTCGCCATCTGGCGCTCGAAGGCGATCACCGAGCTCAGCACGAACGCCACGATCAGCCGCAGCACGATCGCAGTCCAGGCCTCTTCCACGGATCCACCTCCCTTCGTCGCTGCTCGCGCGCCGTGCCGGGGAGCGGCAGCCAGCACCCGTACCGCCCACAGCCGCTGGCGCTCACGGCTCCCTGCTCCGCCAGCGAGGAAACCCTAGCGCACACCGCCGGTTCGAGACACCCCCACGTGGCTGCGCGCACATTCGCCGTCAGCGCCTACCAGATCACCGGCCACGGATTGGAACGATCGGCTGGAGGGACCGGCTCCGTCCGGTCCGCTGTTTCCCGGCGGGGACGGAGCCCCGCCCTCCACCGGGATCGCTCTCATCGTTGGCTGGTGACGTAGGTCTAGGCGCGATCGAACCTCCTGTGACCAGCTCGCCTACCCTCGCGTCACACCCGGCGCACCGGTTGCCTGATGACATCGAGACGGCGGGCACACGGCGCCCGACGCGCTCACCCACTCGATCACCGTGTCTACGCGACACGAGGAGACGCACCCATGGCCAGCTACGATCCCCAAATCATCCAGACCTTCGCCGATCGCCTCTATTCGCAGGCGCGGACCATCGCCTTCGTGTACGGCCTGGTCGGCGCAGGCGCGGGCGCGATCGGCGGCGATTTCGCCGGCAACTCGACCGCCATGGGCGTGGGCGCGCTGCTGGGATTGCTGCTCGGCGTGGTCGTGGGGATCCAGGCGGGCTTTCGCCTCAAGCTGCAAGCGCAGACCGCCTTGTGCCAGCTCGCGATCGAGCAGAACACACGCCACGCGGGTTGAGCCGCAGCAAGGGGCCCGGCCTTCCCCTCCGCGCGCCTCGCGCGCCGAGGGGAGGTCGGCAACCTCGCGCTCCGTCCGCGACGCGCCGATGGGCCGCGACGCGGGTGGTGTCTCACTTTCGCCTCGCGCGCGAAGGATCGCGCGCGCTCCAGCCAGAGGGACGCAACTCGGCTGGAGAGCCACCGGTCCCTCGGTGGGGTTCCCGGATGGTTCTACACCTCGCGGCGGAGCGCGGACCCAACTCCGGTGGAGGGCCACCGGTCCCTCGGTGGCCCAGCGAGAGAAACTGAGACGCTCTCGCGACGCGTCGATCGTTGTCGGCCTCGGGTCACGCCGCTAATATCGGCGACTCCTCATTGGTTGTCGGGAGATGTGGAGTCGCCACGATGCGCCGCGCGCTCGCCCTGGCCACGCTGATGTCGTGCGTCGCGCTCGCCAGCGCGCTCGCCGCGCCGGCAGCAGGCGATGAGTCTTTTCTGAAGATGGAAGACGCGGCAGGAGCAATCGCCGGCCAGCTTGCGGCGAGCCTCGCCGGCACCACATCCGCCGCGACGCGTGTCGCCGTGCTCTCGCTCACGTTTGGCGAGAAGAGCGACGCGGCCCCGTTCGGGCGGGTCTTCGCGGACCTCCTCGCGACCCAGCTCAGCCGCGCGGCCCGCGGTCGTTTCGAGGTGATCGAGCGCGACCACATCGCGCGCATCCTCGACGACGGTGCGATCTTCGGTCCCGAGTCCAGCATCAACGACACGTTGACGCGCCAGCTTCGCGCCACGGCGATCGCGACCGGCAGCGCGACGTTGCTCGGGAATCGAGTCGTGACGAACATTCGCGTCACTGACACCAGCTCGATGGCCGTGGTCGCCGCCGCGACGGCGTCGATGGCGCGCTCCCCCGAGATCGAGCCCTTGCTGGGCGAGCCCGTACGCGGGGAAATACCACGGTCGAAGGCCGACGCCGCACCTGCGTCCGCACTCCACGTGGTGACCAACGCCGAGTACCGCGAGTTCGTCACTGCCGGTGGATACGACCACGCGGACCATTGGGACGCCGACGGCTGGGCGTGGCGGATGCGCGCGGACATCCACGGTCCCGCCTACAAGAGCTCACCGTCGCTCAATCTGCCCAGCCAACCCGTGGTGGGCGTGAGCTGGTACGAAGCGCGGGCCTACGCGAGCTGGCGGAGCGATGTCGCGCTCCCCGAGAGTGCGCCGTCGCGAGACGCGTGCAGCGGCGGGGTGGCCAGCGTAGCCACCGAGATCTCGCTCTGGATCGCCCGCCCCAATTCCCGCTATCCGCAGACCAAGGACATCGTCCGCGATTGCCAGCCCGCGGGCTACCTACCGCCCGAGACGCGCCGGGCCGACCTGGGCTTCGGCACCGTTCCGGCGCCACTCGCGAAGGAGAATCGATGATTCGCTGTATCGCTCTCGCCACCCTTCCGCTGCTTGCCATCGTCAGCGCGGCGCCGCAAGCGGCTCGCGCCCAATCGGTCTTCTTTCAAGAGGACTTCGCGGGCTTCGAGATCGGCGACGCCGCCACCGATTGGGGGCCGAACTCGGTGGTCCTCATGGTTCCGGGCGGGAAAGACAAACGGAAGTTCCTGAGCACCCAGATCGAGGGTGAGGAAACCATCGAAAAAACGATGAGCTTCCCCGCGAGCTGGGCCTTTCGGTTCGACGCTTTCTTCACCGAGTGGGGATCGCAGACGAAAATCCTGCTGGTCGACTCGGAGGACAATCCACTCGAGATCCTCGCGCGCGAGCACAACGGCGCGCGCTTCAAGATGCCCAACACCGTCGAGATCGAGAAGGACGGCCGCTTGTTCGAGCCCGGACGCGCGCACCGCGTTTCGATCGTCCGCAAGGACAAGACGATCAAGCTCTTCTGGGACGACGAGCTGATCCTCGCCAGCAACTACCCGAACTTGGGCAAGATCGTGCGCGTGAAGATCAAGTTCAAAGCCGGCAACTTCTACACCGGCTTCGTCGGCGAAGAACGACCCTCGTGAAGCCGGCAGCCATCACGCCGCCCCGGTGAACGACGCGAGCGGACTGCTTCCGGGTCGCAACTGCCGCAGGAACTCCTCGACGGGAAGGCACCAGATCTCGCCCACGCGCAGGCGCTCGGATCCCCGGTAGAGCAGCACGCGCGTGCTCTCGGGAAACTCGTCGCCGAACGCGCGCAGACCGCGCAGGTCCTCGGGTCGCACCCGGCCCGTGTTCTTGACCTCGATCGACCAGAAGCCCGCGTCGCCGTACACGACGAAGTCGACCTCCACGCCGGCCGGGGTGCGCCAGAAGGCGAGCGCACTCGATTCGTCCCCGTACGCGATCCAGGCGCGCAGGTGCTGTGCGACCAAGCCCTCGAGGGCGGCGCCCTCGATCTCTTCGGGACGATCCAGCGGCCCCCTCGGCCGCACCGATCGAAAGATACCGGTATCGAAGAAGTAGAGCTTCGGGTGGCTCGTGGTCTCGCGACGGGCGCGCTTCCGGAAGACCGGCACTCGAAACGCCAGCAACATGTCCTCCAGGATCTCCACGTAGCCAGCCACCGTCTTGCGCTCGAGGTGGCATTCGCGAGCGACGTTGCTGACGTTGAGCAGTGCTCCGTGCGAGAAGCTCACGGCCTCGAGGAAGCGCGCGAAGTCGCCGACGTTTCGCGCCCAGCCTTCGAGGCGCACCTCCTGATCCAGATAGAGCGTGGCGTACGCCGCCAACGTGTCTCGCGGAGCGGCGGAGGCCTCCACGAGAGGCAGCATCCCCTGCGCGAGCGCGCGAGCGAGGTCGAAACGCGGGAGCTCCGCCGCCATGAACGGATGCAGCGTGCGGTCGAGCGCCCGCCCCGCCAGCAGATCGACGCCGCCACGGCGTAGCTTGCGGGCGCTCGAACCCGTGAGCGCGAACCGCCGTTTCGGATCGGCGTCGAGAAGCTGGTGCACCACGGTGAGCAGCTCGGGGACGCGCTGCACCTCGTCGATGACGACCGGAATCGGTAGCGGCGCCGCACGAACGAGCTCGACGAGCCGCTCCGGTCTCGCACTGAGCGCACGGTAGGTACTCGGATCGAGCAGATCCACCCACAGCGCGTCCGCCAGCTCGCGACGCAACCACGTGGACTTCCCTGTGCCACGCGGGCCCAAGAGGAAGAAGCTCTGGGCCGGAACCCGAAGAAATCGACCTACCGTTTCCATATTCCGTCGTAATTCGGAATTTATCATTCCAGATCGCTAGAGCCAACCCGGCCGCCCCGGCCCAGGCGGCGGAGCCGGCGACGGCAGCCATACGCAGGAATCTGCGCGGATCGATCGAGCAACGCGGACGCCACGCCGCCCTGTGCAGCTGCGTCCCGCGCCGTCCGGGCCCGCCCCCCATCCTTCCCGCACGCTCGAACCTGCTGCGGCAGCAAGGAACGCCGATCCTACGGGCAGCGACTTCCGCGAGAGCCGAGTACTCGCCCAGTGGGCAGGGCGAGTGCCGGCGTTCGACGATCGCTCAAGCCACGGCGCGAACGGTCCTGGCGGATCGTCGAGCTGGCACGCGAGCCCGGCCGCGCGCAGGGGGCTTGGTACCGGCCGCGGTGCCTACCGACTCGCCCGCCGCGAGCCGCCGCGCCAGTCGCGCCTTGCTCAGCTCGTGCTCGGCCTCGAGACGCATCCAAAGCTCCGCGCTGGTTCCCAATGCATCGGCAAGCTGCAACGCGGTCTCGCCGGTGATGCGCTTCTTTCCGCGAACGATCTCGTTGACCGCTTGCAGCGGCCGACCCATCTGCCGCGCAAGCTGAGACTGTGTCAGTCCTCGCGCCGCGAGCTCTTCCGCCAGGACTTCGCCGGGCGGAACGGCCAGATCGGGCCACCCTCGTTCAGTCGCCATCATGTCGGCTTTCCTCCTCGATGCGGACGACCGTGAGCTCCGTGTCCGCAAACGCGACGATCCAACGCTCCCGGTCGCCCAGACGAATCGCGTACTGACCCTTGCGCTGACCTTTCAGCGGATGAAGCTCGAGGGCCGGTCACGGGTACACGGGTGACCGAACAGATTCGACCCGGCGTCGCGTACACGTCGCGAGAGAGGCGCACGCGCTTTCGTCGCGGGGTTGATTCCGTCGCCATAGGCGAAGGCCGAGGCTCGAGGCGTGCCGGCGGGGGACGAGCCCCCGCCCTACGGGTTTGATCGGGCGATCGCGGAAGCGAGCGGCTTACGCCGCTCGCAAAACGAAAGAATCAAAGAACCAAAGGTTCAAAGGATCAAGCTCTCAATTGCGCACGCGAACCGGCAAGACCCGGGCGTAGCTGGAGTCGTCCTGGTGGATGAAGTCGCGGTCGCCGTAGTTGAAATAGACGGCGGCCGCCTCCGAGCCACGCGTTTCGGATGCCCAATTCCACCAACATGACAACTGAATGCCCGGGGGCGACGCAACGGTGTCATTGTCGCCGCCCGCCCTACACGCAGGACCGTAGCGCCTACCGGCTGCATTTCCGGCTTCATACAGCGCATACAGCTCCGCCTGCGTCGGCAGACGCCAATCCGAATGCCCCGCCAGCGTGAGGCTCTCGGCGTAGCGCTCGGCGCTCGGCCAGTCGATGCCCGAACCGTTGTCGCTCGCCGCCCACTGAAGCCCGGTCTGGGTGTCGATCACCGTGCCATCACCCTGGGACACGAACCGCTCGCCACGAGGAGCCGGCGTAGCCGCCGCTTGCCGCTGGCGCTCGGCTTCCGCGGCGCGTGCGGCCTCCTGCTCTCGTGCACGCTCGGCAGCCGCTTGGCGCGCCGCTTCTTCCTCTTGCTGCTTCTTGAGCGCCGCTTGCTGCTGCTCTTCCTCGGCCTTTCGCGCTGCGTCGGCCTTCTTCGAGGCGAGTGTCCTGCGACGGGTGCCCACCTCCTCGTCCTCCGGCATCACCGCTTGCGCCTTCACGAGCTGGGCGTCGGCGGCGTCCAGGTCACCCGATTGCTCGGCGCTGGTGGCCTGGCGGAGGTAGTAGTCGCGGATGTCCTTCAGGCGGGCGAGCGCTTTGGCGTGGCTGGGGTGCTCCTTGAGGATCTCGCGGTAGACGGAAACCGCGTTGTCGTTGGGTGGGGTCGTGAAGCGCTTCTGCTGATAGAGCGATTCGGCGCGCTCTTCGAGCTTGCGTAGCTCGGCCTGCTCGGGGGTTTCCGACGGTGTGGTAGGCGTGGCGTCTCCGCTGGGGACGAGGCCCAGCCCTACGTTCGGAGAATTCAAAGAAGAGGTCGGCGGCGGCGTTTGGACCGGAGCTGGTGATGGGGACGTCGACGATGCGCCGGGATTGCTGGGTGACGAGGTTGCAGTTCGTAGGGGCGGGGCTTGTCCCCGCCCGCTGTTTTCTCCCGGGAAGTTGCCGGTCCACACCAGGACCGCGACCACGAGCGCACTCGCCGCGATGGCGCCGATGGCCCAGCGGAGAACCGTGCTGCCACCGGCCTGGCGGGAGCCAGGCCCTCCAGCCGGAACGGCGTGCTCTGATGGAGGGCGTCGCTCCGTCGGCGCCGGGGCCTGTCCCCGGCCGGGCGGCGCATCGGATTCCGGCGGGGGACGAGCCCCCGCCCTACGGTTCGATTCGGGTGTTGCTTTGGCATCCGGGGAGGGACGAGTCCCCGCATTACGGGTCGTTTCCGGCGCCGAATCGGGCTGGCGCGATGGCGCGGCATCCGTGGTGCGAGCGGATGTGGCTTGGGGCGCCGCATCGCGGACGGCGGCGTGAAGCTCGGCGCGGAACTGGGCGGCGTCGGTGAAGCGCGCCGTTGGATCCGGATCGAGGGCTCGCTCGACGATCGCGTCGAGGGCTTTGGGGATGTCGGCGCGGGCAACGCTCGGGAGCTTGAAGCGGCCGATGGCGGGCTTGCCCACCAGCAACTCGTAGAGGACGACGCCCACGGCGAAAAGGTCGGCGCGGGCGTCCACCTGTGCACCGGGCTCCATCTGCTCGGGCGCCATGTAGTAGGGCGTTCCCAGTGCTTGGCTCATCGAGAGAAAGCGGCTCGGATCCAGCACCT
>CAYVDO010000111.1:0-19494 GCA_964450125.1 uncultured bacterium
CGTGCAGACGTTCGCGCTGCGCCAGCAGCGCGCGAGCGCACCGCTCGGCGCGCCGAGCCGGGCGCGCCCTTGGCCGCTCGACCTCACGGTGCTGGTCGTGGCTGCCGATGGCCGCGAGCGAAAGGTCGCGGTTCGCGCCGAACGCGCCAAAACCGAGATCGAGTCGCTCGTGGGCACCGAGGCTCCGGCGTGGGTACTGCTCAATCCCGGTGACACCGCATACGCCCGCTTCCTTCTCGATCCACGCTCCGCCGAGGCGCTGCTCGCGACGCTGCCCTCGATCGCGGATCCGTTGGTCCGGACGCTGGCGTTCTCGGCGCTCTGGGAAACGACCCGCGACGCCGACCTGGATCCGCGCCGATTCGCTCGCGGCGCGCTCGCACTCGTCGCCAGCGAGCGATTGCCAGGCAGCCGCGCCCAGGCCATCGGCGCCCTCGAAACGACGGTCGAGCGCTACCTCGAGGAGCCCGACGCAGCGGCCCTTCGCCGCGACGCCGTGACGCTGCTGGTGCATCAGCTCGAAGCGGGCGAGATCCCCGGCCTCGAGCTCGATTCCTTCCGCGCGGTGGTGCGCCTCGCGCGCGAGCCCGAAACATTCGCGTGGATTGCGCAGGTGCTCGACGGCGAGCGGCAGCCGAGCGGGCTCGTGCTCGGCACCCGCGATCGATTCGAGTCGCTGGCTCCGCTCCTCGCAGCAGGCGAGCCGAGCGCTGCCACACGCCTCGCGCGGATGCGCGACGAGCGCGTCGCCGAGGACGGTGCTTGGTACGCGTACGCCGTCGGCGCCGCCGCCGCCGACCCAGAAAGCAAGGCGCGGTATTTCGAAGGCTACGGCAACGCCACCGAACCGCCCGAGGCGTGGGTCGAGGACAGCCTCGAGTATTTCCATTGGCCCGGTCAGGAAACGCTCACCGCGCCTTACCTCGCGAAAGCCTTGAATCGACTCGCGTGGGTGAAGGAACATCGCAAGATCTTCTTCCTGCCGGCATGGGTCGACGCATTCGTGAACGGCCAGAGCTCGCCGGAAGCGTTGGCGCAGGTCGAGTCCTTCGTGCGAAACCACCCCGATCTCGATCTCGACGTACGTCGCAAGCTGCTCCAAGCGGCCGATTCGCTGCGCCGAGCGGTGCGCGTGCGCGCTCGGGCGTGGCCGGCAGACCCTCACGCGATCCATCCCGAGCCCCACGTGTGATGCCTCGTCACGCCGCGCGACCTCGCGACGTCGCGCCCTCGGCCCCCGGCCCATGAGCTACGACGACACCGCCACCGCTTACGCCGAGGTCCGCGGCGACACGCCCTTCGCGATCCAGGGCGTGGGCACCCGCATCGGCATCGCGCTGGGGGTGCTGGCGTTCGACGCCATCGGCTACAACCTCGTCGGTTTCGCGACCGATCCCGCCAGCGCGCACTCGCTCAGGCTCGCGATCGACGACTGGATCCCGTTCCAGCCGTGGACCGTCTACATCTACAGTTGGGTCTACACGGCGATGCTCTACCCGCTCTTCGTGGTGCGTTGCCCGACGCTCTTCCGGCGCACCGCGGAAGCGTACGCGCTCACGATCGCCATCAGCCTGGCCGTGTTCGCGATGTTTCCCGTCACGTCCGTGGGATTCCGGCCCGACATCTCGCACCTCGACCTGAGCGTCTTCCACAACTGGGGTGTGGCCCTCACCTACTTCGTCGATCCGCCCACGAACCTCTTTCCGTCGCTACACATGTCGATGGTGACGCTGTCGGCACTCGTGGCGTGGAAGGCGCGGCCCCTCTACGGCTGGTGCGCGGCGCCGGTCGTCGCCCTCGTGGCGGTTTCGATCGCCACCATGAAGCAGCACTTCGTCCTCGACGGTGTCGGCGCGGTTCTGGTGACGGCGTTCGCGTATCGCGCACGGCTGGCGAATCACGATGCCAGCGAGGACAGCTCGGGGCCGATCGCCTACTCGTGGCGCGGGCCAGCGCTTTACGTCGTCTTCCACTTCACGGCGTATCTCGCCTTCTACACGGCCTTCCGCCTCGGCTTCCGCCCCTGGGAGTGGTGACCGCCACGGCGTCTTTCCCGCGGCCCACGACTCAGGGCGTTCCCGCCTTCATCCTCAGCGCGCGCTCCAGGTTGCGGCGGTAGGCGGGCTCGGCGGGGTCGACGCGGATGGCTTCGCGGAATTGCTCGATGGCCTCGTCGAGCAAGCCTTGCTTGCCGCATTCGATGCCCAGGACGTTGCGGTAGTACGCGTTCTCGGGGCTCGCCTGGACCGCGGCGCGGTACTCCGCCAGCGCCCCGGCGAGATCCCCGCCGTCCGCGAGCGCCCCCGCCAAGCTGAAGTGCGCCTCGGCGTAACCCGGTGCGATGCCGAGCGCTAGACGGTACTGCTCGATGGCCGCGGCATGGTCTCCCTTGCGGCGCAGCGCGATGCCGAGATCGTTGTGAGACGAGAGCGAGCTCGGATCGAGCGACAGCGCGAGCCTGAGGTGCGTGATCGCCTCGTCGACGCGTCCGTCGAGCAAGAGGGCACTGCCCAGCGACGACTGGCAATCGGCACGCTGGGGATCGAGCTTCACCTGGGCGTCGAGATGCTCGATCGCCTCTTTCGCCCGACCACGAGCGAAGAGCGCGTGCGCCAGGTCGTCGCACGGCACGGGGACGTCGGGCGACTTCGCGATCGAGTCCACGTAGAGCGTGTAGAAATCGCTCCACACCCGGTTCCGTTGCACCGTTGCCATCACGTAGAAGGCGAGCGTGGCGGCCAAGACGAGGAATGCGGCAGACCGCGTGCGGCGCCCGTCCGCGAGACGGTGGATCGCGAAGGCCACCAGCAGCACGAAACCGATGGACGGGAAGTAGAGATAGCGCTCGGCGAACGGCTTCCCGGGGAGCGCGCCGACCAAGAACGCCGGGGTGAGCGGGAGCACCAACAGCGCCAGCGCCACGAAGCTCGCCCGATGCCTGCGCCAAGCGATCCCGAGTGCGATCAGAAACGTCACCGCGGTCGCGATGCTGACGAGCCCTGCGGTCGAGAAGAGCGAATCGAGCGGATGGAACGAGTGCCAGAAGTGCAGCCGGTTCGGCAGTACCAGCGTTCGCAGGTACGAACCAAAGAGCGGCAGCGCTTCGAGGATCGGCGAGATCGCGCCGCCCGCGCGCTGCTTCAACGGAATCAGCCCAGCCGGGAGCACGTGCTGCCGCATCTGCAGGTACGTGATCGTGACCACGGCGAGCGGCGCGTAGCGTGCGATCCAGGCACGGACCGATCGCGACCTCAGTGGAAACGCCAGATCGAACGCGACGCACACCGCGAGGAGGGTGATCGCCGTCTCCTTCGCGAGCAGCGCGCCGAAGAAGAGCGCCGCGGCCAGCACCGGGCGCGACCGCGCCGACGTGTGCACGAGAAGCGCACCGAGCCCGAAGGCGGTGAAGGTGAGCTCGGGAACCGACGCGATCCAATCGACCGCCTCGGCGTGGACGGGATGGGTCGCGAAGCAGAGCGCCGCCACGACTGGAACGGATACGAGCGCATCCCACGGGCGCTTGGCGCTCGCAGCGGGTCGCATGCCCGCCAACTTCGTGAGGCGGCGTGCGAAGAGCAGCACCAGCACCGTGTCGACCGCGTGCAGCCCGACGTTGACGAGGTGAAACGCCCACGGTTGCAGCCCGAAGAGGTGGTACGTGACTCCGTAGAGCACGTGCATGAGCGGCCGGTAGTAGTTGGACGGCGGCGCGGCGGGCAGGAAGCGCCACACGTCGTTCGAGAACATCTCGGGCAGGTGCCGCCAATCGCGAATCCACGGATTGCGCGCGACCTGGTATTCGTCGTCGAGGACGAAGCCCCCCGACAGCGCATTTCCGTATACGGCGAGCGCCACCACTGCCACGACGCAGGCGAGCGCCACCATCGGCGGCTCTTCGCCAGTCGCCGCCACGACCTGCTCTTTCGGTCGCACCCGAATCATCGCCAGATTCTCGTTGCACGCGCGACGCGTCCGAGTTACGCACGAAGCATTCCACCGCGGCCAGCCATCCGCCGCATTCGCGCACGGGGTCGAGCATCGTGAGCGTCCGAATCTCGTTCGTCGCGTGGGCTCTCGCGCTCGCAGTCACCGTCACCAGCGGCTGCGGTGAAGACGCAGGCTCGTCGGCAACCGCGAATCCCTACGCGGGCTACGTGAGCGAGACCTACGCGGACACCCGCCACTGGCTCTGCCATCCGGATCTCGCGGGCGGGGCGAACGTCTGCAACGGTGATCAGACCACCATCCGGGTGGAAGCCGACGGCAGCGCCACGACCCAACCGTTCCAACCCGCCGCCGACCCCGCCGTGGACTGTTTTTACGCCTACCCCACCGTCAGTTTCGACTTCGCGGCGAACGCCGATCTCGACCCCGGCCTCCAGGAGACAGGCACCACGCTCATCCAGGCGGGACGCTACGGCTCGGTGTGCAGGATCTTTGCGCCGGTCTACCGGCAGCGCACCCTCGTGCTCCTCGGACTCAACCTGTTCGCCCCATTCCTGGTGAGCGACGAGCTCGAACGACAGGCCAGCGAGATCGCGTATGGCGACGTGCTCGACGCATTCAAGCACTACATCGCCCACGAGAACCGCGGCCGCGGTTTTCTGCTCCTCGGCCACTCGCAGGGCGCACGGATTCTCACGCGGGTGATCGCCGAGGAGGTCGAGAAGAGCTCGTATCTCTCGCGGCGCCTGATCGCCGCGCACATCCCCGGCACACTGGTGGAGGTGCCGAAGGGTGCGGACGTGGGCGGCAGCTTCGCGAGCACACCGGCGTGCCGCAGCGCTTCCCAGACGGGCTGCGTCGTCGCGTATTCGAGCTTTCGCGAGGGCGATCCCGACCTCGCCGATCCGCGCTTCGGCGTGACCGGAGATCCCGACACGCAGGCGTTGTGCGTGAACCCCGCGGCACTGGCGGGGGGCTCGGCGCTTCTCGACGCGTACCTACCCTTTCTTCAGCCACCCATCTTCCAGGCGATCCTGATCGCCCGCGGCGAGGGCGGTCCCTTCGCCGATCCCGTGCAGAACCGTGCCGCCGCACGGAGCCACTCGTTCTACTCGGTGCCCGGTGAGCTCCGCGGCGAGTGTCTGGTCGATGCCGCAGGCACGAGCTACCTGCAAGTGAGCATCGCCGCCGATCCACGCGATCCCCGCGCCGACGACTTTCCCGGTGAGTTCCTGGGCGGCAAAGGCTGGGGTCTGCATCTGATCGACGTTTCACTGGCGCACGGCGATCTCGTGCGCCTCGCCGCGTCGGAAAGCGAGGCTTGGTTGCGCTGAGGAAGAGGCAGCCCGCGGGCAACCCTCACCGAGCCGGGAGAACGAGGAAGCGATGGACGCCGAACGCCAGCGTCGCGACTTCCACGCCCAACGCCACGAGCACGACTCGACGGGATCCGCGAGACGGCGCCAGGATCGCGGCGCCGGCTTGTCCGAAAGCCACGAGCGGCGATCCCAAGAGCCGCAATACCGCCAGCGCTGACGCGATCAAGGCGCCAACCGGCGCGTCGCGCGGTGCGAATGCGAGGTAGGCGTACACCGCCATCACGCCGGACACCGCGATGGCCGCGGCGCACCCGGCGAGCACCGGACCAAACCAAGGGCGCGCGCGCAGGAAGACGAGCGCCGCACCCGTCGGAACCAGCGCAATCGATCCGAACACGCCCAGAAAGAGCAACAGATCACCGCCGGCGTACATCCCCGACGAGGCCTGCGCGTCGGGACCGCTGGTGAGCGCGACCCGAATCGCCGTGGCGCCTAGCGCCGCGAGGAAGGCGAGCACGTAGCCCCCCAGCACGATCCCAGTCTTGGATCCTCGACTCATCGCCCCTCTCGCGCGACGCGAGCATGCTGCGTGAGGGAGCAGGATTGGTGCAACGGGTGTGCAAGGACGCGTGCCGTCGACACCCTCCGGGGGCCAGATCGCACGCCGGCGGCGAATCCCAATCGTGCGTCTGAGGGGGCTCGTCCCGCTCGCTCTTCGGAAAAGAGCGCGACTCCGACGGCGAGCAACTCGCGGAGGACCTCCCTCGGCTTCCGATCGAGCTCGCCAGGGCACCACCGCGCTGGAGCAAACTCGCTCCCGCCGGTTTTTTGGCCTGATAGGCTGGGCCGGATGCCCTTCACGAGCTTTGGCCTTCACGCGGACTTGGCACGCGCTACACGCGAGCTGGGATTCGCCAAGCCCACACCGATCCAGGCGCAAGCCATTCCGCCGGCGCTCGCCGGCAAGGACGTGCTCGCGTGCGCCATGACGGGCAGCGGCAAGACCGCCGCGTTCCTGCTACCGATCCTCGAACGCTTGCGCGCCAAACCGCGCGGCAAGACGCGTGCGCTGGTGCTCGCTCCCACACGTGAGCTCGCGGCGCAGATCCACGCGCACCTCGAGGAGCTCGCCGTGCACACCGGCGTGACCGGTGCCGCGGTCTTCGGCGGCGTGGGCATGGCGCCGCAGGAGCACGCGTTTCGTAGCGGTGTCGACGTGATCGCCGCTACTCCAGGTCGCTTGCTGGATCACTTTCAGCAGCCGTACGCGCGGCTCGAGCACCTCGAGGTCTTGGTGCTGGACGAGGCCGATCGGATGCTCGACATGGGCTTCCTCCCCGACATCCGGCGCGTGCTCAAGCATCTGCCGCAGAAGCGTCAGACCATGCTCTTCAGCGCCACCATGCCAGCACCGATCGTCGAGCTCTCACGCGAGATGCTCCATCACCCGGTAGCGGTGAACCTGGAGCGCAAGGCGGCGCCCGCCGTCGGCATCACGCAGGCCGTGTATCCAGTTCCAGGCGAGCTCAAAGCGACACTCTTCGCCGAGCTCTTGCGCCGCGACGAGATCGGCCAGGTGATCGCGTTCACCCGCACCAAGCACCGCGCCAACCGCCTCGCCGACTACCTGGATCGTCAGGGGATCTCGAACGCGCGCATCCACGGCAATCGCAGCCAGGCGCAGCGCACCGAGGCGCTCGCGGGATTCAAGGAAGGTCGCCATCGCGTGTTGGTCGCCACCGACATCGTGGCGCGCGGCATCGACGTCGAGTCGCTGGGCCACGTCCTCAACTTCGACGTGCCGCACCTTCCCGAGGACTACATCCACCGCGTGGGACGCACTGCGCGCGCCGAGGCCACCGGCGAGGCCTTCACGTTCGTTTCGCCCGAGGAGCGCGAAGACCTCGGGAGCATCGAGAAGGCCATCGGTAAGCGCTTACCGGAGGTTCGGCTACCCGGCTTCGACTACACGCAGCGCATCCAAGAGAAGCTCGAGGTCCCGCTCGCCGAGCGAATCGCGGCGATCCGTGCGCGCAAGGCCGTCGAGCGCGAGCGCGCCCGCGAGAAGGCCGCGCGCCGCGCCACGGCGACGGGCGGCGCCCCAGGAAGCCCTGCTCGCGCCCCCGACCGCGGCACACGAACGCCGTCCGCCGGCCAGCGTCCGGCGCAAGCTCCGCCGCGAACGCCGATGTCGCAATCGGCGCGATCACCGGCGCAGCCGACGCGTGGCGCCCACCCCAGCGCCGTACCCAGCGTGCGTCCCCCATCGCCCGCCGCAACCGCGCAGCCGACGGCACCCGGCCCGGGTGAGCCGAGTCAGCGCAAGCGCCGTCGACGTCGTCGCGGCGGCCGGGGCAGGTCGTCAGGCGGGGCCGCATCCGGAGGCGGCCCCAGCACCTGAGTGCGACGAACGTAGTGCGTCGACTTGGGGTGGGGCCCAGTTCGGATTCACTCCGAACGGCGGTCTGGAAGAGTCTCACACGTCCACGATCGGGCGGCGGGACCGTCGACGGACCGGCGGCCCTCCAGCCGATCTGCGCCCCGGTCTCCACGCTCGCCTTCCGCCGCTCCGCGAGCCGGTAGGCGAGCCGAAGAGCGAAGCGAGTCGGCTCGGGGGTGGGACCCGCTGCGGCTTTGCCGCAGCGGGCGGGGGCTTGAAAAGTCCCCCGCAAAAAAACCGACTCAGCGCGTGATGAGCCACGTGCCGTCACTCTGACGGCACGCGGTTCCGCGCGCTTCCTGCGGCTCGCCGCCGATCATCACCGTCTGGGTGTACTCGCGGCAGGGCTGTCCCTGCTCACCCTCGAAGGTACGCGTCGGCGTGATGGTGCCCGAGTGGCCGGAGTCCGGGTTCACCCATTGCGAGGTCTCGTTGGTGCGTGCTTTCTCCAGCGTCGTTTGCGCGGTCTGCTGCATGTACTGCTTGTCGGCGTGATCGAGGGTCTCGCCGATCTGCTGGCCGATGAGCGCGCCCGCCAGCGTACCGATGGCGACCGCGGCCAGATTGGCCTTGCCCTTGCCGATCTGCGACCCGATGAGGGCGCCGGTGCCGGCACCGATCACCGTTCCCGCTGCTTCCTTCTGGCCCTCGCCGTAAAGCGGCAGGTGGCTGCAGCTCACGCTTCCCAGCGACAACACCAACAACGACGCAACGAGGCGCTTCATCGTGTGGATCTCCCGGTCGAGGTTTCGACCCAAGCGTATCCGACGGCACGCCCGCGGCGAGCAGGTGCGCATGCGACGCACGTCGCAAACGCCGCGTGTACGGGCGAACGCGGCAGCCGCCCGGGGGACCGCGTCAGCCCAGGATCTCGACCACACCACCTCGCCAGCGAGCGACGTCTCGGTGCGCCGTGGTACGCACGACCGCCTCCGTGTAGCGCGCGGCACCCAGCGACCAGCACGCCGCCATCAGCGAGCTGCGGCGACTTTCCGCCGGGGTCTCGGTCCAGCTCGGTGGCACCTCGAGGATGACGCGATCGCCGTCGACGTGGACCGACTGCACGGGTACGTGTCGCTTGAGCGCCTCGGTATCGATCGGCAAGGTCTCCCGATGATTCACGACCGCCACCTGCGAAGGCGCGTACGCCACGAAGCCCGCAGAGCCGCCGATCACGAGCGCCAGCAACAGGGCCGAGATCCGGCGCTGGATCGGCCACGCTTGCACGCTCGCCTGAACGGCCTGGAACCACGCTTCCACCCTGCGTATCGGTGACGGGCCGCGCGGCTCAGGACGCACGGCGCTCGCAGAGCGCCACTCGACGTCGGGCGCAGTCAGCGCTTCGAGAGTCACCAGCAGACCGCCGATCAATCCGTCGAGAGCGATCAACAACCGATCCAGATTGGCCAAGGACGACGCGGCCGGGGTGTCGCTGGATGCGTCGATCAGGCCCGAGGCCTCGCGTCTCGCCGTCACACCACGACGCGCATCGGCCACCATCTGCCGCACGAAGTTGAGAGGATCGCGATGCTGCGCACCGAGATGCTCGAGGCGCCACTCGATCGACTCGAGGAAATCGATCACGCGGAGCTGCGCCTCCACGGTCCGTGCCCAGATCGTGGCGCGCGGCGCACCCGGTGCGAGCTCTTCGAGCAGCTCCTCGCGTGGAATTCCGCTCGTGGGCCCGAGCAATCGTCCGCGATACCCGAGCACCAAGCTCGACGCGCGGGTCTCGCGCTCGATCGCAGGCTGGGCGAGCCGGAGCAGCACGGACGCATGGTGGCCGTCACCGCCTGCTGGCGAATGCACCGCGGCCAGCTCCTTCCAGACTCTGCCGGTACGCAGCTCGAGGCTGCCGGCCCTCTTCTCGGGCAGGGACACGTCGGCGGTCGCGTGCACCGGCCAATCGAGATAGCCCAGCGAGTCGAGACGCGCGACCTCGCGACGGCGATGGGCGAGCTCATCGAGCTTGAGCACCAGATCCGCCGGTGGCTCGTCGAACTCCACGCCGAAACCGTAGACGATCTCGGCGCCGTCGCGACGGTTGATGCGCACGACGCGGGCACGACCGTGGAAGCGCCCCAGCCCGGCCGCGAGCCCGAACTCGAGCCACAGCCGCGCGCCCGCGCTCGGCAATGTCTCCGCCTGGACGAAAGCACCGCCACCCGAGAGCGACGTGATCACCCCTCGATCGCCGCCGTCGCGCGTCTCACCGATGCGCGCGATCAAGGCCACGGCTTGGCGGCGATGGCGGCGGCGCTCGGCGCCGGCGAGAGCAGGCGTGGCAGCGGAATCGGAATTCGGCTCGGAACGTGCGATGGCCACGAGTGGCTCCCTGGCGCGGGGCTCGGCGACGCAGCGGCGTGGGCCAGGCCGTCAGTTGAGCGTGATGCGGAACGTACGGATCGTGCCTTCGTATTGCGCCACGACGATCGCCGGGGTCACGGGGACGCCAGCCACGCTGTCGTCGTAGAGAAACACCTGGCAGGCGCCGTCGACGGTCGGCACCGAGAAGGTGCCCGCCACGTAGCCCGGCTGGCTCAGGTTTCGCGGGTTGTGGGCGCCGTTGCCGGTGGCGTACGCGACCACCTCGTCGATGGCGCGCTGCGCAGCCGCGGCGTCGCCGCGTCGCTCGAACTCTTCCATGCGGTGGATCAGCTCGCTATCCATCGCGTGGTACGCCGTTTCGCAAGCGCCGTGACGCGCCTTCTCGCGAGTACCCAACAATTGCGGGGCGGCGATGGCGGTCAAGATGCCGATGATGGCGATCACCACCAAGAGCTCGATGATCGTGAAGCCCGCGGCGCTCGATCGAATCGAACGGGGTCGGATCGGCATGCACAACCTCCAAGCGGCATCGGGGTGACGCCTGTGGGAGTCGTGTGTGCAATTCGAGCGCCGACGTGGATTTCCGCGAAATCAGCCGACTTTTCGAGATCGGATGACGCAAACGGCCTGCAAATGTCAAATGCTTGAGTGACGTGACTGCCGTTTTCGGGCTCGCGCGCGGGCGACGGCAGGTCTGCGCCCCGCCGGCAGCGCGTCAGTCGGCGATCAACTCGGTGATCCAGTGCTGGAACGCAGGCGAGGCGAAGAATCGCTTGGCGAGGGGATCCCCTTGCGCCAGCACGTCGGACCGCAACCGATCGCGCATCCCCGCTTCCGCCAATAGCTCGCCCACGCTCCGGGTGCCGAGCACCGCCACCGCAGCAGCGATCTCTTCCCTTACCACCGCCACGAAGCGTGGATTCCCGCGGGCATTCGCCATCAACGCGCTCACCAGCTTCTTCACGTCGGGCCACGGGATGGGCTCCACGGTCGCCGAGATCTCCGCCACCGAGGCTTCCAGAACGTGCGCCAGCGCCTTGCTCTGGATCTTCGCCAGCAAGGCGCGCCCTTCTTTGCTCTCGAGCCGCGTGCGCAGCGCGTCGCGAAGCTCGTCCGTCGCCGCATGTCCCAGCTCCGCCGCGGCAATGCGAATCTGATGCTCGATGTCGACGCCCAGCCCACCCAGCACGGCGCGCCCGGCCTCCACGAACTGACCGGCGCGCTTTTCCACACTCGCGCGCAGCATGCCGCCGAGGCCGACCGGGCCCTTACCTCGCCCGCCGGAGACGAAATCCGCGGTCGCGCCACCGAATACCGGCAATCGCCGCGCGAGCTTGAGCAGCAGCTCTTCGAGCACCGGCCCCAAGAGCAGCGCCAGCAGCCGCGGATCCACGGCGTCGTCCGCCCAGCGCGTGCGCGGGCCGGGGTGCTGAGACAGGATGCGTTCCAGCGCCGCGCGCGCATCGGCTGAGACGAGATCGCCCGCCTTCACACGCGACTTCTTGGCGCGGGCCAGGTGACGCTTCCACGCCGGCTGCACGTGATCGGCGATCCAGCGCGACACGGTCTCCTCGGTGAGCGCAAGGGCGATCCAGCCCGACAGCCGCTCGACGTCGACGAAGGCTTTGACCGGCTGGTCGAGGACGAAGTCCACCAGCAGCGCGAGCCCGGAGGTGCGCGCGGTGCTGCTCTTCGCCGTGAGCGTCGCAATCACCGCGGCCGGCGAAGGTGCACGCGTTCCCCCGCGTTCTGCCGCGCTGCTCGGCGATCGTTTCCGGGTGGACGAGCCTCTCGTCTTCGTTGGCGCCATGTCCCTGCTCCTCGGCCTGCGACCATTCACGCGCTGCGATGATGTTCGTTCACGATCCGCGACCGCAAGGGCCGCATGAGCAAACCCAGCTCATCGCCGGCGCGGTGGGGAGCACCGCGCGCGCTCACACCGCCCCGGCGATGGCCGCGCGGCTCAGCATCCAGCGGTAGAGCGCGAAGGTCACGGCGACGAATCCGAGCCCGCCAAGCCACGGCGCCGCTGCGAAGTCCTCGGCCACCAGCGCCAGCGGCGCGTCGTTGGAAGAGCCGACGATCAGCGCCGCGTTGAGCACGCCCCACAGACTCTCGCCGACGATCAGGCCGGACGCGACCAACGTGCCGAGCCGCTCGGCACGCGCAGGGTTCGGCCCGTCGCGCAAGCGTCCTACGTAGAGGTGCGACAGCACCGCACCTATCACCACCGCGAAGGTGGCCGACATCGGCAAGTAGATGCCGATCCCCACGGCGAGCGGCGGGATGCGCAGTCGCCCAACCGCGCCCAACAGCGCATCGAGCACGATGAGCGCCAGGCCCACCGCCGCACCGATGCCGATCATCTTCCATTCCAAGCTGCCGCCGATCACCCCGCGCGCCAGCGCCGCGATGAGCGTCGCCTGCGGTGCAGGCAGTGGGTTGGGAGCCACCACCCCCGCGTTCACGGCACCGGCGAAACCGTAGGCGCGGGCAAGCAAGTTGAGCACCGGCGGGATGACCACGGCTCCCGCCGCGACGCCCACGATGAGCGCCACCTGCTGGCGCATCGGCGAGGCGCCCACGAGCTGCCCGGTCTTCAGATCCTGCAGGTTGTCGTTCGAGATCGTGGCGCACGCGAACACGATGGCGGTCACGTAGAGCGCGAAGGCCACCAACGCGGTGCGGGTCTCCTCCGTCGGCGTGACGGCCATCACCAGCGCCGACGAGCACAGCACGATCGACAAAATGCCCACCCCCGAGATCGGGCTGTTCGAGGCACCGATGAGGCCGGCCATGTAGCCGCAGATGCCGGCGATGAGAAAGCCGCCGACGAGCACGAACGGCACGGCGATGGCCGTGAGCGTCGCAGCATGCGGCGCGAGCACGCTGCGTTGCGCAAACGAGAACGCGAGCCAACCGGCCAGACCCAGGCAACCTGCGGTGAGCCCCGCGATCCACGCTGGCGCCAGATCGCGGCCACGATCTGGCGCGGACCTCGCTCGCACGCGCCGCCGCCAGCGTGCTCACGAGCCCGCCCAGGACCGGGCGCGTGAGCCGCGCCAGCGTGTAGATCGCCGCGATCGCGATGGCACCTGCACCGATGAAGCGAACCTGCGTCCGCCAGATCGTCATCGTGTGCGCAGCGAGGTCCGCGGCTTCTCCAGCGGGCGCCATCGACGTGAGGATCGGCACCGCGACTCCCCACGCGATCACCAAGCCGGCGAGCATCGCCATGCCGACCGAGAGCCCAACCAAATGCCCGGCGCCGAGAAGCGCCAGCGACCACGCGACGTTGAAGCCGCTGGAGCCGCCGGCACCCACGTAGAAGAAGCCCGAGACTTCGGCGGCAGCGACGCGCGTGGCCGTCACGATCGCGAGCCCTGCCGAGGCCAGCGTGCCGAGCGTGACGGCCAGCAGCCCCTCTCTCGCCTCGCTGCGTTCGTCCTCGACCTCGCCGCGCGTTCCCGAGCCGACCTTCAGCACCTCCGCTGCGGCCACGCCCTCCGGATAAGGCAGATCGGAATCCGTGACCAAGGCACGCCGAAGCGGGATCGTGAACAGAACACCGAGCACGCCGCCGCTCAGACAAAGGAGGAACGAAGGCCAAAACGGGAACCCGCTCCACCAGCCGACGATCACGAGCCCCGGCAGCACGAAGATGATCGCCGACAGTGTTCCCGCCGCCGACGCCACGGTCTGCACGATGTTGTTCTCCAGAATCGACGAATCACGCACCGCGCTCAGCACCGCCATCGAGATCACCGCCGCGGGAATCGACGACGCGAACGTGAGCCCCACCTTGAGCCCGAGATAGACGTTCGCCGCCGTGAACACCGTGGTGAGGATCGCCCCCAGCACCAACCCCCGAACCGTCAGCTCTCTCGTCTTCACGTGCGTGTGCATCCCTCGCGGCTGGCCTCAGGACGGCCATCGCACCGCATGAACGAACGCTCCGATCCAGATCGCCGCGCCGATCCAAGTGCTGAACTCCGTGAGAAACGCGTACGCGGCACCACCCTCGGATACGTAGAAGTCCCAGCGCGGCCGGTGACGCCCCAACGTCACGACGAAGAGGACGATCTCACCGGTGTAGAAGAACCCGACCTCGACGACGCACCGGAACAAGACCCGTACGATCACCGCGAGCACGTCCTCGAGCATGTCCGTCGACCTCGCGTTGTGCGGTCAGCGGCGCTTCGCACGCGGCCGGTTCGCGCGAGCTTCACGCAGCTTGGCGGGTAGCGCCCCTGCGTGCGCGAGCGCGCTCGCGATCCAGCGGGTCAGCTCGTCCGACGAGCGCTCGAGCGGATTCTCGATGGCGGCGTACTCGCGCATCGTGCGACCCATCACCGTGAACGGCCCCGCGCCGGGCTCCGCGAGCAGCCGCTCCCGCTCTGCCTGAGGCAACCGCACCACCAGCCGCGTCTCGTGGGCGCACGCGAACATGTTGCCGTTCACGAACGCCGCCGGACAGCCGAACATCTGCCGCCGCTCCACTCCGAATCCGCTCGGCAAACAGGAATCGAAAAGAGCCGTCAGCTCGGGCGTCACCTTCTTCCACGCGGACACGATCGGCCCTCCTTTGCGGCGTTTCCGAGCGCGATGGTACGCTCGAAAGACGGTGTTCGTCTCGCGCAATCCCGCCCGCTTCCAGAACACCATCCGGTCCATGCGCATGCCACGTCGCACGACGGGCTCAACCGCCCGCCCCCGTCGCTCGTCCGCGGTACTCGCCGCGATCACCCTGCTCACGCTGGCTGCACCCGTCTCGCCCCGCGTATCCGCCGCCACGTGGACACCGGCGCTGACCGGTGGCTTCGGCGACGTGAACAACCTCTACCCGTTCACCCTCGCGGAGTTCGGTGGCCAGCTTTACGTCGGTGCCTTCAACGCGGTCACCGGCACCGAGCTGTGGCGCTCGCCCGACGGCAACACGTGGAACCAGATCGGCGCCGACGGATTCGGTGACGTCGACAATTCCGGGATCTACTCGATGGCGTACTTCAACGGCGCCATCTATCTCGGCACCCGCAACGTCGCCACCGGCGGCGAGGTCTGGCGGTCCACCGACGGATCGAGCTGGACCCAGGTGAACGCCGACGGCTTCGGCGACCCGCACAACGAGCACGCGCTGGCCATGATCGTCTACGACCACGCGCTCTTCGTCGCCACCAGCAACTTCACGTCGGGAGTCGAGATCTGGAGCTCCCTCGACGGCATCACTTGGGTGCAGGTGAGCCCGGACGGGCTCGGCAGCGCCGACAACCTCGCGGGCCTCACCTTCATCCAGTTCGGCGAGCATCTGTACCTGGGGACGGTGAACCTCGTGTCGGGCGGCGCGGTGTATCGCAGCCTGAACGGAAGCACGTGGACGAAGGTCACCGACGACGGCTTCGGCAGCCCCGACAACCAGATGATTCACTCGATGGCACAGTTCGGCGACGAGCTCTACGTCGGCACCGGCAACGAGACCAATCCCATCCCGGTGGGCGGTGAGATCTGGCGCAGCCCGGACGGCCTCAACTGGACGAGGGTGGTCGCCGACGGCTTCGGCGACGAGAACAACGTCAAGATCCACGACATGAACGTGTTCTCGGGAAAGCTCTACGTCGGCACACGCAACAACGTCACCGGCGGCGAAGTCTGGATCAGCAGCGACGGCACGAGCTTCCAGCAGGAAGGCACCGACGGCTTCGGTTCCGCCGCGAGCCGCGGCGCCTATCGATTCGCGCGCTTCGCCAATCAGCTCTATCTCGGCTTCGCCAACTACTCGACGGGGCTCGAGATCTGGCGCACGCCGCTCGCCGACGCGGACGACGACGCGATCCCCGACGCATCGGACGACTGCACCACCGTGCCGAACCACGCGCAGCGCGACGGCGACGGCGACGGCATCGGCGACGCTTGCGACGACTGCCCCACGATCGCGAACACCAACCAAACCGACTACGACCACGACGGTGTGGGCGACGTCTGTGACGCCTGCCCACGCGTGAGCGACGGCACGTATTCCCAGGTCGGCGGCGACGGGCTCGGCGATTCCGCCAACTGGCTGATCACGCCGATCCCCACCTTCGGCGGACAGCTCTACGCAGGCATCTTCGACATCCTTCACGGTGGTGAGATCTGGCGCTCGCCCGACGGCGCCGCGTGGAGCCCCGCCGCGACGGGCGGCTTCGGCGATCCCACCACCTGGTACGGAATCCCGGCGATCGAGCTCGGCGGCTACTTCTACGCGGGCAGCTACAACCAGACCACCGGACCGGTGATCCTGCGCAGCCTCGACGGCACCACCTGGAACGAGGTGAAGAAGTTCCCGGGGGCCCGCGAGGCCATCCCGATGCTGGTGTTCCAAGGCGCGCTCTACCTCGACGTGTGGAACTCGACCACAGGCGCCGAGGTGTGGCGCACCGTCGACGGCACGACGTACGAACAGGTGAACGTGAGCGGCTTCGGCAATCCGCAGAACGAGATGCCTTACCCGATCGTCGAGTTCGCGGGCTCGCTCTACACGGGCACCATCAATCACGCGACCGGCACGGAAATGTGGCGCTCGGCGAACGGCACCACCTGGACGCAGGTGAGCACGCCCGGTTTCGGCGACGTGAACAACTCCGAGGTGCGGTGGATCGCGGTGCTGGGCAACGCGATCTACGCCGGGACGCGAAACCTCGTGACGGGCGGCGAGGTGTGGCGCTCGACGGACGGCACCACCTGGACCCAGGCGAGCGAAGACGGTTTCGGCAGTCGCTTCAACACCGAAGCGCATTTCCTGAAGGTGCAGGGCGACACGCTCTGGGTGAGCACGGCCAACGTTCCGAACGGCTCGGAGCTCTGGACCACCAAGGACGGCGCTTCGTGGAAACGCGTGAGCGCCGGCGGCTTCGGTGATCGCTACAACGAGTCCACGATCGCCATCACGACCTTCCAGCAGAAGCTCTACTTCGGAACCCTCAATCGCGTGACTGGCGGCGAGATCTGGCGGCTGCCGCTCTGGGGTGCGGACAGCGACGGCGACGGCGCGCCGGACTCGTGCGACGCAGCGCCGACCAACCCGTACTGCGCTCGTGTCGTGAGTGACGACGGCAATGGTCTGGCCACCACCGTGGGGCTCGCGTCTGCACCGCTGGCCTTCGTCACCTGGCTCCGCGCACGGCGCCGGCGCGACCGTCCGCGGTGACGACGCTGCCGGGCGGAACCCCGCCCGGCGAGGTCAGATGCCCGGGACTTCGTCAGCGCCGACGTCGATCACGGCGTCGAGATCGCCGTTGCCGTCCTGGATGCGTGGCTGACCGTCGATGTCCGTGGCAGGCAGGCCAGCGACGGCATTGCTGCCGGCGTCGACCAGAGGCGATGCCGCCTGCAGGTGGTAGTCACCCGCCGCGGCATTCACGAACAGCGGATCCACCGCGAGCGTTCCCGTCCCTGGCGTGCAACCGGAGGACGTCTCGCTCGAGTTCGAGAAGAAATCGTTGAACGTGACGGTGGCGCCGCCGCTGTCGCGACAGCCGATGCCGGCGCCGTGTCGCGTGGACGTGTTGAGCGCGACGACGTTGTTCACCACCGTCGCCGTCGACTGGAAGAGGAAGATCCCGCCACCGTTCGGGCTGCGGTTGGCGACGATGGTGTTGTTGGCGACCACGACACCGCTGCTCCCGGTCACCATCACGCCGCCGCCATCGAGCTCGCCGGCGTTGCTCACGATGAGGTTGTTGGCGATCAATCCCGCGCCCGCGGCTTGAATGCCGACTCCGCCACCTTGGAAGTTGCGGTTGCGGCGGATCGTGTTGCCGGTGACGGTCACGGATGGGCAGCCGACGCAGCTCACGCCGCCGCCCAGGAGGGCGCCGGCGTTGTCCTCGATGACGTTGCCGCGCACCGTCGGCGATCCCTGCGTACCACCGATGCCGCCGCCCACCGAGATGTTCTTGGAAATGGTGTTGTCGGTGATGACCGCGCTCGAGATCTCGAAGCCGATGCCACCGCCGAAGGAATGGCCGCCGAAGTTGTCGGTGATGACGTTGTTGGTGATCGTGGGTGAGGCGTTCTTGATCGAGATGCCGCCACCCGCGTCTTCGCTCGACGAGTTGTTGACGTTGCGAGCCAAGCCACGTGTGAGTGTGAATCCCGAGATCACGCTGGCGTTGGTCTCGCCGGTCACGAAGCGCACCACGGGAGCCACCATGCCACCCTGCACGGTGGTGACGGCCGCGCCGCCCGAGCTCGTGACGGTGATGGCCTTGCCCTTGAAGTCGAGATTCTCGTAGTAGGTTCCAGGCGCGACCAACACGGTGTCGCCGGTGGCGGCCGCGTCGATGCCCGCCTGGATCGTCGGCTGGCCCGAAGGCACGGGAATGGTCGCCGCGTGCGCTGCGAGCGGGGCGACCAAACCCAACGCAGCGCACCACCCGCCAGCGAAGATCGAGCGAGCACTGCGGCGGCGCCCCTGAGCAGCACTCGCTTCGATCGAATGGACGCCACGATCCGAGCCGGGGTTCACGTATGGAAGCTCATCGATCCACATGAAACTACCGCCGTGACGTTCGAGAGGCCTTGCGATGGAAGCTCCTTCATGATGTCACTCGGGTCGCGCCAGCATCAACCGACCTCGGGGCGCCGGCGCGCTGGCGCGTTGCTGGCGTGCGCTGCGACGCTCGGCTGGGTGCTCGGCGTAGCGTGTGGCTGCGCGGCGCGCGGTGCAGCCTCCACGGCTTCGCGTGCCGCGCACGACGCTGCATCGCGCACGACCTTGGCGCGCGCGCGCTACCTGATGGGCACCGAGGTCGAGATCACCCTCGCCGGGCTCGATCGCGAGGGGCTGATCGCCGCGAGCGAGCGCGCCTTCGACGAGATCGCCCGGATCGAGAACGTGTTCACCGACTGGCGACCGGGCGGTGTCGTGTGGGAGGTCAACGAGCGCGCCGGCGGCGCACCGCTCGGTGTACCGACCGAGGTGATCGAGGTGCTGGAGCGAGCCAGCGCCGTGAGCCGCGAAACCGGCGGCGCCTTCGACGTCACGTATCGAACCGTGGGGCGTTTCTGGTCCTTTTCCGCGGAAAACGAACGCATCGCCAGCGACGACGAGATTCGCGCCGCGCTGCCGCACGTGGGGTTCCAGAAGATCCTGATCGACCGCGCGGCCGGCACCGCGGCCCTCGCCGACCGAGCCACCCAGATCGGTCTGGGTGGCGTCGCCAAGGGCTACGCCGTCGACCGCGCCGTGGATGTGCTCGCCAGGGCAGGAGTCAGCGAAGCCGTCGTGAACGCCGGCGGAGATCTCGCGGTGTTCCACGGGCCGCGCGCCGCCGGTGCCTCGTCACGCATCGCGATTCGCGATCCGCGCCGACCCGACGGCGTGCTCGCGACCATCGCGGTGTGCAATGCATCGGTGCACACGAGCGGCGACTACGAGCGTTACTTCGAGCGTGACGGCATCCGCTACCACCACCTGCTCGATCC
>CAYVDO010000112.1:0-19444 GCA_964450125.1 uncultured bacterium
CCGCGGCGCAGGTGCTCGCGCAGCGACAGCAGGTCCACGCAGGACGAGCGGGTCTCGTCGCGCGCGCCCATGCCCCCCTCGTGATCGAGGATCACGAGCTTGGCGACGTGCAGCGGGGCGATGAGCCGCCGCACGGCGGGCAGGCTCGGCTGCTCGTCGACCGGCACCCACACCGGCCGGTCGTGGCGCGCCGCGCGCCACGTCGCCGGCAAGAACGGCTCGACCGACGGCGCCAGCACCTCCGCATCCTGAATCAGCACGCTGGGCGCGTCGGTCGGGAGCAGGAGCACGACGTGGGTGCCGTTGGCGAGGAGCGTATCGACGACGGCTCTCACCGCGGCGGCGTCGTTCGCGGCGAGGGAGCCTGAAAGCGCGGTGAACGCGAGCGTGCGACCGTGAAACTCTTCGAGATAGAAGAGCCGCTCGTCGAAGGGAACCACGTTCCCGAGGCTCGGCGCGGGCGTCGGTCGTTCGTTCATCTGGTGCGTCATCCGCGAGCGCGCTCGCCGAGGTGCGGTACGCTCGGGCGCGCATTGTAGCGAACGAGGAGCGACGAGCTGCGCTCGTCCTGAAGGAGGCGCCATGCGCTTGTTTCGGGCCTCGTCGGGAGAGCTGGATGAACGTCCGGGTATACGTCGAGCGTGGGTCGCTCGCGGAAGCGGTTCACGAGGTGGACGCGGTCGTCGTCGACGCTGCAGGGAACATCTGCTTCAGCGCGGGGGATCCCGATGGCTGGGTCTGTCTGCGCTCGGCGGCGAAGCCAGTGCAAGCGCTGGCTGTGGTCGAGTCGGGGGCCGCCGATGCCTTCGGATTCGGCGCCGCGGAGCGAGCGCTCATGTGTGCCTCGCACAACGGTGAATCGGTGCACGTCGAGCGCGCAGCCGCGATGCTTCGCGCCATCGGTTGCTCGGAGCAAGATCTCGAATGCGGCGTCCACCCGCCCGCAGACGCGAACACCGCGGCAGAGCTGGCACGGATCGGCGTTGCAGCGAGCGCGCTGCACAACAATTGCTCGGGAAAGCATGCCGGCATGCTGGCGCTGGCGAGGCATCTCGGCGTCGAGACGCACGGCTACACCGCGCCCGATCACCTGGTCCAGCGAACCATCCGCCGCCAGCTCGAGTCCCTCACGGGGGTTCGCGATGTGCCCATCGCCGTCGACGGGTGCAGCGCCGTCACGTTCTATCTGCCGTTACGCGCCATCGCGCTCGTGTTTCGCGATCTGCTGGTCGCGCACGACGCGGCGCTTGCGAGCCTGAGTGGCGCGATGATGGAGCACCCTTATCTGGTGGGTGGCCGTGAGCGCTTCGACACCACGCTGATGCAGGCATTGCCCGGGAGCGTGGTGTCCAAGGTCGGCGCCGAGGCGCTGCAGTGCATCGGCATTCGCAGCGCCACGGGCGAGGTCTACGGCGTCGCCGTGAAGGCGCGCGACGGGCAGACGCGCGGCTCCGAGCCGGCGGCGATCGCGGTCTTGGAAAAGCTCGGCCTCCTCGACGACGTCGCGCGTGCGTCGCTGGCGAGCTTCGCTGCGCCGATTCGCACCAACCACCGTGGCCTCGTGGTGGGGCGTGTTCGCGCGGCGATCACGGATTGAAGCCGACCATCGCAACGCGCGGGGGCTCGAAAAACCCCTGAACGCACGCCACGCCGCGCGATTTGCACATCGGTCTTCACGCTCGCCTGTCACCTCTCTGCGAGCCGGCAGGCGAGCCGCAAGCGAAGCGAGGCGCCTTGGGGGTGGGTCCCAGCGCGGCTTTGCCGCGCTGGGCGGGGGGCTTGAAAAGCCCCCCGCGACAACCTCAGCTAGCCACGAAATCGGCGCGAAGCGCCGATTTCGTGGCTAGCGATCCCCGTCGCAAACGATCGGCATTCCTTCGGACGGCAGGTACGCCACCGTGTGGCGAGCGACACGCATGCGGTAACCGGGTGCGGCGCGGAAGCGCTTGCGCCGGCAGAGCGCGCCGAGCACCACGCGCATCTCGCCGAGCGCCAGGTGCATGCCGACGCAGCGACGGATCCCGCCGCCGAACGGCAGAAAATGGAACGGATTGGCACGCTCGCTGGCGAGGAAGCGGTTGGGATCGAAGTGCGTTGGGCTCGGCCAGCGGCGCGGATCGCGATGCGCGAGATAGAGACACGCGGCCACGTCGGTGCCCGCTGGTAGCATCCATTCGCCCAGGCGCAGCTCGGCTGCAAGCCGCCGTTTGGCGAGGGTGATGACCGGGCTGAGCCGCAGGGTCTCGCGGATCACGGCGTCGAGCGCCGATCGTGTGACCGGCGACTCCACATCGTCGAGGGCGCGGGGTGGCCCCACCTCTGCGTGCCCGGCCTCGTCGGCGATGCGCTCGATCCACGTGGGATTCTCCACCAGGTGATGGACGCCCCACGCAAGCGCATTGGGTGTGGTCTCGCACCCGGCCCAGAGGAGCGTCACGAGCTGATCGCGGATCTCACGCGGAGCGAGCGTGTCACCGCCTCGCTCGAACGGACGCACCAGGCGATCGAGCGCACCGAACGCGGGCTCGTTTCGCGCCGCGCGCTCGCGCGCTGCTTCGATCTCGCCGGCCAGTGCCGCGTCGAGACGTGCCAACAACCGTTCCACCGGGCGCCACGTGGGCAGCGCCGCGAACGCTGGCGCGCGCCCGATCAGCATCCACGCGAGCGTGGTCGTCGTGCGCGCGAGCAGGGCCAGAAGTGTGCGCACGTCGCGGCGGATCGCTTGCGTGCGCTCCCCGGCGGTGAGGCCGAGCACATCCTCGAGCATCACGTCGAGGGTCAATTCCTCGAACGCCGGATGGATCGCGAACGGCTTGCCGATCGGCAATCCATCCAGCCAGCGCGATGTTCGCCGCTCCAGCGCGGCGGTGCTGGCGGCGACTTGGGTGCGGCCCAAGGGCACCGCGAGGGCACGTCGGATGCGAAGGTGCCGCCGCCCGTCGAGCACCACCGGCGAGTGGGCGCCCACCACGGGAACGAGCATCTCGTTCGTGCAGCCTGCGTCGATGGCGTGGAAGCCGATGTTGAAGACCCTGCGGACCGCCTCCGGATCGCTCACCACCACCAGCGGTCGCTGGAACGGGAAGCGCAGCGTGAAGGCCGAGCCGTAGCGCGTGGCGCAGGCATCCAGCACGTCGCAGGGTGTCGCGATCCACTCGCGAAGCTGCGCGAATGCGAACCGACCTGGCCCGGGAGGTAGGTGGCGTTCACGCATGGCGGAGCTGGCGATTGCACCGTGTCGCGGACGCGCGCTGCTCACGCCGATCCTCGCCTTGACCCGTTGGAGCGCTGGCCGGTACCATCCGCCCAGTGCGCATTTTCGCGAGATTCATCGACGATTTCGTGACGCCGGCGAGCGTGCGGCGCGCTCAAGCTAGCATGCGTCCCGCGCTGCCCACGTTCGACCTCGTGGGCGTCGAGCAGCCCGGAATTCGCGTCCGATGACGTCTCGCGGCCGTCTGTTGCTCGTCAAGGCGAGCGTCGCGGAGGAAGTGCGGACGATCGCCAGCCCGCCCCTCGGTTTGGCAGCGCTCGCGGCTGTCGCTCGCGAGCGCGCCGGTTTCGAGGTCGAGATCCTCGACACCTATCTCGAGGACGATCCTGCTCGCGCCTTGGATGTCCGGCTGCGCCGGTTCGATCCCACGGTGATCGGGTTGAGCGGCCTGACGGCCGAGCGAACGTCGTTGCGCGCTCTCGCCAGGCAGGCACGAGCCGCGCGTCCGCACGTCCCGATCCTTCTCGGCGGCCCCCACGCGAGCGCCGATCCTGCGGATGCGCTCACGTTCGGGGAGCCGGACGCAGTCGTCCGTGGTGAGGGCGAGGAGACGCTCGTCGACGTGCTGGAGCGACTGGTCCAGCGCGAGCCGCTGGCGGGTACGCCTGGCGCGGTGGTGCGCGGCCTCGACGGTCACCCGCTCTCGGGGCCGGATCGCCCGTTCATCGAGGACCTCGACGCGTTGCCGTTCCCCGCATGGGACCTCTTGGCGATCGATCGCTACGCGACGATGCAAGGCATGACCTGCGTCGGCCTGCGCCGCTACATGCTCATGTTCACGAGCCGTGGTTGTCCGTATCGGTGCAATTATTGCCACGACATTCAGGGAAAACGCTTTCGCGGTGCGAGCCCGAGCTACGTGTTGGCGATGGTCGAGCGCCTGGTTCGGGATTTCGACGTTCACCACTTCGACATCGTCGACGACATCTTCAACTGGGACGGCCCGCGGATGGAGCAGATCCTCGACGGGCTGGCAGAGCGTTTTCCGAGCGTGCGCTTCGCGCTGCCGAACGGCGTGCGCTGCGACCGGCTCACGCCCGCGCAGATCGACAAGCTCGCGGCGGCCGGTTGCGAGCACCTATGCCTCGCGTTCGAAACCGCATCCCCGCGGTTGCAGCGCTGGACCCGCAAGCACCTCAAGCTCGACCGCGTCGTCGAGGTCGCGCGCCTCGCGGCCCAGCGTCGCGTCTTCACCACGGGTTTCTTCATGCTGGGCTTCCCGTCGGAAACCCAGGACGAAATGCAGGCGACGATCGACCTCGCGGTTCGGTCGCGCTTGCACACGGCGATGTTCTTCACCGTCACGCCCTACGCCGGCACCGGCCTTCGGGATGCGGTGGAGGACTGGCGTCTGGCCACGTTCACCGAGCTCGATCGCCACACCGCACGCCAATCGTCGAACTTGAGCCTGGTTCCGGATCGCACGTTCGCCAGCATGCGAGCTCGCGCCTACCTGCGCTTCTACGCGGATCCCCGTCGCATGTGGCGAATCCTGCGGGATCTGCCGCGCTACAACATGCTCGGATCTTGTCTCCGGAATCTCGTCGCGATCTCGCTCCGTTCGCTCGCGACCGCGTACGAGCGCGCGCGCCGCGTCGTGCCCGCCCCGCAATCGGCCTTCGGGTGAGCTTCGATCGCGAGCCATCGTCGTCACGGCGCGAGCTCGTGGCGAGGGCGCTGCTGCATCTGGCGCACGCCCCACCCATCACCTGCGTCACGGTGCTGCTGGCACCGCTGGTGTTTCGCTTCGAGCGCGGGGCAACGCGATCGCGCGCGAGCTGGCGATGGGTGCGCTTCGGCTACTACCTCGGGGTACTCGCCTTCGCGGCGTTGGTGCAGCTCTACATTCCATATCTATCGCGGGGGGACATCGTTTACGTCGCATGTGTCGCCGTGCTGGTGGTCTGCACCACGCGTGTTCGGGCTCGCTCACCAACGGCCGCCGTCGAGCCTCACGCTGTGCTGCGAACGCTGCTGCTCGCTTCGGGGCTCGCTGCAGCAGCCATCGTGGACCCGCCGCTGCCGCTCTCCGCGGAAGGTCGGCTCTGGTTCGCCGCTCCTTTCGTTGGCGCCGTGCTCTTGATCGCGGCGATCGGCGGCGGCAGCGTGATTCGGCCGCAGCTCGCTCTGGCGTTGACGGTCGCGCTCGCCAACGGCGGAGTGCGTGTTCGCCAATGGGTCTTCTACAACGTCACGGCCGGCTCGATCTCGGAAAGGGTCGAGCGCACGCCCGGCGTGCGGCTCCTTCCGGTACCGCTCGCGGGGTTGCTCGAAGGAATCCGCGATTCACCCACGATCGCGATCAACTGGAACCATTTGGGCGGCCCGCTCATGGAATCGTGCGACGGCGGCTCGTACGTCATGGGGCAGCTCGGCAGGACGTTGCGCATCCCGCTGGCGGGCGGGAGTGAGCCGCTCGAGCGGCTCGACGTCGGCTTCAGCAGGATCTGCTGGCTCGAATGCGGCCCGAACGTCCTGCACTTGGGAAACACGTCGATCGACGGCAGCAACGAGATCGTCGACGTGGGCTTTTCTCCGTTGCGCGTGCTGCGCCGCACGCCGCATTGCACCGACCGCGCACCTGACACCGTGCGCGCCGATCCGGCGCGCCAGCGTGCGTGGTGGGTCGACGACACCGGTGGCGTGTCGGGCTTCGATCTCGCGCGATTCGCCTGCGCCGAGAGCGTTCCCGGCGATTTCGCCCGGGACCTCGCCGTCGAGCCGCGCACGGGCGATCTCTTCGTTCTCGACATGGGGCGGCTGCGTCGATTCAGCCGATCCGCGTCGGCGTACGTTGCGGAGGTCGAGCTGCCCGGGCCGCCGTGGCCGCTCGCCAGCACGCGCGTCGGGCATCGGCTGGGCCAGCTTGCGTACGACGCGGATCACGATCGGCTCTTCGCGACCGACATGAACACCGGCGTGCTCGCCGTGCTGCGTGCGTCCGATCTCGCGGTCGAGCGTTGGATGCAGCTCGGCCTCGGTATTCGCCATCTGGCGCTCGATTCGCGCCACGGACGGCTCTTCGTCGGGAATTTTCTGACCGGCGAGATGGTGGTGCTCGACGCGACCGGTGCGCGCGAGCTGGGGCGGATCGACGTCGGACCGCGGATTCAGGCGCTCACGATGTCGCGCGACGGGCGACGCTTGTCGTTCATCAACGCATCGAGCGGCGTCGTGGTGGATCTCGACGTCCTGGCTCTCGACGCGGCGAAGCGCGATCCGCGCTGACTGTGCCGACGCGGAGTATCAGGTCTCGGCCGAACGTCCCGCAGGGACTCCCGCCGGCTCGCGAACGGCCCCACGCTTCGTCAGCCGTGCCGCAGCCGCGAGCACCCGCGACGTGCTGGGCCCCGCCACGCGGCTCATCGTCGGGAGCGCCGACCAGCGGCCATTCATCACCATGTTGAGCTCGAGCGCCCCGCAGAAGCCGCAGCCATGGCAATTCTTCTGCGGCAGGTGCTCGAGCGCCGACGCCACGTCGTGATCCTGGACGTTGGGGATGGGGGTGTCGTACGGGATGCGATCGCAGGGAACGACGTCACCGTTGGGCTCGATCATCAGGAACACGTGACCGCCCCAGCATTTCAACCCGGAAATGTGCGGCCACGAACGCACGTGCTCGAGGGCGGCCACGCTGTTGCGAATCGACTTGGAGCCGCGGCGCTTTTCGCTGGTCAGCAGGTCGATCGCGCGCAGATAGTCCGGCCGCTCGGGGTAGAGGGTGCGGACGTCGGCGCTCGCGTGTTGGTGCGGCATCAGTGGTTGGAACGCGACGAAGGTTTGGTGGCTGTTCGCGAAATCGAGCACCCAAGGGATGTCGTCGAGGTTGAAGCGCGTGATCGTGAACGCGAACGAGAAGCGCAAACCGAGCTGCCGCGAGACCTCGATGGCCTCGGTCAGCTCGCGAAACGAGCCCTTTCGCCCAGCGAGGTGATCGTGAGTCTCGGGGCGTCCGTCGAGCGACAGCTTGACCAAGTCGAGGCCACGAAGGCGGCTCTGGTGCCGAGCGAACAAGATCCCCGTCGAGTTCATGCTGGGCGAAATTCCGAGCTCGACGGCACGTTGGATGAGCGCGCCGATATCGTCCCGGAGCATCGGCTCGCCGCCGGAGAAGCACACGTGCACCGTGCCGAGCTTTGCGAGCTCGTCGACGATTCGAAGCCATTGCGCGGTGGGGAGCTCCTCGACGGGGCTCGACCAGAAGCCACAGTACTGGCAACGGGAATGGCAGCGGTTGTTGAGGTTGATGCGGACCGCCACCGGTACGTGCGCATCCTGCAGCCGCACCCTCGCGAGGGACACGGCAGCAGCGACCTTCTGCGCGAATCGCATGTGACCTCGGTGTGCGCGGGTCAGCGGCTCTCGGCTGGGCGGTCGGGGTTACCGCGAGCTCGATGTGCGCCGATCGACCGATCGGCGGTGATGGTACCACGGGTGGGCGATGCCCCGCGTGGCGGTGCGCAGGCGCTTCGCGCGGGTCGCGAGCCGCATCCGAGGTTCGGGCTCAGGGGTCGATCCGAAACGCTCCCGCGGCGCTGGCGGCTGTGACCGACCACCCGTCGGGAGTCGCCGTCGGCCATCGCAAGCGCCGGCCGAGCTCCACCGACCCCGCACGGTCGAGCGTGGCGCGCGTGAGGAAGACGAGCTCGCCCGTGAGGAAGTTCGCGACGGCTAGCTGGTCGCGCGCCGGCAGGTGCGTGAGGTGACGGACTCCGCGCCCTAGTTCCACCGATCGGCGTACCTCGCCGGAATCGGCGTCGACCTCGAAGAGCAACCCGCTCCAGTGATCGGTGACGTAGAGCGATCCGCCGATCGCGATCAGGTTGCCCTTCTCGCGACTGTCGGGAGGGCGCACCCAATCACCAGTCGGAAGCTCGAAGGACTTCAGCGTTTCACCGGTGGGGGAGTAGAGCCTCATCCCGCCCCCGCCGACGACCCAGGTCGAGCCGTCCGTTCGGACCGCGAAATCCCGGAGCGTGGAATCGGAGGTTCCTGTCTCCTCCCAATGGTCGTGAGCGAACCGGAGGATGCGGCTTTCCTCGGTGATCGCGTAGAGCACCCCATCGAATCGATGGAGGATCGACACCGGGATGCGATCGCGCAGATGTTGCACGCGGTACTCGTCGCCGCTCAGCATGCGTACGAGCCGCGCCGGCTCGGTCATCGCGAGCCACGTGATCCCGTCGGCGCAGTCGTTGACGACGTTGTCGCTCGCCACACCGCGAAACAGCGAGCGACGGCTCGCGCTCGTCGCATCGATGCGGCTTAGACCGAGAAACGACGGTCCTTTGGCCCCCATCACGTACACGTCCGGTGCGCAGGTGGCGGCGATCGCGGTGTTGTCCCAGAACGCGAGCTTGGTCGCGGAATAGAGCACTCGCACGCGTGGGTCCGGAGCAGGCAGCCGCGCCGGAAGGAAGAGGAACGCGAGCGGATATGCCAGCATCACGACCAGCGCTGGAGCCGCCGCTGTCGCCATTCGGTCCACGGGCTCGAGACTCGACCAGGCCGGCGACGCGAGCATCGGTGCGAGCACCGATGCGCATGCCATCGTCCACGCGAGCCACGGTCCGATCGGCAAGCTGGCGGTGACGGCTGCGCTGGCGACCGTTGCTAGCGAGCACGCCCCCCACCACCACCGGCGGTGACGAAAGCGCAACACGACGTGACAGACGCCGAATACCGCAGCGCAGAGCGTCACGACCCGAGGCGTGAAGAGTGGGACCGCGAGTAGCAGGAACGTCACCTCGATCACCGCGATGGTCGCCACCGCGATCGTGCCGCGGCGAGCTCGGAACGGTTGAAGCAAGCGTCGGGGCAACGTGGGTGAGAGCGCGAGGAAGAGCGCGCCGAACGGCGGCGCGACGAAGAGCGCTGGATAGCACCGAAGCAACCGGCGCACGAAGAGCGACGCCGACTTCGGCGAGGCGAGTCGTGCCGCGAGGAGAGCCACGGCGACGGCAGCGGGAAATCCGATCCCGAGTGCCCCGAGCACGACGCTCGGCGACGAGGGCAGCGCGGCAGCGAGCCGCCTGGCGAGCGCCTGCGCGACAACCACGACGACGACCAAACCGACTCCATACGCCGCCGCGCCGGCCGTCCGCTCGCGCACGGTAAGCGGCTCGTCGTGGAGCGCAGCCGTGTCGGAGCCGAGCGGCAGCGCGCTCACCTGGGCTGCCGAGAAGAGCGACTGGGCGAGAGGATTCCCGCCGCGCGACCGCGCGCGAACGAAAGCAAGTTCCTGCCCTGATACGCGAGATTCACATCGACCCGTGGCGCGCACCAGCACGCGTCGCACGCGACGGGTCGAAGGCGGCGAAACGCCTCCTGTAACCCCAGCTCACGCCAGCTCGCTTCGGGCGCATGCGCTGGCGGTTCGCCACAGAGCTTGAAGATGCCCGTGGACGTGATGCGCGCCGTGATCTGGCCGCTGGCGCACGCCATCGGAGTGGGGGTGGGAAATCGAGCGATGTGGCGGAGTCCCTGTGGTGTGTTGAGCAGGAGTGAGTGGTGTTTTCCGGTTGCGAGCCGCTCGAGCAACTGGCCGAGGGCGACGGCATCGGGGCGCTCGGGATTGGGCTCGCCGCCGTGGAAGATCGCCGCGCGCGCGGGCTGAAGCTGGACCCGCAATCGCCGCTCGCCGCACCACTCGAGCAGCTCCTCGACGTGCGGGAGATTGGTCTTGCCGATGACCGTCTCCACGGTGACTGGAACCCCCCAGGCCTGGCAGAGCTCGACGGCTCGCACTGCGCGCCGGAAAGTCCCAGAGCCCCGGACGGCGTCGTGAATCGGCTCCGGGCCGTCGATCGAGATCTTGACGCGGTGAGCCCGTCGCACCACGTGCTCGTTGCGATGCACCAGGAACCCGTTGGTGTTGAGGCTGACGGCGATTCCGCGATCCACCAGCCCATCGACCACGGTCGCCAGGTCGCCCCGGAGCAATGGCTCGCCGCCGGAGATGCTCACCATCCGCGTTCCCAGGGCAGCCATCTCCGCGACCAGCCGCAGCGCTTCGTCCGTGGTCAGCTCGCCGGCTGAAGGCTCCCGGAAGTGGCAGTAGACGCACGCTGCGTTGCACGCCGCCGTGATCTCCCAGCCGAGGCTCAGTGGTCGATGTTGGCCGAAGGCTTTGGCTGCAGCGACGTCGGCCGCCAGAGCGGCTTTGCGGCGCAGCGCCTGAAGCGGCCCGGCGCCCACGACGCGGGATGGTTGCGGCGGATTCGTCACGTGCGGCTTCGATCGCCTCGCCGCGAACACGCGGGATTTCCGAGGGAGCTTGCGTCGATCGCCGGTGGCGTTCAAGCGCTCGTGCGTAGGACGACAGCGGGGCTCGAGCACGAGGTTCTTGACGGGCGGCAGCAAGATGCTCGACACCTTGCGCGAGAATGAGCTGGGCGGCGGCGACGTCGCCATCGGTCCGGGTCATGACGTCGTCACCCACTCGTCGTCGTCGCATGCCTGATCGATGAGACCGCGCGCGCCACTGCGTCTCCTGCACGCAGCGGAGCTGTTCTTCTGGTGCATGCCCTTGCTGGTGGGCGCATTGGCCCTCGGTCACGCGTTGGCCGGCGCGATCGCGGTGACGGTCGTGCTCGCGGCGGTGGGGGCCGTATCGCAACGATCCCCGTCCACGCGTTCCAGATCGGCACGCGCGCTGCGCGGCTTGATGCTAGGACAGCGTGGGCTGGCGCTCGCCGTGCAGGTCGTGCCACTCGTGTGGGCAGCGCGATCCGCTCCCGTGCTCGTTGCGGCTGGTTCGTCGCTGGCAGTCGCCGCGGCGGTCGTGGCGCGGCGCCGCGGCGCATCGCGCGCGGCGTGGTTGCACGCGATCACGGGTGTCCTCCTCGTCACCAACGCCGTCACCCTCGATCGCTACTTCCGACAGCCGCGCGCGGAGTGTCTCGAGTCGTATCGGACGCCGGGTGCAAAGGTGCTGGTCCCGTTCGTCGAGCCGGAACCGGGAACGCTCGGCGTACCGGTAGCACGTTGCCTCGAGCCTCGTACGATCCGAGTCGATGGCGATGGCTCGCTGTGGGTCGGCTGCACTCCCACGCTGGCCATCGGTGCCGCGGGCGCGTCGTCGTTTCTCCACGTTCAACCCGATCGGCCGCGCGAGTGGCGAGGCGCTGCCGATCGGTGGGCGTACGCCGTGTTGCCGCTCGCCGACCGTGCCCACGTTGCCGCGACGGCGCCACTCGCCGGTGCGGTGGACGTCTACGAGCGAGCGACGCTGAATCGCGTCGAGTCGCACGTGGTCGAGTGTCCCGCGGCGATGATGCTCGACGGCGCCCGGGGGAGGGTTCTCGTCGCGCGAGGCTCGAACGGACCGGCGCCGGCGCTGGTGGCCCTCGACGCCTCCACGCTGGAGCGAGTCGCCGCTTCGGCGTCGGTCGGGCCGGGCTGCGTCGGCGATGCATTGGTCCCGATCGCAGGGGGCGAGCAGATCCTGCTCACGTGCCCGCAGATTCCGTATCAGCTTCTGCGGTTTCGCGCCGCGGATCTGGCCCTCGTCGAAGCGCGCATCGGTTGGGGCGCGCGCGATGCGCTGCGGTCGCAGGATGGACGCACGCTGCTGGTCGCGTTGCCTTTCGTGGCCCGTGTGCGCCAGCTCGATGCCGCGACGTCGAACCCCATCGGCAGCTTTCCCGTTCCCTTCGGAACGGTGGCGCTCGCGTGGGCCCCGGACGGTGACCTGTTGGCGGGAAGCTACTGGCTGGGAGTGCTGGCGAAACTGGATCCCACGACCCACGAGGAGCGCGGCAGGATCGCGCTGGGACGCAAGGTGCGCGACGTGGTGCGCGATGGAACGTCGGATCGCGTTTACGCAGTGTCGCGGTGCGGTCTCTTCGAGATCGGCGACGCGAACGTTGCGCGCGTCGGGTGATTCGAGAGCGTTCGGCGGTGTTCGTGCAGCCTTCCTCTTCGTCGCCAGCTCCGCCGGTCGCCGCATCGCCCGACAAGTCGGCGGCTCCGCTCGTTCCGACGTCGCAGGGTCTCACGCGCCTCTTCGAGTTGGGGCGCGGGATCGCAGTCGCGGGGCTCGTGCTCCCGTTCAACAACCCGCTCACCGACCTTCTGCTCGACTCCCTCCCGACTGCGCTTCTCGTGTGCTACTACGCGGAATTCGTGCTTCGCACGCGAATGCACGTCCCGTCGGTCTTTGCGAGGGCCGTCGTGGTCGGCATCGGTCTCGTGCTGGTAGGGGTGGTCGTTTCGGCGACTCGGCGCATGCGTCGCCGCGCGGATGCCACGGTCCGTTCGGAGGCGTCGGCGACGCGATCAGCGGCTGCCGAGCTGCGGCGCGCGCCGTGGTGGCTGGTGGGCGTGCTCGTTCGCGGCGCGTGCATCTGGTGGGGACTCGTCATCGCACCGCGATCGATGAACGTCGCTGTCGGGCTACGCCTGGTGGCGAGCGGGGTATCGCCTGAGTGGGTGACGCTCAGGCGTCCGTGGGTCTGGCTCGGAGCCGTGGCCGTGTTCGCGATCGTCTTCCTGGCCGCCGATCGCCGATGGGAGCCCTCGTTGACGCTTCGCGGCGTCGCGGCGATGGGTGCTGCCGTGGTGTTGATTCGGGGCTCGTCGCGAGCGTGGCGGCGGCGGATCACGTGGTCGTCGGTGTTGCCGCCGGTGAGCACCTTCGCAGCGATCGTCGGCCTCGCCCTCGGTTACGGCTTCGCGAGCAGCTTTTTCGGATGGAGCCCGAGCCCCGGTTCGCTGCCACGTCTCGGCGATGGGGTCGACGTTTACGACGTAGCGTTCGTCCCGGGCACCGATCGCGTCTATTTCTCGTCGAAGACCGGGCCGCCTGGCTTCGTCGAGCTACACCACGGGATGTCGCATACGTCCGCCGCGCCGCTCACGCGCAGCGAGCGAATGACGTTCGTGCCCTCGCGCAATCGCTTCTTCGTCGGGGGTGACACGGTCGCGGCGTTCTCCATCGACCAGGCCGAGTATCAAGGCGACGTGTTTCCGTCGCGTGCCGCCGACGTGCAAGCGGTGGACGACCACCTGCTCTACATCCTGCCGGACTCCATCCCGAGCACCGACCCCGTGCTCTTCGTCCACGATCTGGACTCGGGTGCGACGCGCACGCTTCCCGCGCCGTTCCTGACCTCCCACAAGATCGTCCACGACGCGAGCCGAGGGGCGATCTTCGTGTCGACGCCGATCGGGCTTCCGGTCTTGAGCCGATACGACTTGCAGAGCGGAGCGATCCGCCGCGCACGCGTCGGCTACATGAGCCTGGACATGGAGCTGGTGGACGAAGGCCGCAAGCTCTTGGTGGCCCGCCCGATGTACAGCCGCGTCGACGTTCGCGACTCCGCGTCGCTGGCACTGATCCGGTCGATCACGATCGATCCGATGGTGCGCGAGATCGGCTGCAGCGAAGCCGATGGCTGGCTCTTCACCTTGGAGTATTTCCACGGGGACCTGAAGGTGCTCGACCTCTCCACGGGTCGTGCCCTGTTCGATGCCCGGATCGGGCGCTTGGCGCGCGCGCTGGCGTACTCGCGCGAGCGCGGTCTGCTGGTGGCGGGATCGGCGTTCGGATTGTTCGAGTTCGATCTTCGCGCGCTCGTCGGCCGAACCGAGCGCGGCGCGGGCTGAAGGCGAATGCGGCGCGGCGTCGTGGAACTCCCTGCTCGAGCATGGCGCCGCGTGGCCACGCCCTCCCTGCACGGATGTTCGCTGATGAACGTGTGCTCTCCCCCAGCTGCTGCGCGGCGCCGGCGATTCGCTGCAGGGGGCACGCTCGCGTGAGCGCGTGGCGCCGAACGACCCCGAACGCGGTCGCGGCACGCCGCGGTCGCATTGCCGTGGTGCTGAGGGCGGCCGTGGTCGCCGCCGTGTTCTACGCGTTGGCTGGCAGCGTCATCGACGTCTGGGTGCTCGGCGCCGTCGATGGCGTCGAGCTGGGGTACGCCTGCGGCAAGCCCTACGTGCCGTTTTGTTTCGAGCCCCACTATCGGGGGTCGCCGATCTCGCGCTTCGGCTATCGCTGGGCGGGGCTACCCCCGTGGTTCTCGACCAACAGCTTGGGCTACCTGGCGCCGGAGATCGAGCGGGCCCCGGCGCCGGGTGTGCGGCGCGTGGTCGCGTTCGGTGGATCGACCACCGTTCAGCCCTATGCGACGCCCTACACTCGCTTTCTGGCGGAGCGCCTCTCTCGATCGACGCCATGGGCCGTCGAGGTTCTGAACCTCGGCACCCCCCACTACAGCCTGACCGAGATCGTGGCGCAGCTCGAGAACGAGTTCGTCGAGCGACATCTGGACGTCGCCCTGATCTCGGAGCAATGGAACTTCCGCGACGTCGAGGCGCTCGCCGGCGATTTCAGAGGCGCTCGTCGTGACTCGTGGGGTGGCCGATTGCTCGGCCGCCTTCCGCTCTACGGCACGCTGACGCAGATCCTCATGACGGCGCGCGGATTGGCGGCCGGGCTGGCAGAGAAGCCGTCGGAGGAGGATCGAGCGGCGCTGCTCAGCCGGTATGAAGAGCGGCTCGAAACGATCGTCCGCTGGTGCAGGACCCACGGCGTGATACCGGTCCTCGGCATCCATCCCGATCGTTACTGCGGCGCAGCCTCCGCCACGCCCCAGAGGCTCTTCGACCTGTCCGACGGTCACGTACTGGTGCCAGACCTTCCCCACAGGGTGGCGCTGAAGCGCGCGTTCGCCGCCTCGATTCGCACGATCGCCGCGCGCGAGCGAGTGGTGCTCGTCGACTGGGAGCAGGAACTTTGCGCCCGCTACGCCGCGACCGAGCTCGACGCGTTCTTCGAAGCCGATGGCCTGCACCTCACGGGGCTCGGCGCCTGGCGCCTGGCCGAGCTCGCGGATGAGCCGCTGCGCGACGCGATCGTCACGAGAGCCGCCCCCGCGCGTTGAGCCGCGCACGCACCGAGGCCCGCGCCGACGAACGGGGGCAATCGCTCGTGTCACGCCGCCGAAATCGTCTCGGCCGGTCGCACGAGCCTAGCAACCCGGAGTTGCATCCAGATCGCCGCCGCGCTCGCAACCAGCGTGGCCCAGAACGAGATCGGGCGAAGGATCACCTCGGGGTGAATGCTGAGTGGTGCCTCGAGATGAGCGAGCAAGGCGAGGGCGGTGACCAGCGTGACCCCTCGCGTGACCACCCGTGGCACGGACGCGAGCACCTCGCGATCGCGCAGCGTCGCTGCCAGCAGCAACGCAGTGATCAAGCTGCTCGCAGCCGCGATGGCGTTGCCTTTGGGCAGATACATCGGTAGGCCATCCAGGGTGACGTGCGCCACGAGCGCCAGTGCCGCCACCGCGCAGTAGCCGCGGCGCAACCGAGTGATCTTCGCCGTCGCTGCTGCGTCGAGTGAGACGGCGGACGTGCGCGTTGCGTGAGTTGGGTCGCGGGGGATTCCTGCCAGCAGGATGCGAATGATGGGCATCGCCACCATGAGCACGCTCCAGACCAGCGGCAGCGTCATCGAGCGTTCGCCGGCGGCCACGGCGACACCGAAGAGCAGCGATGCGACGAGCGCGGCGAGGAGCGCGAATCGGCCCGCGGCAGCGATGGCCAGCACCGTGAGAATGGGCATCCACGAAACCAGCAATCGTGGCTCGCGCCGTGCCAGCAGCAGAACCATGCCCGAGGTGGCGAGCATGGCAGCTACGGCGATCCACGGTGCGCACCGCAGCATCCTCGCCCACGCGCTCTTGCCCGCGATCGGCTGCTCCGGGACGTCGTAGCGCATCCGGGAGACCAACGAGAGCGGCAAGGCGGCGAGCAGCAAGACGAAGGTGGCGAGCCCGCGCAGGCACACCACGAAGTAGATCGCGAAGAGCGCGAGCCCCCACAGCGGCCTGGCGCGCACGCGTCTGTACGGTCCGAACGCGAAGCTCAGCAGAACGGTCGCCAACGGAAACATGTAGATCGCCCAGCCTGCGATCGGCATGCTCGGAATCGTCGGTGTGATGATGCCGAGGTTGACCTCGGTGCGAGCCGCGAGCGGCATCTCGGCCCAGATCTGGTCGCGGAACCTCCACCACCACCAACCCGCGGTGACGCCCGTCACCTCCATCACGTACGCCACCGACGACGCCACCAACATCCACACCACCAACGTCGGCAGCAGATAGCCGCGGCATCCCGGAAGGAAACGCGTGATCCGTTCGCTGAAGTACCAGCCCACGAGCACGGTGAAGAGATGACCGACGATCACCGTGGGCGGGATGCCGCCGATTCGCAGCATGCCGGCGGCGAAGACGTACTGATGCCAAGCGAGGGCTTGCTGCTGGATCGCCAATTCCTTGGGGACGTACCAGAGCAGGCACAGCGTCACGACCAGCGCCACCACCGGCGCGCCGCGATGGCGCACGGTGTGAGCCACCAACAGCGCCGTCGCGAGAGCGGCCGGAAGCGAGAGAAGCGTGGGGCTCAGCACGTCGAGGTACGATCGGGCGCGCTCGTGGCGCGCAGCAACCGGGCGCAGCCGGAACATATCGCGAAGCTCGGGAGGCCGGCATGCGCGCTCGCCGGTTGGGGATTGAGGGCACGTCGTTGACTCGGCTCACTCGAAACGACCTAGCGAGGCGAGTCGCGCGGCTCACCTACGTGGTGGGAATCCCCCTCGGCATGGTGCCGGGCGCCGAGCGTTGCGCGCAGGTCGGCGGGCCGTGGCTCGGCGAGGTCGCCACGCGCTACGGCGTGCGTACCGAGACCGGATTCTTCTTCGGTGCTGCTGGCGCTGGGTTGTTCGCGCTGATCGCGATCCCCGCGCTGGCGGGTGCCGTCGGCTACGCGGTCGGATGGCTCGCGGGGTGGCTCACGAAGCGCGAGGCTGGGCGCCCGTCCGAGCTCGCACGCGAGGCGTGGGCGCTCCTCGGCATTCTGCCGGTGTGGGGCATCGTGCTGGCACCGGCGTCGTTCCTGCTCGTCGCGACTCTGCCGTTGCTGCGTCGACTCGGCGCGAAGCTGCGTCGGTCCCGTCCCGCGGTGTGGCGGTTCGCGCGCGGGATGCTGCTCGTGCTCGTCGCCGTGCAGTTCTGGATCCTGGCGACGTACGCGCCGCTCTTGCCCGATCGCGAGGTGTTCGCGTGCGTCGCCGTGTTCGCCGTGGTGCTGGTGACGCTGCGCGCGCGAGCGCTCGTGCCGTGGGTGCTCGCGGTCGCTGCACTCCTCCCGGGCATCGTGGGTCCGTTCGCGATGCCGCTCGGATGGCGGCTCGTGAGCGTCGCGGCGAATGCCGCGGTGCTGCTTCCCCCGTGGCTCGTCTTTCGCGATCGGCTCCTCACCGAGGCCGGCCGCGGCGTTCTCACGTGCTTCGTCACCTTCACGCTGTTCTGGGGCCGCCTGGGCCAGATGTCGTTCATGCCGTCATCGGAGCCGCTCGACGATCCTGCCTTGAGCGTGCTCTTTCGTGGTGAGGAAGCACGCATTCGATCGGGAGCGTTCTTCGTCGCCCGGCCGTGCCCGGGTTGGCCGATGCTGGTGGGGAACAAAGAGCGAGCACGAGGGTTGCTGGTGCTTCGCGACGGCGGTGGTCCGGCGCTGGCGAGCATGCGTTTCATGGCCTCGGACAACTACGCACCCGACTGCTCGAACGACAGCATCTACCTGGCGGATTTCCTGGACCGGCATCTCTATCGGCTGGTTCGCGGCGGGCCGGTCGCGGGAGTCCCGACGCTCGGTCCGTTTCGCCTCGAGATGCTGCCGCACCAGTGCGAGGTCGACAGCCCGTGGTGGTTGATGCTCGATCGATCGCGCACGGCGCTCTACGTCCTCGACGAGCAAAACGAGATCGCGCGCGCCGACCTCGCGAGTGGCCAGTGCAGGATCGCTGCCACGGGTACGAAGCTCTGGGACTTCGCCATCGACGACGACCGCGGGGTGCTCGTGCTCGGCGATGCCGGTCGGGTGCGCGTCGTCGCCATCGAAGACGGTCGCGAGCTCGAGCGCGTCGATCTGCCCGGGCGCTGGCGTGCGGTCTTGCCGGCAGCGCACAAGACCAAGGTGGCGACGAGCGCCGACGGCACGGTCTACGCCGGGTATTTCAATGCCGGCACCGTCACCAAGCTCGGTCGTGATCCCTTGCGGGTGATCGCTTCCACGCGGCTCGATCGCGGCGTGGGGTTGGTTCGGTGGGACGAGGGGCGGCGGCTGCTCTACGTCGGCAATCGCAATACAGGCGCGCTCGACGCTCTCGACGGCGACACGCTCGACGTGCGGGCCCACGTGCACGTCGGCAGGCGGATGCGCACGCTCTCGCTCGCGCCGGACGGCAGAGCGCTGACGCTCGGTTCGGTGGCCGGCGGCCTCAGCATCGATCTCGACCGCTGGCTCGCCGCAGGGCGCACGGCAACCGCCGCGCGCGAGTAGGTCTCAGCGAGGCTCGGGGTCGAAGTCGACCACCAGCGGCAGATGGTCGGATGCTTCGCGGGCCAGCTTGAGCCGCGAGGTGAAGTGGTGCCGGAACTCGAGTGCGCCGCGGCCGTAAACGCAGTCGAGCGCCCCCACCGGTCGCCACGCAGGCCAGGTGCGCGTGCGGCGGTTGCCGATTCCGGATGCGGGCACGAAGTCCGCACGTTTCACCAGCCAGCGTCCCACGGCGCCGGACCAGTCGTTGGCGTCGCCCGCGATGACGAATCGGCTGTCCCGATCGAGATGCCTGAGCGCGTTCGCCCGGAGCAGCCTGGCGACCTGCCATCGTCGTTCCAGCGCGGAGAGGCCGAGGTGCCAATTGGCGAAGTGCACGGTGAAGCGGCGTTCGTCGATCGTCACCGCGAGCTCCGTGAGCAGCGCCCCGCGCGCCTTCTTGGGCTTGAGCGTCAGGTTGACGTTCACGGTATGCACGATCGGGAAGCGCGAGAGAGTCGCGTTACCGTAGTGGCCGTGCTTGAGCTTCACGTTGGGCGCGAATGCCCGATGGTCGAAACCGAGCGCGTCCCCCAGTACGTCCACCTGCCGGTGGTGGCGCGAGCGCGGCACGCCTTCGTCGATCTCCTGCAGCAGCACCACGTCGGGATCGTGGTGACGGATCACCTCGACGATGCGATCGGGATCGTAACGGCGGTCGAGCCCGCCGATGCCTTTGTGGATGTTCCAGGTGATGATCCGCATGCTCGGAGTAGCTGATGCTTTCTCGGGGGGCTTTTCAAGCCCCCCGCCCATCGCGGCCAAGCCGCGATGGGGCCCACC
>CAYVDO010000113.1:0-19414 GCA_964450125.1 uncultured bacterium
CCCCACGGGATCGTGGCGGTCGGTGTCGCCTGGTAGATGTCGTACGAACCGGCGCCGCCGGGACGATCGGACGCGAAGACCATCTTCGACCCGTCCGTCGCGATGAAGGGTGATCCTTCGTTCGAGCTCGTGGAGAGGCTGAGGGTCACGGGTGGAGTGAATGCGGTGCCGTTCCAGACGCTCTGGAAGAGGTCGAAATTCGTGGCCGGCAACGTGCGCCAGCCGGCGAACACGATCTGGGCACCCTGGTTCGACCCGGTGTGCTCGTAGCCGGACGAGTTCACGGGTGTTGGCAGGAGGGATGGCTGCGACCACTCATCCTGAGCGATGGAGTAAGTCGCTTGGTAGAGGTCTCCCGTACCGTTGCTCGGCGCATAGCCGATGATCAGCATCCGGTTGGGAGCTGCTCGGTTCAGCGATACCGAGAGTTCGTCGCCAGCGCGGTTTACGACGACACCAAGGTTCTGTGGTGGACCGAACACCTGGATCGTCGTCGACGAGGTGACGGTCAACCCGGAGCCCGAGCACGTCAACGTGTACGTAGACGTCGTGCTTGGAGCTGATATGGCTTCCGATCCACCAGCCGGGTTCTTCGACCCCGACCACGCCCCCGAGGCCGTGCATGAGCCAACCCTCGTGGTCGTCCAGGTGAGCGTGGTGCTCGAGGACTCGCCCGCCACGAAAAGTGGCTTCGCCGGCGTGAGCGAGACCGTGGGCGGCGGATCGAAGCGGACGTTCACGGTGCCGGGGTACCCGGCGACGGCTGTCGTGCCCCTGTACCACTGGCACGCGCCCGAGAACGTCTTCGTCATGGCCTTTGTCGGGTATTTCGTGTCGCCCGGCTTCAAGGTGAGGTTGTTGTTGGTGTCGAGGGCGCGTCCCTCGATCGTGCAAGCGCGCGCGAGGTAGCCGGTGCATGGAAGGGCGTCCAGGTGGAGGGAGACGGTCTGTCCGAGCATCGCTGGGTTCGGGCTCGCGGCAAGCACCACCTTGCCGGGCGGGTTGTACGGGCATGCGGCGGCCTGACTCGCCAGGGCGGGTCGAACCCATCCACTCAGGACAAGGCTGATCGAAGCGAGCGTGAGACGGACGATCCGGCCCAGGCCGCCCGGCTGGACGGTCATCATGGCAACCTCCGGCGCGTCGCGGGTACGCGCTCAGAGTAGCATCTGATGCTTAGAAACTCCAGGGCAGCGACTGATGCTCTGGAAATGCCATCTGGGTACTCTGAGTTCGAGCCGCGCTTTCGAGCGCGCCTACGTCTGCTGCGTCAGGAGCAGGGGCTGCGACAGCAGGATCTGGAGAGTGCAGACCTCAGCGAGGGGGTGTATCGGCAGGTTGAACTGGGGATCCGTGAGCCGCGGCTGTCGACCGTGTACGCGATCGCCCGAGCATTTGGGATTCCGCTCCATGAGCTACTCGACGTACGCGGTGTCGACCCCAAGGCGGCATTGCCACGGCGGGGCGGCGCTCGTCGGAAGGGCGAACCGGCGAGCCGCGTCGCTTCGCCAAGGCGTGGCTCCTGATCCAGAGCCACCTCTTGGCCCATGTGATTCCTGGTCGGACGCACGCTGTAACGCGCGTCGAGGCCCTGCTGGCAACTCGTACAGCCCCCCGATGTCGCCGCAGTGCTCCGGGCTCGTGCGGCTCCATTGGACGAGAGAGGGGTGCTGTTCGGTCCATCATTCATCCGGTGGCGCATCCTCGTCGGAGTTCCAGCGCGAAACGACCGCTGCATCGCCCGGCGCGGCTGGTGGGACGATGCCGGCATGTCTCTTATCGGCGTTGCCGGCCCCATCTCGCCCGAGGTCCTCGACGTGATCGCCATCGCCTCGGGCATCTCGTCCCGCGAGCTTCCGCTGCGGGACGTGGTGCTCGTCCTAGTGGCTGAGCTCGGTTGGACCATCCCAGACGAGCTCGCCCAGCACCTCGACGTGCACCCAAGGGTCGCGCACCTGCTACTCGCCGATCTGATTGGCGAGGGGCTCGCGGTGCGTCTGCCCCGCCGTTCCGATCCGAAGGACCGTCGCCGAGGCGCCGGCCGAGTGGGTCTCATGCCTACCGGCGACGATGCCGCTGGCGCGGTCCGACGGCAGCTCGCCGCGAGCCACCCGTTCCCGCCCACCGTGGTGTCTGGCTGCGGCGCCGTCGACGGGCATGTGGCACTCGTCCTCGCCACCTGTCGGCTCCACAGCCTCCCCCGACGGATTCTCGTGGCGCTGTTCGAGCAGCCCCTGCAGGGCTACGACGAGCTACGCCGCGCTACCCACGCGGGTGAACGGCAGGTCCGTGCCGCGGTGCGTGCCCTACAGCTACGCCGGCAGCTCGACCGCCATGTTGTAGGTGAGAGGCAGGTGAAGTTCCGCTTCCAGCTTGCCGAGTACGGACGCGATGTCGCCGAGCGGATCGTCACTCAGATCGACGCCGAGATCCGCCGCGCCGCGCTCGCCCGCGCTGTGGTGTCCGAGCGCACCGGTTAGTGGAACTAACCCCCAGACCAGCGCAGGCGAGTCCGGACCGCACTCGCGCGGAGGCCCCACATGATCACGCCCGCGCTCGTGACCGAGGTGGGGAGGTTCGGCGAGCCGCTCCGCCGCGAGACGGAGCTCGTGATCGTTCAGCTCATTGCCGATGGTGCGCAGGAGCATGAGGCCGAGCAGCACTTCCTCTTCATCGTCGGCTCCACGGCGTACACGGTGGAGCTGACTTCGTTCCGCAGGTCCTTGTGGCTGGGGCAGCGCGTGCGAGTCGATGGCGCCGTCTTCGAGGCCGATGGCGATCTGCTACATCTGCGGAATTCGACCGTCGTCGATGTGCATCCGGCCGAACTCGATGATGCAGCGCCGTCGTCGGCGGTGATTCGACTTCGTGCCGGTCGGCATGAGATCGAGATCGGGCTTGATGTAGTCGAGAAGGCGCTCCACGAACGCAGCGTCCCGGCAACGTTCGCCAGCCCGATGATGCCGGTTCACTAACGCACGATTCTTGATCGGTTGGGCCGCGTCTGACGCGCGCCAGGGACGCGATATTGGCTGCTGACGGGGACGTTCTGCGGGTCGTCGGTGCGACAGACGTGGACGCGCTCGGCACCGCCGAAGCCGAATGGCTCCGAGTAAGAGCGGGCCGGGTACGAGGTCGAGCGACAGCTCAGTGCCGTGGTCGAGGTGCTCGCCGAGTCCGGCGGGCGCTCCCCCGCTGCGGCTTGCGCGAGAGCTCTGTGTTCATGGATCCGACGTCGGATAGGTCGACCAGATCGGCGGCTGCATCATCGGGATCGGAAACCAGGTATCCGCGACGGTCGTGGCTCACGAGCCCTTCGCCGGTCAGCGCTCTGAGAACTTCGCTGAGCGCGGCGGCGCGGCATCGGACCCGTTCTCGTAGTGTTCGGGCCTTCATGGGTTCACCTGCTGCACGGAGCACCTGCAGAACGAGCTCGCGAAGGGTCGGACGCTGACCGGTCTGCTCCTGCGCCTCTGCCTCTCCTTCTTCGACGACGTCGAGTACGACCTGGCCCTCGTGTAGGTCTGGGCAAGGCTTGAGCGAGAGCAGAAATCTCGCATCCGGCGCTGCACGGTGCTCGACCGTGAGCAGGGCACGGTCCTCGGTGACGCGTCGCGAGTACAGCGTGGAGTCTCCCCAGGCGTGAAGCTCGGAGCTACCTCGGAGCGCTTGCCCGCCGCGCATCCGAACGCTGGTTGCCTTCTTCGCGTGGTGGACGACCAGGATCGCCGTCTCGATCTGTCGCTCGAATTCGCGAAGGTAGCCGAGGATCCGGGCGACATCCTGAACTGCGTTTTCGTCGATGCGGTGGAGACGGATCAGGGGATCGAGCACGACTAGCCGTGGTTGGAGCGTGGCGAGCCGTGCTGCAAGCGCCTGACGATCGTCTTCGAGATCCAGTCGGAGGCGCTGCGCCGTGCTGACGTACAGCGGGATCGTGCCGAGGTCGACTCCCGCGACGCGCGTGATCGCGTCCAGGCGCATGCGAACGACGTGGGGCGGATCTTCGGCCTGGTGAAGGAAGACCGGACCGGGGCGCGAGACGGCGAACTTGCGCAGAGCTGGTGCGCCCGACGCGACGGCCACCGCGATCTCCAACGCGATGAAGGTCTTGAACGCCTTGGGCTCCCCACCGACGATCCCGACCCCTCGCTCGGGCCAGAGCCCCTCGACTAGCCACTGGTTGGCGACCTCGATGCGAGGGAGCTGTGCGGCTTGCACAACCGGTAGCGGCTCGACGCCCTCGAGCAGGTCAGTGCCGTCGGGGAACTCGTCAACGTCGTGATCCTCCAGCTCGTCAGCCGCCGGGTCGACACCGATCTCCAACTCGGGGCCCGACCTCACGGGTCCGACCTAGATTCGTGGGCATCTCCGCTAATCGAACGAGTGAGTGGCCGCGGTTGGGGTCGTCGCGCCGAGCCTTGGTCGGCCAGTCCCGCTCGCGCGGCGCGACCGCGCTCCCACGCACCCAGAAATCGAACCGCCCCCGCGACGACCCGCACAGCTTCGGCACCGCTCACGGTCGACTCAGCCCGCAGGATCTCCTTCACGAAGAGGTAGATCTTCTCCTTCGCGATCAGCGCGACGACGGCATCGCAGAACTTCTCGTCCGGGTCATCGAGGAGCGCAAGAACCGTGCGTGCTGCCTCGAGATCGGTTCGCAGCGCGCCCGCGAAGTGAGCGGCAAGTGCCAGACGGACGCGAGCGTTTGGATGCGCTGCGAGCCGTAGGACCAAGCGCGCGCCCACGAACGCCTCCCACCGGCCGTAGAGCCGCACGAGATGACAGCCGAGCGCTGTTCGTGCTGCTTGCAGTGTTCGCAGGTCACGCCCGCGGGTCCATCGCACAGCCGCAGCCTTGAGCAGCGCGATGAGCGCGTCGTCGCCCTCCACCAAGGCGAGGATCTTGACGGCGGCGCAGCGCACGGACTGGCTGGAGTGGTCGACCATGCGGACGAGCTCGTGCATCCACTGTACGGGGTGACCCTCGTACGCTCGATCGACGATCGGGGAAGCGGCACGTCGGACAGGTGCCTGGCGGTGGTTGACGAGCGACAGCACGGCTGCCTGGGCCGACATCACCTGCGGCTCTTGCTGCAGAATGCGAAGGGGGAGTTGGCCGTTCATACGGACTTCCCCTTTGCCGAAGCACCAGTTGGTCCGGTGGTCTGGCCCGGCGTGAGAGATGTGACGCGACCACCGCCACGCGAAGCAGTAGCCGGCCGCGCGTCGCGGGAGTCATCCCGTACTTCCTCGAGCGCCTGGACCTCGACGCCGAGCGCGAGCGCGAGGCGGGTGAGCTCGTCCGGGGTTGGCAGTACGCGTTCCCGCTCGATCTCGGAGAGCCGAGGCGCACGGATTCCGGCCTGCTGTGCGACCTGCCACTGTGCGAGACCCGCTTCGAGTCGGATGCGTAAGATCGTCGTGAGCATCGTCGGCCTCCTTGAACTGCTGTCGGTCGACGATAGAGCCAGCTCGACGAAGATCTTCAACGCGCATTGGGCTCGCCCGCATGGCGACACCGCAGGCGGTTCCCGTTCCGGAGTTCTAGTGGCCCGGAGAACGGGAATCGGGAATCAACCACAAGTACCTGTGGTTCGCCCTCGTCGGGGATCTCGCAGATGTCTACCGGTCACAGCACCTCGGCCCGCCGCGCTCGACAACGCGCCCTACGACGGGAACGAGGTCCGAGGCCACGGTGTCCGCGGTCAATCCGGGTACACGATCTCGAGGCGCGGGACGTGTACGGTGGACATGGCAATGTCGTCCTAACGACTTCTTTTTTCACTTACCACTACATTGCCAGGTCCTCGGATGCCCAGAAAATGGGGGGAAAGGCAGCTTCGAGCGCGCGTTCACGTGCGCGCCTTCGGCTGCTGGTGGTGCGGAGACCCCAATCCACTTCGGCGCACATCGCGGTCCGGGCATCTGCTGCATCTCATCTCACCGGCTTCGCGGCTGCGATCATGAGATCGCGAAGAAGCACAAGGAGCTCGAGGTCCGCGCCGTATCGGCCGCGGCGGACGCGGCGGAAAGCGCCGCGATGGAAGAGCCGATCGACCAGCCGCAGGAGCCCCGCAGTGCCGCGTCGGAGCTGTGCACCTCCGCCGAGCAACGTATCGAAGAGCGTCTGCACCTGGGGCTGCTTCATCCGGCATCCCGACGCCGTCACCAGCGTCACCACGATCTCGACCAGCGGATGCGCCGAGTCGATCCCGTCGAACACGCCAAGAGCATGCGCACGCGACCACCAGCACGCCGCTGGCCCCCAGGATCGCGCCAGCGCCCGCAGGCGGCGCTCGGCGGACCGCAGCGTGGGAAGACCGGCGGCGAGCCCACCGGCGGGTTCGTACCAGCCTCTCCGGCCTACGGCACGCACCAGACCTCGTGCCTTCAAGCGCTCGAGCAGGCGAGCCTGGTCACGGTTCTCACGGGCGACCTTGACGCGGCGCTTGCGGACCAGCGGCCCGAGAACCGGCACCACTGTCTCGTAGGTCAGCCTCGACGACAGCAGCGACGCGAGCGTCGCGATGGACGACACGAGGTCAGCATTCGGCTTCGCATTCGCCACATCACGCACAAGGAAGTCCCGGTCGAACCCAGGGGAAACGGCCTCGAGCACCCGTGGCCGGAAATCCTCGAACGCGACATTCCCGACCCAGGGAGCAGAGCCATTTTTCTCCGGGCACGGCAGACCGGCGTCGAAGCGCAGTCCGCGGGCGCGTTGACCTCGCACACGAATCTGATGCCGGATCCGGTTTGGCGCCTTCGCGTACTCGTCCTCGTCTATGTCGGTTTCGTTCAGCCCCTCCACCTTGAGCTGCGGGAAGTCCTTGCCTTCCTCGAGCTGACTGCCGCGCACGAGCTTCGATGCCGGTTCACGGAAGCGAACCGTGGACGCGGCATCCTCCACCTCCTCGTCGAGGACGATCTCGATCCAGGAGGGCTTGAAGAAGATGTTGGTGGCCCTGAACTGCGAAGCAGGTGCCCGCTTGCGGATCCACCACCGAGCCTCGTGCGAGAGCCGGCGCAGATTCCCGACAGCTTCGCCGAAGGTCAGCAGTGACGGATCGGTCGGCAAAACACCTCGAAGCTGCGCTGGGTCCAGGTGATTGTGATGGTGCTCATCCGGATGTTCGAGGCCAGGGACATAGAGTCCCGCAGCCGTCATCCACTGCCGGGTGATCCGGATGGGGTTGAATCCAACGTCGACCTTGAAACGCTGCAGGTGGGCACTCCGGTAGCCGATCAGCTTGACCCAGCCCAGATAACCGAGACCCCACCACACGCTCGGAAGACTGGGGTCGTAGTCTCTGAACAGCTCCACCTGCTCTTCCTGGCGGAGTTCGTTCAGCGCCTGCTCCATCCGGCGGTCAGTCCAGGTCGCAGGTTCTCGACTGTGCATCCGCACCTGATAGAAGATCCCATCGAGCCGATCCACCAGGGCTAGATCCAGTTCATGTCGCCACCGCCGTAGCTCGTCACGGTAGACGGCTCCAGTAACCCGTGAACGGGGGCGGCGACGACCACGGTGAGCCGATGAAACAGCCGGTGGAGGGGGCGGTGGACGGGGAATCGAGATCGGGGGTTTCGTTGCACTGTTCTGCCATCCCACAAAGTACTGTGGGCCCCCGGACTCAAGTCGGTCGTGGGCCTCTCCACCACGGGATCCATCGCTGGACGATAGGTCTGCTTCGCCGCGGTCATCCTGGTCCTGCACGGGCCACCTCATCGACCCGGCGGCACCCGCGAGGACTCCGTTGCTCGGTGAACCTGAGCATGTGAAACTCCTCGTGCTTGTAGGCGTGCCCGCCGGGGTCGCGCATGGGTTGTGTGGACGGGGCTGGGTGTCGGAACCCAGCTCCGTTTCGCTTGAGGATCATACCCACGGCATCCGCAAGGCCCTGGTCAGACGTTGCCGCGGTCGGACGCAGGACGTCGCTGCCGGGGTCCCACGGATTCACGCCCCGACGAGGCCGATGGTGCGCTCGACATAATCCCTGGCGATGGCATTCGGAGGGTCGAGAGGCAGCTCGCAGCTCAGCTTGCTTGCTTCGCCGCGGCCTTCGCTTTGTTGCTCGGAGACGATCCCGAAACCGCCTCCGCCGCCGAAGCGAACGAGCTGCAGATCCGGCCCGTGCGCCCGTTCGCCGCAGGGCTCGAGATCTTCGCCCTCGAGCTGGCCCCAATGGCGCCGCGCTGGTCCTGGACCTACGCCTCGCCATCAAGAAACGGGGCTCTGATGCGTGAGCGCACGGCCTCGGGCGCCGTGATCGAGTGGGCTATCGACAGTTACAAGGTGAGGGTGCTGCGCATGATCGAGATCGTGCGCGCCGACGGCTCCGTGGCGCAGGTGGTCGACGGCACCGTGCTCGGGCTCGAGACGATTGGCATCGTCGCCATCGGCAACGGTGTGCAGGTGCCCGGCAGGCAGCCTGAGCAGCACGCCAAGCCGCTGCTGCAGCTTCCGGCGACCGTGTGACGAAGGGCAGCGTCTGGACGGCGGGTGCGGGCGCGTCGCGCGTGATCGGGATGGCCGACGTCAGGATCGGCGGGCGGGCCTCCACGGGCTGCGTCGTCATCGAGAGCGGGCCTGTGGTCGACAGAGAGACTCGGTGGCAGCGGCGGCGGTACTTCGCGCCCACGGCGTCGGGTCGGTGGGCTCTGTGCGGCTCGTGGACGGCCGCTGGGCACCATCGTCCGCGGAGCTTCCTCGCACGACCGGCGAACTCAAATCCCGCGTGTATTATCCCTACGCAGGAGGACTGGACCTCCTGCGCCGCGCGGTGACACGCGCAACGCAGCGATGGACTCAGCATCTCGAATACGCAGTGCTCCTCGAACGGGCGACGGACGTGCGGCGCTGAGCGGCGCCTCGCCGACCGCTCTGTCGGGTGACTGCGTCAAGGCCTCGGCCGCGGAGATCGAGTCCGCCATTGGGACCCTGACGAAGCTGCTACTCGGACTAGCGCGGGGGGCGGATCCATCGCCGTCTGTTCAGCCGGACTCACCCGAGCGGTGGCTGACGCTGCAGGACGGTGCAAAACACATCGGTGGATCGGTCGACACGATTGAGCGCTGGGGGCGTGAAGGCCTGCTCCGGATCGGGCGAGTAGGTCGATTCAAGCGCGTGCGTGCCTCGGACCTCGATGCAGCACTGCTGCGTGTGTCAGACGAGCAGGTCGATCACGGTGAGCAAGATCGTATGTCAGCCAGGGTGATGCAGTTACTCGGGAGAGGGGCTTGAGCATGAAAGAGCGCGCGCGGGGGAAGCGGTGGCTTCGGAAAGGCCGATACATCTACATCCGGATCAAGTCGGCTACCACAGGAAAATGGGTTTGGGTCAGCTCGGAGCAGGAGGCTCTGCCGGCAGCGCTTCAAGTCCTCCGCGAGTACGAGGAAGGCCGACGTCGCCAGCGCGTGCTCGCGCCGGCGATTCAACTTCCTACTCTCGAACGCGCCGCAAGCGACTGGCTTGAGGAAAGAGAACGTCGTGGGCTGCGAAACACACGGGTAGAGGAAGGCCATCTTCGGATCCACGTTCTCCCCCGTCTCGGTCAACATAGGGTCGACGATATCGGTGAGAGTGAAATGCGGACGTTGGTGCTCGGGTTGATCGAGAAGGGGCTCGCGCCGCGGACGGTTCGCCACATCTTCGGTACGGTGAGCTCACTGTTCTCGAGCTTGGTGGACGAGACGCCGCTCACCAGCAACCCCTGCAGCTTCCGTCGCAGCGCGTTACCGCCGGTGGTCGACCGCGACCCCGATTGGCGTCCGCGTGCGATCTACAACCGTGCGGAGGTCGAGCTGCTGATTTCGTCGCCGCTCATTCCCATGCACCGGCGAGTGGTGAACGCCCTGCTTGCGCTGACTGGAAGCCGCATTGGTGGTGTCGCGGGTCTGCGTGTCCGAGACCTCATTGATCGCGAGGGTCCCTTACGCCACTTGATCGTCGCGCATTCGTACCGGCGCCGATCCAAGACGTTGGTGGTGGTCGACGTGCCGGTCCACCCGACGCTCGACGAGATCCTGACGGAATGGATCGACGTGGGCTACCGCGAACACACGGGGCGTAACCCTCGGGCTGAGGATCTCCTCTGTCCGTCCCATCGCGACGCCATGTGGACCGACAAGCAGTTCTACTGGCACTTCTCGCAGGATCTCGAAGTCCACGGTCTCCGGCACCGCCGCGTCCACGACTTGCGGCGCACGTTCATCAGCCTCGCACTAGCGGATGGAGCACGTCAGGACATTCACCGGCGGATCACACACCCGTCCAAGAAGGACCAGATGGACGACTACATCACCGCCTTCTGGCCCTCGCTGTGCGAGGAGGTCTCCAAGCTGCGGATCCACCGCCTCCCGGTGGCGGTGGCGGTGCGATCCCTCGAAGACGAGGATGAGGGCACACCGAAGATCGTCGACGGGGTGCACGTACACCTGCCCGAGGAGCTCGATGAAGACCGCGATCATGGTTCAGATCATGGTTCAGACCTCCGTTTCGCACCTGAATTCATGGTGCCCAGGGCGGGACTCGAACCCGCACGGAGCATCCTCCTGGGGATTTTAAGTCCCCTGCGTCTGCCATTCCGCCACCCGGGCCTGCGCGCACTCTACCGCGCCAAGCGATGGGGATCGCCTGTGTTCTGAGCGCCATCTCGAGTGTGGCCGATCCCCCATCGGCTGTGCTCGAGGTTGGCTGTGCCGAAATCCCGCCTCGCCGCGCGCCGCACGGGCGCTACACGGCGATACGTCCGCTGCTGGCGAGCTCCCGTGGCATCGCGTAATCCAGCTCCCACTCGATGGTGATCGGGCGTTCGCCTTCCGCGGAGATGGGGCGAACTGGGCCAAGGTAGCGGAATGCCATCGTCACGCCGGGGCGGTCATCTGCGCGCTCGCGGACGAAGAGCAAGGGTGTACAACCCTCGTCCTCGGGGGCGAGGTGGCGGCGGCCTTGTTTCGAATCGCGCGTGGTCTTCGCCTTCGACTGCCAATGGAACCGTCGCTCGGAAAGCGGGAAGTCGCGATACTTGAGATGCTCCTTCTGCGCGTCGCTCTTTTCGAGCGTGACGAGCAGCATGTCGTAGCGCCCACCACCTACTCGCTCCACGCCCGTATAAAAGTCGCGTAGTTCGCCGGTGCCGGTCCGCTGGTCGAACGCGGCGCTCAGCTCGATGCCGAGGTAGCGCGCGTGGAGCTCGAGCGGGATGTCGGGTGCGAGCATGGAATCGGGCGCAAGCACCGCGTTGCGGCGCACCAGGATCGGCAGCATTGCGGCCAGCTCCTCCCGGAGGAGGACGTGACGCTGCCACGCCGCCCACGCCTCGTCGCCGACGGCAGCACGCCGCCCGTAAAGGACGGCAAAGAGCATGTTCCGGACTCGTTCCGCCAGAGGACCTGCGGGACGCTCGAGGCGAATCAGCTTCGCCCAGATCTCTTGCCGAGTGCGGCCACCGACGTGTGTCAGCTTGCAGAGGTTCGCTAGCGCCTCGTGCTCGCCTTGCGCGAGCGGCCGGTGCTCGAGCCCGACGCTACGGCGCAATTCCGTCCACGACCGCGCTCGCTGATAGATCACATCGAGATCGACCTCCGTTTCCTCTACGAATTGCTCGAGCGAGAGCGCGGCATGAGCTGGTTCCCGGAGCAGGGCTTTGAGGTCGTTGAGGCGGTCAGGGATCGACCGGCGAAGCTGGTCCAGCACGTCGAGTCGGGCGATCTCGTCGAGGTGGATGTGGCAGCCGGCGGGGAGTCGTCCGAATCCCCGAGCTACGCCCTCGCGTATCTCCTTCGGCGTTTGGCCCAACCAATGGCGGAAGCGGCGGTCGAAGCGGAAGTTGTGGTGCTGGCGCCCCGTGAGGTCGAACACCACGAGCTCCGCCTTGTTGCGCGCGAGCCGTAGACCACGGCCAAGTTGCTGGAGGAAGACCGTCGGACTCTCAGTGGGCCGGAAAAAGAAGAGTGTGTTGACGTTGGGTACGTCGACGCCCTCGTTGTAGATGTCGACCACGCACAACACCTGGAGGCTGCCCAGGTTCAGGTCGCTCCGAGCTTGGCGGCGCTCTGCGGTGGGCGTGTCACCTCGCAGCACCCGAGTCTCGAAGCCTTGCCGTCCGAGATGGAACGCCACTTCCTCTGCGTGGCGGATACCGGCACAAAAGGCGATCGCACGGAGATTCTCGGGTTTCGCGACGTGCTCAGCCACCGTCTTCACGGCTCGCTGAACGAAGATCTCGGCAGCACTTACGAGCTTTCCTGCGAGGGCGTCGGGAGCGTAGCGGCCGGCGGTCCAGGCTACGTCCCGCAGGTCGACCCCCTCGACGGCGAGCATGTAGTACCGGAATGGAACGAGAGCGTGGGGAATGGCGCTCCAGATACGCAGGTTTCCCACCCAGGGACGCGAGAAGTAGTCGTCGTAATCGAGTCCGTCTGCTCGCTCCGGCGTACCCGTCAAGCCGAGCAGCTCCTTCGGCCGGGCACGCTCGAGGAGACGCACCCACTTGTCGGCAGCCGCGTGGTGGGCTTCGTCGATCACCACCATGTCGAAGCGAGATGGGTCGACCGGGCCACTCTCGGGCAGCGAGTCGATGGACGCGAACACGTGTCTACCAATCGTCACGCTTTGCCCTTCGAACAGGAGCTCGCCGAAGTGTGGCGCTTGGAGCGCGGTCCGGTAGATGACGCGCGCTTGCTCGAGGATCTCGCGCCGATGCGCAACGAAGAGCAGGGTGTCGATCGCCCCGGTCTGGTGAAGCGCTGCGTAATCGAGCGCGGCCATCACGGTCTTGCCCGTTCCAGTGGCCGCAACCAGTAGGTTCCTGTGTCGGTCCAGGCGCCGCGCTGCGGCGAGCTCCTCCAGGATCGGCTTCTGGAACGACTTCGGCTCAAGCTCGAGGAGAGCGTCGAGCGGGGAGTCCGTGGCTTGGGCGGACAAGCTTCGTCGAAGTCGTTTTCGATGTTCGTCGAGACGGCCATCGAAGTGTTCGAACAGTGCCTCGTCGGCCCAGTACTGGTCGAACGTCTCCTCCATCTGGGCGATGAGTGCAGGCTGGTCGCTCTCGGTGATCCTGACGTTCCACTCCACGCCATCGGTCTGTGCGGCGTGAGATAGGTTCGAGGAGCCGACGTATGCGGTGGAGACTCCGCTGGCTCGGTGGAATACCCAGGCCTTCGCGTGCAGCCGCGTCGTCTGTTGATCGTAGGAGACACGGACGGTCGTGTTGGGCAGCGCGGAGAGTCTTTCGATGGCGCGAGCATCCGATGCACCCATGTAGGTCGTGGTCAGGATCCGCATCGGCCGGCCGCGTTCCATGCAATGGCGTTCGATTGCGCCGCGGAGCTTCTCGAACCCGCTCAGCTTGACGAACGCGCACAGCAAATCGACTCGGTCAGCACTTTCGAACTCGCTCCGGAGATGCTCGAGCAGTGAGTCACCCGCCGCGTTCACGAGCAGGCTCGAGACGTGGAGCGAGCCGCGCGGCCGAGGAGGTGCCAGTGATGGTTTCGCCGCGATCGAGAGCAAGCGTTCGAGCTTGAGCTCGAGCTCCGGCTTGCGAAATTGCTGCGGAGTCTGCTCGGCCAGAACGGCGAGCACGTTTTCCGCGAGCTTCACGGTTCGAGCGGAGTCGCCCGCGGCATCCTCGAGCGCCAGGTCGAGCGCGTTGCGCAAGAGCGTTGCGACTGGCGACGTAACGTCGGTCGTGTTGGAGAGTCGTTCGCGAGCGACGACGAAGCTGGCCGGGTCGAGCTCCTGGAGCTGGTGCTCCAGCGCCGCAGTCACGATCTCGTCGTAGATGCCTGGTGCGAGATGTGCGCGCCGGAAGGATGCCATCAGGCCCAGACCCACCGTGGGGAAACCGTGCTAGGCGCGCCCGTGCCACGTCGGAAACGCTGGAGGAAAAAGGGGCCGATGGTATGACCTCCAGCGTCGCGGAACCGGCCGCGTGTGTCGCGAATCCGCGAATAGTAGCGAGGCATTGCGCGGGTCAACGCCCCGGAATTCGGCCCGTCTTTCGAGTCCCCTGTGCCTGCCATTCCGCCACCCGGGCTGAAGTGAGACTCTACCGTGTCCGGCGACGGCGATCGCAAGCTGTTGCAGTGCGAATCGGCGTCTGCGCTCGAGGATCCGGGGGCTCGCATCCGAAGCGGACGCGCTGAACGACGGCCATGGTCGCCGCCCGCGGCGACGGAGTGGTTCGTCGCGCGTCACGGTGCGCAGTGGTGAGCCGCGAGAATCTGCGAGCCAGCGAAATGGGGCTCGTCGCGTTGCGCCGTGGCGGCTGCGAGGCGCATGATCTTTCGGTGACGACTCGGTCCGATTCTATTCATCATTCATATAAGTATTTCATTTTTTGTGCGCTGGCCGCGGTCGCCGCGCTGCTCGGGGGTGGCGCCGCGCGTGCCGCCGCGCCGTGGGCAGAGTTCGAGGCGGACCATCCCGCTGCAAATGGTGCTTACGGCGCGACGGTGGCGATGCAGGGCTCGACGCTGGTGGTTGGCCAGATCGAAGACCAGTCGCCAGGCAGCTTCGTGACGGTCGGCGCCGGTCGCGCGTTCGTCTACGAGTTCCGCGGCGGAAGCTGGCACCAGGAACAGGTGCTGACGGGCTCGGACGCGGTGCCGGGAAGCCGATTCGGTGCCGCGATCGCGCTCCAGGGTGACTGGCTGCTGATCGGGGCGAGCGGCCAGGTGCGGGTCGACGGTTCCTCCACGATCCAGGGCGCCGTGTACGTGTTCCGTCGCGGGCCGAGCGGTTGGACCGAGGTTCAGAAGCTCGTCGCGGCGGATGGCGAGCTCGGCGATCTCTTCGGCTACGCCATCGCGATGCAGGGGAACGTCGCGGTGATCGGGGCCTTCCTCGAGGACATCGAGCTCACGCCAGTCGTGGTCGACACGGGCGCGGTCTACATCTTCGAATTCGCCGGCAATACCTGGACCCAAAGCCAGCGTCTGCTCACCATCGGCGTGACGACGAACGCGCACTTCGGCGAGACGGTGGCGATCGACGGCGGTACCATCCTCGTGGGCGCGCACCTCGCGGACGTCGGCACGCAGGCGTTCGCGGGCGAGGCATTCGTGTTCGAGCGCAACCCGGACGGAAGCTGGCCTGGGCTGCAGTCGCAAAACCTCGTGGCGAGTGATGCGACCAGCGGCGATCGCTTCGGTCAATACGTAGCGATCCAGGGCGACGAGATGATCATCGGCGCACGCCGCGACGAGGATCATGGCGTGAATTCGGGTTCCGCCTACGTCTTCCGGCGGACGGCGCCAGGAAGCCCATGGGTGCAGACGCAAAAGCTACTCGCGTCCGACGGCGAAGCTGGGCAGGTGTTCGGCCACGCCGTGGCGATTCGCGACGACCGGATCGTGGTGGGCGCGCCCGCGGCGACCTCCGGCAACCCCCGGCCCGGCGATGTCTACGTGTTCCAACGCTCGCTGCCGGGAAACACGTGGGTGGAAGCCGAGCGCATCTCGCCGGTGGACGGCGCCACCGGTGACGGCTTCGGCTCCGCCGTGGCGTTGCTCGGGACCACGCTGGCCGTGGGCTCGATGCTTCACGACCACGGCGCCACCGACTCGGGAAAGGTCTACGTGTACTCCCCTGACGACCCCGACCACGATGGCGTCCCCGCGCCCTACGACGTCTGTCCGCTCGCTCCCGATCCCGCCCAGCTCGACGGTGACGGCGACGGCGTCGGGGATCTCTGCGATTCCTGCGAGGATCGCGACGGTGACGGCTACGGCTCGCCGCCAGCGCCAGGGTGCGTCGCGCTCGCGCTCGACTGCGACGACACCGTCGCGTCGATCCACCCCGGCCAGCCGGAGACGGGTGGTAACGGTCTGGATGACGATTGCAGCCCCGCCACCCCCGATTGCACCGACGGCGACGGCGACGGCTTCGCGGGCGACGGCGGCGCGTGCGGCCTCGTCGATTGCGCGGACGGCAACGCCGCGGTGCATCCAGGCGCCCTCGAGATCCCGAGCAACGGCGTCGACGAGGACTGCAACCCCGCTACCCCCGGCGGCTGCAGCTCGCAGCTTGCCTCGGCCTCGGTTGGCGGTGGTGGCGATCCAGGCGGGTTTCCGGCCGCCGATCTCGGCGTCTACCTGGCTGCCGCGTTCCTGGCGGTTCGCCGGAAGCGCCGTCCGGCGGGATTCGCGCGAGCACCGCGTTGAGGCGCCGCGTGCGCCTTCTCCTTCGCACGGCCCACCCGCCCGATCAACGTCGCCAAATGCTCGTCCAGCTCGGAGCGACGCGGCGGCGGGCGCCACGGTGTGAGTGGCCACCTCGATCGCGGCTGGCCGAAAGGCGCTCAGATCAGCTCCGACTCGCTCGGAGGGTGCTCAGCGTGACTCGCCGCGATCGATCACCCGCAGAGCGGTCCTCCTGAGATTGCCGACCAATTGCAGTAGCTGCTGTCTTCGAAGTCGTCGGCGAAGATGCTCCCGCCCTCGTAGGTCACTCGATCGATGCCGATGTAGTCGCTGTTCACACCGGCCGGGCCGCCGTTCGTGACGAAGTAGCGGAACGCCAAGCAACCGATGCCGCTGCTCGCGGCGCCGGAGAACAGGCCCTGGTATTTGGTCCAGACTGTTGGATAGCCGACCAGGGTCAAGCTCGGATTGATCGTGGTGAGCAGGTGCGTGAAATCACCGACGGAAGCGGGGCCAGTCCCTGGCGAGCAGGTCGTGCCGTTGTCGCTGAAGCGGACCTCCAGGCGATCGGGGAACTGGACCACGCTCTGGGTACGTGTGTGAAACGACCAGCTTCCTCCATTGCCGACCCGGATGGGCGGGGTGATGAGCCACAGACTGATGGTGTCCGCTCCGGCGGTGTTGGCCGTGGCGTTGAAATTCATGCCGGCATACGACGTCGGGGTGCCGTCGAACGCGCTGAAGCGATTGGTGTCGCCCTGAAACACGTCGGTCAGCCCGACCGCGGTGCTTTGGTTCGAGGTCGTCCACCCCGGCGGCGTCTGCCACCCCGGATTCCCCGTGTCCTCGAATCCTTCGTCGATGGCGCCGACGAGCGCAAACGCGGGCGTCGAGAACGTGAGGACGCTCAGAAAGACCCAGAACCAAAACACGCGCTCGATTCGCATGATCCTTCTCCTCTTCGACGACGGTACTTGATCCGTCTCGCCGGGCGATAGTCGTCATTCACTTGCCGAGCCCGCCGCCGACGAGGGCGGGTCGCGCTCGGCCTGAAGGATGCCGGCACCATCGACGAACTGACTCTCGGTTCCGGGCGCGGTGTCGAGGATCACTTGCACGGGCCCTGTAGCGAAGGCGTCGACCACGATCGATTGAGCTGCCGCCGAGCCGCTCATGGATGCGGCCATCGCAACGCTGATCAGCACTCGTTTCATCGAATCCTTCGTGGGGCGCACGTCACCGGCGCGCCGCCAACCGCGGCGCGGAATCAGCCGCCGTTTCCAACCGGGATGAACGTGCATCCCGGGTCCACGGAGTTGGCGGGATCGAGGGCGTTGCGCACGTGGCCCAGGACGATGTGGTCGTAGGGCATCGCCAGGTGCGCCGTGAAATCGATGGGGCAGCGCTCTTGAAGCACGATGTTCGTCGCGCCCGCCCCGTGCAGGAACGCGTTGGTGTGTGGCGTCACGAACTCGTCGTACACGGTGGCGATCACCGTGTACTCGACACCGGGAACCGTATCGTCCGGCTCGTTCACCGCAGCGAGCAGGTCGGAACCGGCCACCTGCTGGAGGCAGGACACGCAGAACTGATCGACGATTGCGTGCGAAAGAGCGGGAAACAGCGCCACCCAAAGATCGACGATGCCGAAGCCGGTGGTGCCGTAGTTGGAAGGAGCGAGGCCGATGAGCTTCTGCACTTTCGCGGCGCCGCCGAAGTAGCGCAGGTAGTAACGCGGCATCAGCCCGCCTTGGGAGTGCCCGACGATGTCGACCTTGGCGGCGCCGGTGACTGCGATCACCTGATCGACGAACGCAGCGAGCTCGACCGCGGAAGCGGCGATGTCGGTGAGTCCGTACGCGACGCCCAGGATCGGCGGTCCGCCGTAATTGAACGCGAACACGCAGTAGCCGAGGTTCTTGAGCAGCGGCGAGAGCGCGTTCCAGCTATCGGGCGCGTTCGCGAGGGTGCCGTGGACGAGAACCACCGGCCGCGGATGCGCGACGCTGGGCCGACACGAGATGTCGTTCGCGCCCGGTGGCGATGCTTCGGGATGTGAAAGCCCGACGAGCACCCCTGCAGCGAGGTTGTACTCGACGGGTAGCTCGCCAGGGGGCACGCAGGTGGCGAGCGCGAGCAGCGTGATGAACGCCCACGGTCGGCGGGATCGGCGGTGCGACATGGCTCCCCCTGTGGGATGCGGCGACGTCGTGCCGCTGTCCCCGGCCGCGATCACGCCAGTGTTCTCTGGCGTGTGTCAACTGGAGAGCCGGCATCTCGCCACGCGACCGCGCAATCCACGTGTCGCGGCGTGTGCGAGGAGCGCGCCAGGCACGCTTCGCGGCTCACGCCCGTCGAGCTGTGTTTGCGCGCTGCAGATGGATCGACACATCTGTCGATGGTGCTTCAGCGCCGTGGGCCAGCTCCCCGCGTGGGACCCACGGCTCGAACGTTTCGCCTGGAATTCAGCGGGTTTCCGACCCGACGCAGGTTGGCACGCGGCGTGGAATGGACGCCCCACGACGATCCGCACGAGGCCGGTGGGTGAGCCACCGCGACGACAGCCTCGGCGGCGCACGACCCACCTCACTTCTCGGAGAACGAACATGAATCCGACTCGAACCACCGATGTCCTCGTCTGCGGTGCCGGCCCCACCGGAATGGTGCTGGCGCTCAGGCTTCAGCAGCTCGGCGTGCGGGTGCGCATCGTCGACGCGGCGCCCGGCCCAGGCACCACCTCACGGGCGATGGCGGTGCACGCGCGTACCCTCGAGCTCTACCGCCAGATCGGCATCGCGGGCGACTTGTTGAGCGAAGGCATGACCTTCGAAGGCGCCAACCTGTGGGTGCGCGGCCAGCGGGTGGCGCAACTGAATCTCGGCGAGATCGGGACCGGTCTCAGCCCCTTTCCGTTCGTGAGCATCGTTCCCCAGGATCGCCACGAGCGGTTCCTGGTGAAGCAGCTCGCCGAGGTGGGGATCGAGGTCGAGCGCAACACCCGCCTCGCGACGTTCGAGGAGACGGCGCACGGCATGCGCGTCACGCTGTCACGTGCGGATGGCAGCAGCGAGACCTGCGAGGCGTCGTACCTCGCCGGCGCCGACGGAGCGCATTCGCGTGTCCGTCAGGAGCTGGGCATCGGCTTCCCAGGCGGGACGTACGCCCAGTACTTCTACGTCGCCGACGTCGAAGCCACGGGTCCCGTGATGAACGACCAGCTCCACGTGGCGCTCGACGACGCCGATTTCCTCGCGATCTTCCCC
>CAYVDO010000114.1:0-11175 GCA_964450125.1 uncultured bacterium
GACCTGGGACGGCAATTCGACAACGTCACGGGGTTGTAGGACTGGATCTGAGGTGCCGCGAGGCGCCTCGCGGAGGAAGGCCGCATGACGTCCAGACTAAAGCGCACCGAGCGGAGCACCGGGGGGTTCACCCTCGTCGAGCTCCTGGTGGTCGTCACCATCCTCGGATTGCTCGCGATCATCGCGGTGCCGCAGCTCTTCGGCACCCGCCAGAAGGGCGTGCGTAAAGAAGGCATGACGAACGTGATGAACATCGCGGGCGCCATGGAGCGGCGATTCTCGGACGGCAACTTCTCGTACACGACGGGGACCTCTGCGACGTGCCCGGGAACCGCGACTTACACGGGTGGCACGACGATCGGAGATCTGTCTCTGGCCGTGCAGGGCTCGTATTACAGCTACCAGATCGCCGTGACCGACGCGAACAGCGACAACCTGTGCGAGAACTACACGATCACGGCCACTGGCGTCGCCGCGCCGGTGACGGGTCAGACGATCACGTACAACCAAGCCGGAGTGAAGGGCGGCACCTGGCAATGACGTCGAGGTCGCAGCGCTGAGGATTCGCCGACTTCCTCGAGCCGCTCTCGTCGTCGGCAAGCATCCGCTTCTCGAGTTTCGGTCGAACGGCGTGGACTCCCGAGCCGTGCGTCCCCAGATCTTCGCCGCCGGGCGCCCCGGACGCGTTGGCGCGCTGGTGTCCGTGGTGCTGATGCTGATGGTCGTCGCCGTCGGCCATCGAGCCAGGGTGGATTCCAATCGCGCCCAATCGCGCGCGAACGAGGCGCGCACCAGTGGCGACCGAAACCAGGAGATCGTCGAGCTTGGTCGGGTGATCCGGGCATTCTCGTTCGAGCGCGGCGCGGCTACGGATGCTTCCGCCGCGCTCGCGGACATCGCTAGTGCGGCCGAAGGCACGGGTGACGTGGCGCTCGCTCGCGAGGCGTGGCGCGAGCTTCGCAGCGCGTGGTTCGCGGTACGTGGCTTCGGCGACCCAGGGCACGAGTGGATTCAGCGTGCCGGTGCCGCACTCACGCGCCTGGGAGCGGCTCGTGAAGCTGCAATCGAGCCGCGGCTCGCGGATCCATGGGCCTCGGTGGTCGCGTTCGTGGCCCTGCTCGGTTGGTGTGGTGCGGGATTCGGGCTCGTTCGTTTCGGCCTGGAGGCGAACGGGCGCCTGCGCGGCCGTGCTTCGGCGCCGTGGCTGATCGGTCTCGTCATCGGGTTGGTGGTCTGGGTCACGGCGCTCAGGCTCGCGTGAGTCGACGTCCATGACCGCCTGGCTGCTCACGTTCTCGGGTGTGGCGTTCGTGGCGTACGGCGGTCGCGCCGTCGCCGGTGAGCGGGAGCCTTCCTGGGCCGGCGCGCTCATCTTGCCGGGCGGAATCCTGGTGTTGGGGCTCGGCGCCCTCGGGCTCGTGATTCCTGGTTTTCTTCCCCATTCGCTCTGGTAGGATCGCCCTCCGTCGTGTGGCCGGCTGCAGACCCGAGCGATCGCAGCCGCACTTTGCGCACCGCGCTTGCGCCTCGTTCATGGCCCCGATCGCCGATCAGTTCCGACTGGCCGTGAGCACCTGGCCCGCGTGGGGCCTCGCGTTCGTGGGCGTCGTCGGCGCGTGCGTGGGGAGCTTCCTCAACGTGGTGATCTGGCGGCTGCCGATGGGGCAGTCGCTGGTCAAGCCCGACTCGCGCTGCCCGTCGTGCCTGTCGAAGCTGCGCTGGCGCGACAATCTGCCGGTGGTGGGTTGGTTGCTCGTGAAGCGACGCTGTGGGCGATGCTTTGCGCCGGTGTCGGCGCGCTATCCGATGGTCGAAGCGCTCACCGCGGCGCTGGCGGTGGTGCTGGTTCGGGTCGACGGATACTCGTGGGCGACCCTCGCCACCGCCGTGTTCGTGGCAGCGCTGGTCGCGATCACGTTCATCGATCTGGACCACTTCCTCATTCCCAACGTGATCTCCTACTCCGGAATCGTGCTGGGCCTGGTGTTTACCCGGGCGCTCGCGCCTGCCGTTGGCTCGTTTCCCGGTGGCGGCTCGGGTTGGATGGGCGACGTCGCGCGATGGCTGATCGAGCGCCGCGCGGCACTGGGCGGCATCGCCCTCGGCGGCGGCTCGCTCTACGTGGTCGCGCTCGCTTACTGGTGGGTGCGCCGCCAGGAAGGCATGGGTGGTGGCGACGTGAAGATGCTCGCCATGATCGGTGCCTTCCTCGGCTGGCAGGCGATCCCGTTCACAATCCTGGTGGCGTCGCTCTTCGGAGTGGTCATCGGCATCGGAGCCGCCATCGTGCAGAAAGGCTCTTTGCAGCACCGCATCCCATTCGGCCCCTTCCTGGCGTTCGGTGCGCTGGCGTGGGTCTACCTGGCGCAATTCCTTCCCGATGCGCTCCGGATCGTCCCCCACGACGTGTGACGGCCAGCCCAGCGCCTGAGGCCGAGTTGCTGCGAAGTGCGATCGCAGCGTCGCCGCCAGGTGGCCGTCGCATCGCGATCGACGTGCTCGCGAGCCTCGGGCTCACGGTGGCGACAGCGTTGGCGTTGCTGGTCGTCATCGTGGTGCGCTCCGTGGAGGAGGTGAACCTCACCCGCGAGCAGACGCGTTTTCGTCTCGAGCTGGCACAGCTCACCGACGCCACGATCCGCGAGCACGTGCTGTCGGGCGGATCGGTCCGAGATTGGATCAAGCTCCAGTTCGGCGTGCGCGACGAGGATGGATTTCTGCTGATCGCGCCCGATGGCGAGTCGTTGGGGCGCGGGCGGCCGGCCGACGAGCCGCGTTGGTTCGCTCGTGCACAGGCACTCGCGCCGCAGTCGGCGGTCGAGGTGGAGGTGGAGCGTACCGGGCTCTTCGGTCGTCCCACGAGGCTGATCGGCACTGCGAGCGTTCCGATCGATGGACTTGCGCACGGCCTGGTCGCCATGCGCGAGCTCGCGGAACCGAGTCGCGGCGGGATGGCCGAGGTGCTCGGGGTATCTGTCGTGCTCTTCACCCTCGTGCCGGTGGCGTTCGGCTACTCGCTACTGGCGCGCACGGTGGTGAAGCCGATCGGCCGCTTGGTCGCGGTGACCGAGCGAATGGGAAGCGGCGATCTCGCCGCTCGCGCCGGCGAGGCGGATCTCTCGGGCAACGAGATCGGCCGCTTGGCGCGCTCGTTCAATGCCATGGCGGCGCGCGTGGAACAGGATCAACGCATCCTCGAACAGCAGCTTGCCGAGCTGGCGGCGGTGAATCGCGAGCTGGCGCATGCCCAGGAGGAGCGTGTGCGCGTCGAGAAGCTGGCGATGGTCGGCAGGCTCTCGGCTGGGGTCGCTCACGAGATCGGCAATCCGCTGGGTGCGATCCAGGGCTTCACCGAGCTCTTACTCGACGCCGAGCGCAGTGGCCCCGAGGCGGTGCTCGGCGCAGGGGAGCGCGCGGATCTCCTGGCGCGGATCGATCGCGAGGCGCGGCGAATCCGTGCGATCGTGGAAGGGCTGTTGCGTTTCGCGCGTACGCCCCAGGCCGCGGACACGACATGCAAGCCAGATCGAGTGGTGCGAGAGACGGTGGAATTGCTTCGCGCGCAGGGTGTCTTTCGGGAGGTCGAGGTCGGCACTGCGCTCGCTGCGGAAGGGCGCGCGGTGGCGATCGACTCGCATGGACTGCAGCAGGTGCTGGTGAACGTCTGCCTGAACGCAGTCGACGCCATGGGCTTTCGTGGGCGCCTCGCGATCGAAACCAGCGCTTGCGATGCTGGCGACCGCGCGCGGGGCCGTTCGGCCACCATGGACCCCGGGCCGTGGCTGGAAATCCTCGCACCGCGCCACCAGGCAGTGCCGAGCCGCACGGAGGCGGGCGTCTCGATTCGGGTCTCCGACACGGGGCATGGCATCGATCCGCACCTCTTGCCACGCATCTTCGAGCCCTTCGTGACCACCAAGGACGTGGGGAAGGGAACCGGGCTCGGACTGGCCATCGTCCTGGGAACGGTGGAGAACGTGGGTGGCGGAATCCGAGTTCGCACCTCGTCGCTCGGCACGGCGATCGAGGTGTGGCTGCCGGGTGCGATCCGTGCGACCAGTGCGGACGCACCGATGCCAGCCGCGTGAACGGTGGTGTGATGGAGGGCGGCGAAGAGTGAGCGAGCCAGGTCTGGATCGCACGATGGCCGGCACGCCGCGCGTGCTGGTGATCGACGACGAAGAGAACATGCGCCACCTCTTGACGCTGGTGCTGCGCAAGGAGCGCTACGAGGTCGCTGAAGCGCTCGACGGCGCCCACGGATTGGCGCTGCTCGACGAGCAGGACTTCGACTTCGTCCTGTGCGACGTGCGCATGCCGCGCGTGGATGGGATGGCGTTCCTGCGTGAGCTCGGCGAGCGAGGACATACCGTCACCGTCATCATGATGAGCGCCTTCGGCACGGTCGAGCTGGCGATCGAAGCGATGAAGGCCGGTGCCTACGACTACATCTCGAAGCCGTTCAAGTCCGACGAGGTGGTGCTGACGCTGCGTAAGGCGGTCGAGCGCGAACGGCTCAAGCGCGACAACGCCCGGCTCGAAGCGGAGATCGAGCGCAGCCGCGGGCTCGAGAACTTGGTGGGTGCCTCGGCGGCGATGCAATCGCTTTGCGCGATGATCCGCAAAGTAGCACCCCACAAGGCGACCGTGCTCATCACCGGCGAGAGCGGCACCGGCAAGGAGCTCGTGGCGCGCGCGATCCATCAATTGTCGGATCGGCGCCGGGGACCGTTCGTCGCCCTCAATTGTGGTGCGATCCCCGAGACGTTGCTCGAGAGCGAGCTCTTTGGTCACGCCAAGGGCGCGTTCACCGACGCCTACAAGACCAAGATCGGTCGCTTCGAGGAAGCGCACGGCGGAACGCTCTTCCTGGACGAGGTCGGCGAGCTGCCCCTCGCGCTCCAGTCGAAGCTCTTGCGCGTGCTGCAAGAGGACGAGATCCGGCGCGTGGGAGACTCGAAGGGCGTGGTGGTGGACACGCGCGTGGTGGCGGCTACGCACCGCGACCTGGAAGCCGAGGTCGCAGGAATGCGTTTTCGCGAGGACCTCTTCTATCGGCTGAACGTAGTGCCGATCGTGGTGCCACCGCTGCGCGCTCGACGCGAGGACATCCCGCTGCTCGTGCATCACTTCCTGAGCCGAGCCGGTGCGCGGCTCGGTCGGACCGTGCGCGGCGTGACGCCGGCGGCGCTCGAACGCCTCCGCGCCCACGAGTGGAGGGGTAACGTACGGGAGCTCCAGAATCTGATCGAGAGGTCGCTGGTCATGCGCGACGCCGAGTGGCTCGAGCCGGAAGACTTCCCCGAGCTCGGCGCAGCGGAGGCTGAGAACGAAGCGCTTGGTGCCGGCGCGGAGGAGCTCTCGATCAAGAAGCTGGGACGACGTCTCGAAGAGCGGCTGATCCGCAGTGCGCTCGAGCGTACCTGTGGCAATCGCAGTCGTGCCGCTCGATTGCTCGAGATCAGCCATCGCTCGTTGCTGCTCAAGATCAAGGAGTTCGGGATCGACGCCTGAGTCGCGGGCAGCCGGCCCGCGGTCCGTTCTTGACCGGAACTCCGGCGCCGGGGTACGATTTGCTCATTGCAAAGATGGGCGCAGGCGGATACGCGCCTCGCCGTTTTGCTGCTCCCGGGGGGACGTTGTGAGCCGATTGGTTGATCGCCGGAAGCACTCGGAATTTCCGTCAGCGCGACGTCTCCGGCGCGCGGCCGGTTTCACGCTCGTCGAGCTGCTCGTGGTGATGTTCATCGTCGGATTGATCTTGCTTACCGCAGCGCCGTACCTGCGTCAGGGGGTCAAGGCGGCCCAGAGCAACACCGCCGCGCGCACCCTGTACACGGATCTGGCGCTGGCGCGATCGATGGCAATCAAGACCGGATTCCCCCACCTCGTCGAGATCTGCGGTGGCGTCGCCGTCGACGGCTCTGGCAGCTTCACGGCGGTGCCCGGGTACATGGTGATCGAGTGCTCGAGCGGCACACCGCCGGTTGCCGATTTCGGCGCGCCGCAATGCCTAACGACCGCGGTCTGCAGCGAGTTGTCTAACGACACACCGTCCGCGCTCACGACGGTTCGATTAGAGGTGAATCTGCTCAAGGGCGGGTACGAAGCCGAGGAGGGGGCGCGCAGCGCCGTGAAAGCGGTGTCGGGAATCACGTTCGGCGTCGTCGGCGCTGGCATCTTGGCCACCGATTTTGCCCCCAACCCACCGCCGGCACTCGCGCCAGCAGATGGCATCGATCTGGGGTGCCCAACGAGCGGAGCGACGCAGCGGCGGTTCTTCTTCCAGAAGGACGGTCAGGTTGTGGACGACCTCTCGCACTCGCCGTGCAATGGGGCGCTGTATCTGACGAGCAACCTCGAGAAGACCAAGGGCGGAGTGAGCCCGACTTACGACACCTCGCTGAATCGTGCCGTGGAGATCTCTGCGGCGGGCGGGGTGCGTGTCTACAAGTGGGATTCGTCGCAAGGCCAGTGGAGATGAGGTGAGGCTGCGGATGCGGAACCTGACACGACGCACGGGCCTGCGATGCGCGCGGGCAGCGACGTTCTTCTCCCCCTCGGGGTTCACGCTCGTCGAGCTGATGGTCGTGATCTTCCTCGTTGGGCTGTTGATCCTCGTCACGGTGCCGTTTCTGCAGCAGGGCACGCGCGATACCCAGGCGAATGCAGCCGCCCGCGAGCTCTGGACCGACCTGGTGTTCGCCAAGACCGAGGCCGTGCGTTCCGGCTTTCCTCACCTCGTCGAGATGTGCGCCGACCCACCCGGCTACGTGATCGTGCGTTGTTCCTCGGGAACACCGGCGGCGGGCGACTATGCGTCGTCGGCCTGTGCCGACGGTGGCCTGGGCGGCATGTGTACGCTGCTCTCGAGCGGTGTGGCATCGGGCAATCAGGCCGTGGTTCGCCAGGTGACGCTCGCGCGCCGGTCGTCGGCGACGCAGAGCGCCATTCGCTTCGGATTGGTCGCCACGCCGGGTCCCACTCCCGGGCGAACGGGCGTCACACCGCCGAGCGACGGTCTGGACCTCGCCAACTGTGATTCCACGGGAAGCGCCCGTCGGTTCTTCTTCAACGAGCGAGGGCAGATCGTCACCGACACATCGGCCCATACGCCCTGTCGTGGTGCCATCTATCTCACGGGTCGCACGAACGAGAACATCGACGGCAACCGCGCTGTCGAGTTCAACACGGTGGGCATGGCGCGTGCTTATCGGTACGCGTCTGGATCCGGTGGCTGGAAGTGAGGGAAGCAGGCATGAGGGTGCGTTCGCGAGCCCGGGACCGCCGGGGCTTCACGCTGGTCGAGGTACTGGTGGCGCTGTTCGTGCTGGCCGTGGGGCTGCTGGGGCTCGCCTCGCTTCAGCTCAACGCGTCCCGCGGAAACGCGCAGAGTGGCGTCGGCACGCGTGCCGTGCTGATCGCCCAAGGCCGCATGGAGATGCTCAAGAGCGCCTCGTTCACCGACATCGGCGACGGGACCGACCTCGACAACCTCTGCGACGCCGCGGTGCAGATCAAGGATCAGGCCGGTGCGCCCGTCGATTTCTTCACGGTCGCATGCACGTATTCGTTCCAGGACACCGACGGCGATGGCGTCGACGACCTGGTGGATCTCGACGTAACGGTCACGTATCCGGGCGCCAGCACACCCATTCACCTGATCTCGAGCAGGACGTCGGCGTGAACCGGATCGTGGGAGGACCTCCGATGCGGCGGTCGAATGGCTTCACGCTCCTCGAGGTGCTGATCGCGCTCATGATCTTGGCGATCGGGGTCCTGGCCGTGACGACCATGCAGCTCAATGCGACCAAGAACAGTGCAGTGGGAGACGTGATCTCGAAAGCCCTCACGGTCGCCGAGTCGCGAGTCGAGCTCTTGCGCAGCTCACCACCAGCGAATCTCGTGGAGGGCGGCACTCTCGACACCCAATGTCAACAATCCGTCGTGTTTGCGAACGACACCGGCGTCACGGGTGCGTCCAACGCCAGCTTCACGGTGGACTGCAGCTACTCGACCGTATGCGAGCTCTCGCCTTGCCCGCCTGGCATCCAGACGCGCCAATTCACCGTGACGGTGACGTCCAACGTCTTGACGAATCCCGTCCGTCTCACCGGCAAGGTGCCCCTCTCATGAGCAACGCGCGTCCACGGATTGGAACCAACCGGCGCGCGGGCGAAGTGGGTTTCACGCTCGTCGAGCTCCTGATCACGTTGTTGCTCTTCAGCCTGCTCATCGCCGGGATCTGGTCCACGTTCTCTGCGCAGAAGCGCACCGCAGCGAGCCAAGATCAGCTCGTCGAGGTGAACAACAACCTCCGCATCGGCATGTGGGGGCTGGGCATCGATCTCATGCAAGCGGGGCTTGGGCGCGTCTTCACTGCGGCCAGCGGCGCGTGTCGCGACGTCGGCGTGTTGGATGCGAATCCGTACCAGGTCACGTTCCTCTACGACGTCAACGACTCGGCGATGCAAACCCCGGGAACCGCCGATGGGGCATCGTTTTCCTGGTACAGCGCATCGCTTTGCAGTGCGTCCGACTGCACGGGAACCTGCGCCACGACGGTGGGCTCGGCGGGCGGCAATCTGCACGCGGAGATCGTTCGCTGGGGCCTCGACAACCCGGCGGTGACCGGCTCGCTGGCGATCACGCGCGGCAGCTCGAGCCCGTTCACCTCGACTTTCAATGCCACCAACGCGGCCACCGCGAAGACCAACGTCGCCTATAGCGATCGTGACACGAACGGCGTCAATCCCAATCTCTACGACCTCTGGAAAGAGGTGACGAACAGCGCTGGGGTGGCCACTTCGGATCCGGTCGCTTACGGCATCCGGGGTCCGTCCAGCGCCAACGCTGCGCCCACCGACGAGAACGGCGATCCGTTCGCCGTCTTCACCTACTTCCTGGACACGAACTACGACGGCGTCTGGAATTGCACGTCGGGCTCGGGCCCGGACGCGGTCAAGGGCGACACCACCGGTGACTGTGCGCTGAGCAGTGCCGAGATCACGGCGCTCACCAATCCGGCCACCAGCGCCGGCGCGCTGACCCAGACCGAGCTCTACCAGGTGTTGCGCATCGCTGTGACGCTGCGAGGCGAGACCCAGCGGCCGGACGCACAGTTCGCCGCCAACAACGGCTACCGGTTCCGGATGCTGCGCACCACGTTCAAGCTCAACAACATGGCGTTCGCGCCTTGAGTCGTTATGCGTGAGCGGGTCGACGTGTCGATGGCGGGCCGCTTGCGGCCGCGGCACGTGAGAAGGGGGCGGGGGATGGTCTTCAAACGAGCCGGGGGACGCCTGCGGGCCGCGGACGCGTACGGATTCACCATCGCCGAGTTGCTGATCGCGCTGGCGCTGACGGGGATCCTGATGGTCACCGTCTACGCGGCAATGGATTCGCAGCGCAACTCGTACGTCGCATCGGAGCAGATCTCCGACATCGGCCAGAACCTTCGTGTCGCGGTGGAGTCCGTGACGCGCGAGATTCGGTTGGCGGGATTGCGTACCGCGGGCGGGCAGCCCGCGATCGTGCAGGCAGCACCCTTTCAGCTCATTTTCTACGCAGACGTGAATCAGAGCTGCTTGTGCGGTGCCGGCGGCGTACGCGTCGCTGAAGACGTCTGCTGGGGCTATCGCACGAGCTTGAGCGGCGTGGACGCGCCGCCTGTGTCCTGCGGGCTCAAGACGACGAACCCGATGGGCGATTCACCCAACGACGTGAGCTTCTACGGCACGACGGTACCGGCGGCGCCGACGACGTCTCCGAGCCATGCCGAGCTGATCACCTGGACTTTCGATAGCCCGAGGACTAGCCCCACGGCGCGTGATGCGTCCCCTTTCCGGTGGATCGACGGCGACGTGTCGATCGATGCCGCCGATGAGGGGCTCGTGAGCAACGATTGTGCGACGAGCGCCATCAACGGTGCTGATCTGGACGCGCAGCTCTCCGGGACGGGCTCGGCGAACCCGCTCTACAACCTCTACCGGATCGTGGCCATGAATCGCACCAGCGCGGTGTCCACGGACAATGGCGACGATCAAGTCGCCAAAGTCGCCTCCGGGCTGCGTGGTCCTTGCCGCAGCGACAACAGTACGGATGCTGCACAGCTGGTCGACGAGCTCGGCGACACCGCCAATCGTGTCTGGCCCGCCTTCGCCTACTGGATCGATCGGAACGACGACGACGAGATCACCAACGACTGCGACGGTACGCTGAACAACACCGAGGACGCGCTCTACGGTGACACTGACGGCGACTGCCAGTTCAGCGCTGCCGAGTTCACGGCGCTGACCGCGGTACCGCAATCGAGCGTGGCGGCGGCGCCTGTCAATCAGGAGATTCTCGAGAACATCATTCGCGTCGACGTCCACCTCACCGGCGGGGCGCAAGATCGCGCGCGCGCAGGGACGCAGGTGGGAGGTGCCGACGTCGATTTTCGCGCCCGGCATCTCGCGTCGAGCGCGACGGTCAGAAATCAGGTTCGCTGAATCGACGGCGCGCGCCGCGATCGAGATGTGCAACGTCCGAAAGGAGTCCCCGAATGAGATCCATCGCTTCCTCGCTGCAGCGCCGCAACTCGGAACGCGGGATCGCGTTGGTGCTGGTCCTCTTGATCCTCGCCACGACCACCGTCATCGGAATCGGTGCCGTCACCGCCTCGATTTCCGATCTTCGCATCACTGCGAACGAGAATTGTTACAACAAGCTGCTCAACACCGCCGACGTGGGGATCCAGACGGCGCGTCTCGATCTGCAGGCGCTGCAGGGTCGCGGCGATCGGAAGAACACCACCAACAACGCGTTCGCGTCGAATCCGCTCACGTTCTGGAATCTCAAGAACTGCGGGAATCTGGACGGTAGCCCGCAGGCCACCGACACCTCGGCGAAGTGTTCTTCCGCGACGACTGCCGACGGCATCGTGCAGAGCGCCTCGAGCGTCGGAGGTCGATTCCAGTATTTCTACGAGGTCCGGTTACTGCACGGGGAGTCGAAGCAGGCGCTCATCAAAGGTGAGCAGATCGGCAATACGCAGTCGCACGAGTACGTGACGCATTCGCTGGCGGAGGGGTGTGGGACGACGGCGAACCTCGAATCCCGGACGCGGCGTGCGTTTCGGATGATCGGGCCATCGGAGAACGATTACCTCTCCGTGCCGTACGACCCGAAGTC
>CAYVDO010000114.1:11185-19394 GCA_964450125.1 uncultured bacterium
GCTGCGTGAGAGTCGGCCCGGGGGGGCCAGGCGTTCGGCAGGGGGTCGGCTCCGCTCGAGCCGACGACGGAGGAAACGGATGAATCGTAGCTCACGGACGCTCTCGCTGGTCACGTCGTTGCTGCTGGCGTGCGCCGCCAGCGCGGATCTCGCTCGGGCCGTTGAGTTCGTGCCCAGCCTCCAGGCGCAAGACCCTGCCGCGGTGCAAAGCGGCAACGTCAACCCGCAGACGGCCAAGCTGGCGATCGTCGTCGGCCACTCTGGCAGCATGATGGAGAACATCGCGACCGGACGTGCCGACTTTCTCGCCGGCGACTTCAACGAGACCATTCCGACCACGGGCTGCATCGGCGCGAGCTGCGCGTGCACCGGCGGCGCGACGGCATCGAGCTACGGCGCTTCGCCGACGCTCTTCAACCCTGCGCTCCTCCGACTCTACTGCGGCAATGCCACGGCGACGAGTGCCGTGGACGGGCTCGGACCAATTCAGACCGACATCCACAACGTCAATCTGTTCGACGACGCGTCGGGCACGGCCGGTGACCAGTATCAGTCGTTCATGTTGCGCAACTTCCCGGACATCGACTTCACGTCGTCGTCGGGTTCGTGTTTCATGGACAAGTGCGCCGAGGGACTCGCTACCGGGGGTGGCGTGGTGCCGCAGTACCTCGGGACCACGTATGCGGAAGGCGCCAACGACTACAATGGCCCGGACGGATCGGGGGATATCTGTGCCCGGGCAGGCGCCAACTGTGAGCTCCTCACCGCGCCGGGTACCGGAGATGGTGTGACCGATCGCTCGGTCTACCCTTGGGACTCGGACCCGACGTACCAACTCAACGCGCGTTTCAACTACCAGCCCACGTCTGGTGGAGGCGCGCCCTTCCATCGCATCGACGGCGATTTTCCGTTCGTGGATCCGCAGGTGGGGTTCGCGTTCAACCACCCGATCCGGCTGGATGATCCGGGCAGCACGACCACGCGCTGGCGCAACAGCAAGCTGCGAGCGTCGATGTGTGCGGTCGAAGGTTTTCTCGGCCTCAACCGTTATCGCACGCTCGCCGACGGTTCGTTCCTGAATTGCGATCTGGACGACTTGGGCGACTCGTTGGCGGACGATGCCGAGCCCGATCCCACGCCCGACGGCTTCGACGATTTCTACGCCGACAACATCCGGGGTAGCTACGCGGCGACAGGTACGCCGAAGGCGTCACTCGCACTCTTCAAGAACTATCAGATCAGCCCTGGGCTGTACCCCCCTTTCGACAACGACAACAACTTCACCGAGAACCGGCTGCGCGTCGACTTGCGAGTCGCGAACTTCTACGCGCCAGGATCGACGAATCCCGGCAGCGTGAGCTTTGGCTGTAACTCCGTTGGGGACGAGGCCTGTGATCGGTCGCTTGCGCTGCTGAGTCCCGACGTCAATCGGAACTTCAACGACGACAACCGCTGGCACGAGTGCATGGGGCTCGGACGCGACAATTCGTCCGGTACCGCGTTCCAATCGCCGCTGGCCGATGACAACGCCACGTTCCGCACCTCGGTCGACACGCGCTACGGCACGCCCGGCGGCGTGATGTCTCTGTCGGGCATCCTGCGCGATGCCTGTGGCACGAATGGCGATTGCCCGGGGGCATCATCGACGTTGCCGAACAGCGTGAGCGGGTTGAACTCGGGGATCTTCAGCGCAGATTCGAACGCGTGTGGGAGCTCGAACGCTCTCGTCGTCATTACCGACAGCCCTGATTCTTGCGCCGATGCCTCGTGCGCCACGTCGATCGGTGAGCGCCTGCCGGGCTACCCGGACTCGCCATCACAGCCGTTTCCGTCGAACGCGACTGCATCGAAGACCTGCCCGGAGAACATTGCGGCTGCAATGCGCGCGTCGTCCACCGAAGCCAAGACTTACGTCGTCGGACTGGACGCGGGCTGGGACGCGGAGACAAAGCAGGCCGTCGCGAAGGTCGCGGCGGCGGGCGGGACCAACAGCTACTACAGCGCGCAGAGCTTCGAGGACATCGAGAACGCGCTCCGCGCGATCTTCAACGACGTGAAGTTCAGTGGCGATGCTGTCATTCCCACGGGTGTCCTCGCCTTGGGAATCGCGCGCTCGGACGCCACCGGGCTCAAGGACGTGGTCATCGACGCGCGCTACAAGCCGCAGAGCTGGCAAGGGTTCCTGTTCGCCCGCAGCATCACGCAGTCCGGCCAACCGCTCGCGTTCTGGGAGGCGGGCTCGTTGCTTGCCGCGCGTGACCTGTCCGCGATCGCGCAGACGCGAAACACGTTTGCTGCCGTCGACATCAACTGTGACGGCCAGATCAAAGGTAGCGACGAGCTCGTTGCCTTCGCCACTGCGAATCTGGATCTGACCACGGCCGGCGGACAGTATGCACACGAGTCGGCCTGCACGGGTAATCCGCGGACGTCGCTGACCAACGTCCACACGACGGGCGCGCCGTTCTTCCTCGATGGCCCTTCGGGTACCAATCGTGACGGCAGCGCCGAGGCGCTGATCGCGTACACGATCGGAATGACGGACGCGCAGATCGGAACGGTAACGGGAGCGGTGACGCCGGGCGGCGGCTATCGCCCGCGAGATTTCGACGGGGACGCGACGACTGGCAACAGCGTGTGGCGACTCTACGACTCGGTCAATTCGAGCCCGGTCATCGTCGGTCCGTCGCTCTCGTTCCAGCCCAACGATGCCGACGCGGATGCCGACGGACTCTCGGACTTCGAGGAGTACCAGGCGCAAGTGCTCGATCGTCCGAGAGTGGCGTACATCGGCACCAACGGCGGATCGCTGCATGCATTCAACGTCGACGGCGACAACTCGATCCACGTCCAAGGAGCCGCGGTCAATACGGCGAGCGCAAAGGCCGGGGGCGAGCTTTTTGCGGTCTGGCCCTACGAGATGCTGAGCCGCCTCAAGCGCTACGCCAACGCTTCGTACGGCACCACGAACGCCAACTCGAACCGCATCCACGAAGACGGTCTCGATCTCACGGCCCGCATCTTCGACGCCAAGCTCTACCCAAACACCGAGGGCGCACCGCTCTATGGCTGGCGAACGGTGCTGGTGATCGGCGATCGGAACGGCGGGCACGGCTACCTCGCACTCGACGTGACGGATCCATCCGAGTCGATGGGGATCCAGGACGTGGATTCCACGGGCACGGCGGTCACCTACACGTACCCGACGCTGATCTGGGAATACGACGAGTTCAAGGACGACGGCCACGATGCCATCGGCAACCCGATCATCAGCGACGCGACGCTCTGCGACGACCTGTCGGAGCGACAGAGCACCGTGGGTTGCGAGGACAACGGGCTGGACGACGACGACTTGGATCGACTCGGGCGGACCTGGTCGATCCCGTTCGTGACGCGGTCTAGGTCGGGCGCAGGGAATCCGACGCTCTACGTGCTCTCGGGGCCTGGGACGGTCGACAGCAACACGACGCCCGCGAGCGGCGCTGGCTACCTGCTCGCGATCGACCTCCCGTCCGGTCAGCTCATCGACCTCGACAGCACATCCCCGAACGGACTGCCGCTGCAAATATCCGACGCCAGCATCATCACCGGTCCAAATGCTGGCCCCATCTGCATCGGCGGCTCGGGCGCGTCTTGTACGGGTGGCCAGAACGTGGCGCCGTTTCGAACCAGCATCGTCGGTGCAGACATCACGACGGCGGACGACTCCACCTACGCCGGCCAGCGGGCGGACGTGCTCTATTGGGGCGACCTCGGAGGCCGTCTGTGGCGGGGTCGCTTCACCAACGGGGTGTCGGATGACGTCGAGGCGAAAGTGGTGTTCTTCCCCGGCGGCGACACGAACACCGTGGATACCGCACATCCGATCGTGAGCCGGCCGTCGCTGACGCCGGCGCGCAGCCAGACGCTGCTCGGGAATCCGCCGCCCATCTGGGTCGAGTTCGGCGACGGAAGCATGGCTTTTGGCTCCAAGGACGTCGCCGAGGGGCTGTATCCAGCGGACGAGATCGGGTCGGACGAGAAGTTCCGGATCTTCTCGATCGTCGACGACGCTTACCAGGGTACGGCGCAGTACTTGGACTTCGACGACGAGACGCAATGTGACGACGGTTCCGCCGCAATCGACTCGGCTGGAGACCCGCCGTCGGGGAACGTCAACGGCGACCTGGACAACCGAACCCTGCCTTCGACTACCTATCCGGCGATCACGGATCGGCAGGAACCTGCGTCGGCCTCGCATCCCCCGACCCGAACCGGCGGATACTACCAGTGCCTCGCCAACAACGCAGGTTCGGGCATCGCGAATGCCCTCGGTAGCGAACGGATCCTCGGCTCGCCTGCCATTCTCGCAGGTGCCGTCTTCGTCGAGACCATGCGGCCGGTCGATCCGACCGCCGTATCGAATGTCTGCTACAACGTCGGGACGGGCTCGATTCTCGCTTTCGACTTCGACACGGGTGGCTTGATCAACTTCACCCTCCAGGGCGGGACCACTCAGGTCGGCTCCGGCAAGTACTACGTCGCCCCCGAGAACCCGGTGGCGGTGGCGAATGCCGCCGGCTACAAGGCCCTCGGCGCGCCCCCCGACGGCTTCCCGCCCGATTTCCTGCGTTACCACGTGATCACAGGTCAGGAGCCCCCGGCGCCACAGATCCCGATGGAGACGCTCTACTGGCGCGAGCCGTTCTGACGGCGTAGTCGTGCGCCGCCCCCTCATGGGGTCCGGCGGATACCGAGTCACGGGGTCGGCTCAACGAGGGCCGGCCCCGTGCCGCTCCGCGATTCGAGGGAGCACGGGCGCCCATGCGCGCCCGCGACTCGCCCCCCGGCCCAGACGTCTGCCTGTGCGGGGGAGAAAAGCGGAAAAAAGTCGTTGACTTTGCAGAAGGGCGGCTCCTACAATGCCGCCGATCCGATTCCCGGCGGGGCTACGTGCCGCTCCGCACGGAGGTGGCGGTCGATGCTCTTCTCGCGAAAATCCAGCCTGTTTGGCCTAGATATCGGCTCATCGGCTATCAAACTGGTTGAACTTAAGGAAGGTAAGGGCGGGTACGAGCTCGTGAATTTCGGCATGGCCGCGCTACCGCCAGAGGCCATCGTGGATGGCGCGCTCATCGACGCGACGACCGTGATCGACACGATCGAAGACCTCGTCAAGACCCACCAGGTCAAGGCAACCGAGGTGGCGACGTCGGTGTCTGGCCACTCGCTCATCATCCGCAAGATCAACCTGCCAGTCATGAGCCAAGAGGAACTCGAGGAGTCGATCCAGTGGGAGGCTGAGCAGTACATCCCATTCGAGATCAGCGACGTGAATCTGGACTTCCAGATCCTCGGGCCGGTGCCTGGGGATCAGACGCAAATGGAGGTCTTGCTGGTGGCCGCCAAAAAGGAGCTGATCAACGACTACGTCGACGTGATTCGCGAGGCAGGGCTGACGCCGGTGATCGTGGACGTGGATGCGTTCGCTATCGAGAATATGTACGAGATCAACTACCCCGTCGTTCAGGACGAGGTCTTGGCGCTGATAGACATCGGTGCGAGCGTCATGAACATCAACTTCACCAAGGGTGGGGTGAGTAACTTCACTCGTGACGTCTCGTTTGGTGGCAACCAGTACAACGAAGAGATACAGAAGAAGCTGAATCTGAGCTACCAGGACGCCGAGGTGGCGAAGGTCGGGCAGGAAGTCGAGGGTGTGAACCAGCGTGACGTCGAGAAGATCATCGCCGGAGTGAACGACGCGTTGATCGGCGAGATCCAGCGATCGATCCAGTTCTTCAGTTCGTCCGCGGGAGACGATCGAATCAACAAGGTCGTGCTGTCTGGTGGGTGCTCGCGGGCGCGGGGGTTGGTGCAGGCCATGCAAGACAAGCTCGGCTTGCCTGTCGAGATCGCGAACCCCTTCAACGCGATCCACTGTGATTCGGGCAAGTTCGACGCCGAGTACCTGAATTCGGTCGGCCCCGCGGCCGCGGTCGCGATTGGGCTGGCGCTCAGGCGTCTGGGCGACAAGCTCTGAGAGGCTCGCGCGGAACGTCCGCAGTAAATCGAGGCGCGGAGAACGTCCGATGATCAAGATCAACCTGCTGCCGGCAAAGTCCGTCAAGCGAGACTCGAGAAATCGCGAGTTCGTCATTATTTCGGTCGTGGCGCTCGTGGCCGTGGCAGCCGTCATCATCTTTTTGAGCACGGCGCAGGCGGCAAAGCTTCAGGCGCGTGAGGATCAGATCACGAAGCTCAAGGCTGAGATCGAGGAGCTGCAGCGAAAGGTGAAGGAGGTCGACGCCTTCAAGGCGAAGCAGGAAAAGCTGCGCCAGAAGATTGGAATCATCGAGCAGCTCAGGAGGCAAAAGACGGGTCCCGTCCGGATTCTAGACGACCTGAGTATGAAGGTGCCCGAGGAGGTCTGGGTCACCAAGTACTCAGAGGAGGGCGGGCAGATCCGCATCACGGGCAACGGGATTGACGACGAGAGCATCTCGCAGTTCCTGCAGAAGCTTGAGACGTCGCCGTACTTTCAGGGTGTCGAGCTGCTTTTCATCCGGCCGGTCGATATCAACAAGAAGCGCGTGCGAAACTTCGAGATTACGGCCCATTCGGTTCTGTCGGCCCCGCCCGCACCGAAGCCCGCTGCCCCGCCCCCCAAGCGGGCCGGCGGCCCAGCGAAGGGTGGCGGCGATGAGGGCTGAGCTGATGCAAGCAGTACGTTGTGCCGTCGCGTATGTGGTGCGCGTGCTGCGGGGGAACTCATGGCCTTGACGAATGAAATGCTGATCGAGCTCCCATTTCAGAAGAAGCTCATCGTGTTGTCGGTACTGCTCGTGGCGATTCTGGGTCTGTATCTGTATCTGGGCTACATGCCGAAGCGGTCCGAGATCCAGGCCAAAGACGACGAGATCAACAAGCTGACCAACGAAAAGGCCGAGAAAGAGATCATCGCCGCCAACCTCGATGCCTTCAGGCGTGAGTACGAAAAGCTCGACGCCAAGCTCGCGCAAGCCATCAAGATGTTGCCCAATGAGCGAGAGATTCCCGAGCTGCTCTTCAGCGTGTCGAACTTGGTCGAGCAATCCGGACTCGAGCTGCAAGTCTTCGAGCCGCAGCCCGAACTGCCGCAGGAGTTCTACGCTGAGGTTCCGGTCACGATCAACGTCACCGGTGAGTTTGCGCAGCTGGCGGTCTTCCTGGACAAGCTCGCGAAGCTCCACCGGATCGTAAACTTCACCGACCTCTCCGTGATAAAGACCGATCAGCAGGCGGGTGGGTTCGTCGCGCTCGCCGCAAAGGGAAAGATCACGACGTACCGCTTCCTGCAGGCGGGCGCCGGCTGAGATCTTGGTGAGCCTACGTCTGGAGTGCTCAGAAGGCACTGCATTCGAGAACGGGTGACGCGCATGCGAATCCACAAAGCGACGTCCGCAGGAGTCCTGCTCGTACTCCTGGGCGCAGCGGCTTGCACTTCCGGGGCCGACCAGGCCGCAAAGCCAGCCTCCGCCCCAGCGCCGAAGGCGCCCGAGCCCACGATCGCCGCAGTCGAGGAAGAGCAGACATTCGAGGAATACTCCTACGATCCGGGCGGCAAGCGGGATCCCTTCCGTCCGCCGCAGGAGATGTTTGACAACCGTGTCGCAGAGACCGCAGCCGCCGAGGCGCCGGTCGGTCCGCCAGCCACGCCGCTAGAAGAGCTGGATGTGGTCGAGTGGAAGCTGACCGCTGTGATTCAGACGCCCGGAGCGCCGAAGGCGATGGTCGAGGACTCCACCGGGCGCGGCTACATCATCGAGCTCGGCACCACGATCGGCCGTTGGAAGGGAAGGGTCGCGCGGATCGAGGAGGATCGGGTCATCGTCGTTGAGACGTACAAGGACCAGCGCGGAGGCGAGCGTCGTCAGGAGATCCCGCTGCTTCTGCGGAACCCAGAAGAGAAAGAACAGAAGCAGAGCTGATGGGTAGCAAGGCCCGCAAACGGGCGAGCTTCGCAGGCCCGCAGGCCACGAGATCGATACCGATGGCGAACCCACCGATCCGGATTGAACAAGTAGGAGAAGGAGAATCTCCCATGCTTGAGGCGGACCTGAGAGTCCCGCGTAGCCACGCACGGCGCGGGTGGTGGAAGGCGCTCGTAGTCGCCGTTCTGGTCGCGTGTGCGACGAGCTCGGCCAGAGCGATCGAAAGCGCTGCGTCAGCTCCGTCGAACGACGCAACC
>CAYVDO010000115.1:0-19303 GCA_964450125.1 uncultured bacterium
CGAAAGGACGTGCCGTGCGCAGCCGAGACGCGTACGAAGAGCTCGAGCTCACGAACCTGGCGCCGTACGGGGCGAAGAGCCGCCTCTCACGCGGTCGTCGCTACTCCGAGAACGAAGATCCGGTGCGCACCGCGTTTCAGCGCGACCGCGACCGCATCATCCACTCGGCGGCGTTCCGGCGCCTCGAATACAAGACGCAGGTCTTCGTCAATCACGAAGGCGACTACTACCGCACCCGCCTCACCCACACGCTGGAAGGCACGCAGATCGCGCGCTCGATCGCACGCGCGCTGCGAGTGAACGAGGAGCTCGCGGAGGCCGTGAGCCTCGCCCACGATCTCGGCCACACGCCATTCGGTCACTCGGGCGAGCGCGTCCTCGACGAGCTGATGCGCGATCACGGCGGCTTCGAGCACAACGTGCAGAGCCTGCGGATCGTGGAGGAGCTCGAGGAACGCTACGCGGCGTTTCCGGGTCTGAACCTCACGTGGGAGGTTCGCGAATGCATCGCCAAGCATTCGAAGCGGCCGAGACATCCCACCATCGCTCAGTACGATCCCAGCCTGGCGCCGTGCCTGGAGGCGACCATCGCCAACCTGGCCGACGAGATCGCCTACAACAACCACGACGTCGATGACGGCATCACCTCGGGAATGCTCACGTTCGAGCAGCTCGCCTCCGTACGGCTGTGGCGCGACGCCCACGCCGCCGTGGTCGAGCGCGAACGCAAGCTCGAGCCGCACCTGGTCCTCTACCAAGTGATCCGCTGCATCATCAATTGGCAGGTGATGGATCTGATCCGCGCCAGCGAGGAGAATCTGCAGCGGCTCGGCATCCAAACACTCGACGACGTGCGCGCCGCGAAGGAGCCGCTGGTCACCTTCGGCGCCGACATGGCGGCGCTCAACGCCGAGCTCAAGCGCTTCCTGAAGGCCAACCTCTACGATCACCACCGCGTGATGCGCATGTCGGCCAAGGCCCAGCGCTTCTTGCGCGAGCTCTTCCAGGCGTATTGCTCGGATCCGCGCCAGATGCCGCCTGCGGTGCAGCGCAGGATCGAGCACGAAGGGCTCGAGCGCGCGGTCGCCGATCACATCGCGGGCATGACGGATCGCTCGGCGCTCGACGAGTACAAGAAGCTCTTCGACCCGTACGAACGAGTGTGAGCGACGCGCGGGTGGCCGTGAAGGCCTTCCCTAAGGTTCGTGTCGGGATTCGCCGACGATCGTCCCAACCGCGGGCGCTCGGATGCGCCGCCCGAACCCGAATGCCGAAACCGTACGAGCGAACGCGAGATCTCCCGGCGCTTCGGTTACCGGGCCGGTGATGGCGGCACGCGTCAGCAGGGCGGAGGGCTGGAAAGCCCCCTGGGGAAACCTCGACGGCCTCGACTAACAGGCTACTGAAAAAGGCACGCGCCAGAGGCGCGCCGACGAGCGTAGCGAGTCGGCTCGGGGGTGGGGCCCTTTGAGCACCGCGTTTTTCGTGGGGCGGGGGTCTGGTTGAGACCCCCGAGGAAGCGTCGGCAGGCTCGAAAAACTCGCGACTGCAAGTATTTCAGCAGCCTGCTAACTCGCCGCTGCGAGTCTTTCAGCAGCCTGTCACGGCGCTTGTCGCAGCAACACCGGTGGTGCGAGGAGCGGCGGACGTCGCAAGGGCGTGGACAGTCGCTGCAGCTCGATGCCCTGAACCACCACCGACGGCGCGATCTCGGTGACCGGGATGTAGCCAGACTCGGCGCCGCAGTACCCATTCATGACTCGCACGTCGTCGCCGGCGGCCAGGATTCGTGAGATGGCGGCGAGCGGCGTCCCCACGATCTCGACACCTCGCACCAGCGTCCTCCCGCCGTTCGCGGGATCGACGCGGTAGGCGAGCCCTGGCGTGGCGCGAAACGCCTGGTAGCTCTGGCGCGACGTGTTGGTCTCGCCCGAGGTCACGTCCTCGAGGATCAGACCGAACGGCTTGCCCTGCTTGCGCACCTCGTCGAGCAGGATCTCTTGCAGCCGCGCCGCGGACACGCTCTCCGAGGCACTCACCTCGAGACTCGCCATGCGACCGATGGGATCGCGCTTCCCGTCCGAGCGCCCGTGACCATTCGAAGTGAGAAAGCCGGGCACTGGCGTGCGGCTCATGAGATAGCCCTTCAAGATTCCGTTCTCGATGAGCACCGCCTTGGACGCGGGCGTCGCCTCCTCGTCGAAGCGGTAATGCCCGTAGAGGCTCGAGCCACGCACTTGTGCGACGGTGGGATCGTCGACCACGGAGATGAAGGTCGGCACGACTTGCTGGCCGAGCTTGGCGGTGAAGGTCTGGCCGCTCGCCTTGCTGCGCTGGCGCTCGCCTTCCAGACGATGGCCGACGGCCTCGTGGAAGAAGACGCCCGTGCCCGAGGGATCGAGAAGCGCCGGGGCGGCTTCCGGCGAGAGCACGGGCGCGTCGCGCAGTGCGAGCGTCTCGCGCGCCATGCCGGCGATCTCGTCGTGGATGGCCGCGTCCGTGGGCATCAGCTCGGCCGCCCGATGGTAGAACGTGCGGGTCCGCGAGAGCTTCATGCCGTCGGGCGCCGTGGCGTTGGCCTCGGCGTAGAGCGACCAGTACTGATCCTCGGTGACGAGACGCGTGCCGTCGGTCTGCACGAAATAGCGGCGTTCGCGGCGCACGTCGAAGATCATCGAGCCCTCGGTCAGGTGCTCGAACGAGCGCAGAAACGCGGTCTCGCGGCGCAGAAGCGGCAGCCAGCGCTCCTCGTCCACCACCAGCGGCGTCTCGGGCTCGCTGGCACGGACCGGATCGCGGCCCGCGAAGTCGTCGACGGTCTCGTTGGGGTCGACCTCGAACACGCGCTTGCCCTGCTTGGCCGCGAGCTCGGCGAGCGCGTCCTTGTACGCGGCATCGGTGAGCCGCCAGAGCGCCGTTCGCAGTGCGTCGGGATCGTCGTCGAGGGGCGCCTGGCGGAAACCGTAGACGTCGCTCGACTCGCTCTCGAGGTCCATGTCGGGCGGATCCACCATGGTGTTGTCGAAGTGCGGCGTACCGACGCGCACCTCCACGTAGAGACGACGCCGGTGACTGGCGGACCGCTCGTTGATGGCTCCCGAGACCGCGCCCATGCGGCGCACGTCTTCGTCCTCGAGCACGTAGGAAATGAAGTAGGGACGCTGGTAGTGCTCGAGGGTGAGCTCCTTCTTGCTGCGATCGAGCTCACGCTTCATCGAGTCGAGAATGAGATCGTCGTCGGCGCGGCTGGTGCGCGGAGCCGCGAGCGCCGCGAGGAGCGCGACGGTGCCGAACGACCAAACGAGACGACGCGTCGACGAAGGAATCGATGGGAAGCGCATGACGCGCGAGCTTCTCACCGCGCGATCGACCAATCAAACCGCGCGGCGATCGGACGCGACGCAGCGTTCCGTCGTCTCGATACGCGTGAGAAGCTAGCCCTGAAGTAAGCGCGAAGCGAATACTTCAGGGCTAGCGAAATGATCTACCTCGATCACGCCGCCACGAGCTTCCCGAAACCCGAGCGCGTGATTCGGGCGGTGGAACGTTGCCTGCGCGAGGTCGCGGGAAGCCCGGCGCGCGGCGGTCACGTCGGCGTGCTCGACGCGAACCGCATCGTGTTCGCGACCCGCGAGCGCGCCGCACGGCTCCTCGGTGTCGGCGACGCCGCGCGCGTGGTGCTGACGAGCGGCGCGACGCTGGCGATCAACCTGGCGCTCGCGGGTACCCTCGCGCCGGGCGATCACGTGCTCACCACCGACATGGAGCACAACGCCGTGGCGCGGCCGTTGGCTCGTCTGCGAAGGCTCGGCGTGGAGGTGGGCGTGGCCCCCCACCTCGCCGACGGCCGGCTTTTCGTCGCCGAGCTCGATCGCCATGCACGTTCGACCACGCGCTGGGTCGTGGTGAATCACGCCTCGAACGTCGACGGACGGGCGCTCGATCTCGCAGCGATTGCCGACTGGTGCGCGGCGCGCGGCACACGGCTGGGCGTGGACGCGGCCCAATCGGCCGGCTACCTGCCGCTCGACGTCGATCGTCTGGGGATCGGCTGGCTCGCTTGCTCGGGGCACAAGGGGCTTTGGGGTCCACAAGGCACTGGCTTGCTGGCCGTGGGCAACGGGGTCCGGATCGATCCGGTCCTCGCCGGTGGCACCGGATCGAAGTCGGAGTCCGAAGAGCAACCGCGCGAGCTTCCGGATGCGCTCGAATCGGGAACGCCCAACACACCGGGAATCGCGGGCCTCGGCGAGGCGCTGGCGTTCGTGGCCGAGCAAGGCATCGCAACGCTTCACGAGCGCGCGCAGCCGCTGGCCCGAATGCTCGAACGAAGGCTACGGGCGATCGGCGGCGTCGACGTGTGGGGACCGGGCGATGCCGCGAACGCAGTTCCGGTGGTCTCGTTCGTGATCCGCGATGCCGACCCGGTCCTCGTCGCGGCACGCCTCGAGGACGATTGGGGTATTCGCGTACGCGTGGGTCTTCACTGCGCCCCCGCGGCACACCGCCGTCTCGGTACCTTTCCGTCCGGCACGCTGCGCGCCTCGCCGGGCCCGCTCACCACCGAGCGCGAGATCGACGCCCTGGCGAGCGCCGTGGCCGAGATCGCTCATTCCGCGTGAGGCCGTGCGCGCGATGAGAGCGATTTCGAGTGTGGGCGGAGCTCTGTCCCCCTACCCGGCCACCCGTCGCTCGCTTCGTGTCTGCGTGGCGGCCGTGTGCCTGGCGACTGCAGCAACGCTGCTCGTCGGTTACCGCCTCGGCGATCGAGCGCTGCACGAGTTCGACGAGCCGCTCACCGGGTCGCGTGCGCTCGCGATGCTCACGAATGACGAGCCCCTCACCGTCTACTTCAACGGGACGCCCGACTACCGCAAACCGCCGCTCAACTACTGGCTCATCGCCGCCGCGTACCGCGTGGGCGGCGTGAGCGAGCTGACCACTCGGCTGCCGGTCGCGATCGCAGCAGGCTTGCTGCTGATCGCGCTCTACCGTCTCGGGCGCTGGATGGCCGATCCGCACGCCGGCGCGCTCGCCGTGGTGGCGCTTCTCGGCAGCGGTCTCTTCCTGGTGCGCGCGCGCTACGCCACCGCCGACATGCTGCTCTACGCCGCCACCCTGGACGCGATGCTCGCATGCGTCGAAGCGCGATACGTCCGCGCCGGTCTGGGAGTGGGAATCGCGATCCTCGCCAAGGGGCTCGCGGGCGTGCTGGCGCCACTGGTGGTGCTCGTGTGGATCGCGCTCACGGGAAACCTGGCACCGCTCAGGCGCCCAGGGCTGTGGCTGGGAGTGGCGATGGCGGCGGTGGTGATCGCACCGTGGGCGGCCTGGAACGCGCTTCGCCACCACGATGGGTTCGTGGAGGTCTTCTGGAAGGGCGAGACCGCCAACCGGCTGGCGCGCAGGATGCCGTGGCCCGCGCTTCTCGGTTTCTACGGGCGAAGGCTCGCCGACCAGCTCGACCTGCTTCCCGCGGCGGCGCTCTTGGCGCCTTTCGCGGCGCGGCTCGACCCCACGTCACGACGCGAATGGCGGCGTCCCGCGCTGCTCATCGCATTCGCCGCCGCCGCGCTCGGCACGCTCGCGACGATCCGCCCACCCAATGCGCATTACGTGCTGATCCCGGCGTTGCCGCTGGCACTGGCGGCAGGCGTGGGATTGCGTGCCCTCGCGCGTGCCCGCGGCACGCGAGCCGCGCTCGGCTGGCTCCTGCTCGGCGCGGCGACGGGCTGGTCGACGTGGGCGATGGATCGTGCGTCCACCTCGCTCGTGCCGGTGGCAGTCGCCGCGGCGCTCGCCGTCGTCGCGCTCGCGCTGGTGTTCTACGAGGACACCGGACCACCGCTCGCACGAGTGGGAGTGATCGCATTCGGCGCGGCAGCCCTGCTGGCAGCAGGTACCGATCTCGATGACGTGCTCGAACATCCGGGGTCGGCGGCTGCGGTGCGCGCTGTGGCGCCCGCCATCCGCGACGCGACCGATCCCTCGCAGTCGATTGCCTACGAGGGCCGGCAGCTCCAGACCGCGGTCTTCTACAGTCAGCGGAACGTGATCGGCCTCGACGCGCTCCTCGAATCGAGCGAGGCCCTGCCGGAGCAATGGGCCGGCATCTTCACTTCGCCGATCTACCGCGGGCTCGCGGGCTGGGATGCCACGCTGCTCGCGAGCCAGGGCGCGACCTCCGCGGTCCTGCTTCGCCGCAACGAGAGCGACGCGACGCCGAGCACGATGCCGCGACTCGTGGTGCCACCTGCGCTCGCCGAGCGCGCGTTCGAGACGTATCGCTTGCTCGGCGCGGCACCCGTGCGCATCGAACGCGAGGGCTTCGTGAACGTGATCGCCATCGCGCGCGAGGCGCGTTCCTGGCAAGCGTTGGCGACGCCAGCGGGCGCGGCGCCGCCGCTCGTCCGCGACGCCACCTCGTACGCATGGTCCGTCGACCTCGGCGCGCCCGCCCACGTGGCGGCGCTTCGCATCGTGCTCGACCTCAAGAAGCGTGATCATCTCCCGGGCCTCGCGATCGCCGCATCGACTGAGAACGGCGAGCTCCACGAGTTGGTCTCGACCGGCGAGATCTGGACCGGTTACGCGTGGGACGGAGCATCGATCCACGCCACGCGCGGGTCGTTCGTCGAAGCGCGGTTTCCGGCCACCGAGGCGCGCGCGCTCAGCATTCGCATCGTCCAACCGCGCAATCCACCGGCGATCGTGCCCACGGCCGTCGAGCTCAGCTCGCGCTGAGCGGGACGGCGTCGCGCGACGGTTCCGCCGCGCTGCGCGGCGCGCTACGTTTCTCGCTCGCTCGGGAGGCATCGCCATGGCCACCGCTCCGCAGGGTCCCGCACGACAGTTCTTTCTCACCGACACGCTGCGCTGGGTGCCCGCGCAGGGTCTCGAAGGGGTGCAGGAGATCGGCCTCGCCAAGCGCACGCCCGACGGTCCGGACGAGATCGTCGGCTACGACAAGATCGTGGAGGGCCAGAACTACCTCTACGCCCAGCGCAAATGCCGCGTGACCAAAGCCTTCGGTAACGGCAACGTCGGCATCACCTTCGAGCTCAAGGAAGACTTCTGGTGGCGGAACTGCGTCCCCGCCCGCGAGCTCAAACCCATCCCCGAGAAAAAGCCCAAGAAGCCGATCGCCAAGCCCGCACCCGCCGCGCCCAAGCCCGCCGCCGAAGCGGCTGCACCACCGGTACCAGCGGCCGCACCCGGCGATCCGCCGTCGACGTGAAGCCTCGCGACCGAGCGCAGGAGCTGCTCAACCGAGCAGGTCCGGAAGCTCGGCGAAGCTCGCGATCTCGAAGTCGGGCTCGGGCAGCTCGGGATCGAGCTCGCGCCCCTTGGCGTTGATCCAGGCCGCGTCCATCCCGGCTTGCTTGGCGCCGAGCACGTCGGCATCGGGCGTATCGCCGACGAAGAGCGCGTCTCCCGCGGCGATGCCCATGCGCGCCAGTGGTGCCTCGAAGAGCGACGGATGCGGTTTCACCCTCCCCACCGCGTCGGACACCACGATGTCCTCGAAGAAGCGCGCGATGTCGAGGCGATCGAGGATCGCGAGGCACGTGGGCGCGTGATCGAAGTTCGAGACCAGCGCCAACCGATGGCTGGCCGCGAGGCGTACCAGCGCCGCGCCGTGGGAATCGGGCAGCACGGTGCAGCGGGCGAGCAGCGCCATGTGGCAGTCGACTAGCCGATCCACGAAGGCGGGCTCACGCGCCGATTCGGGCGCGTCGAGCCGTTCGAGGACACGGTCGAAGCGCACCCGTGACGAGCGCTCGACGAGATCGGCCTCCTTCTCGGCCTGCATCTCGTTCGACACCTCCACCAGCGTGCGCAGGATGGTTTCGGCGGGAGGATGCGCCCACCGGTCGGCCAGGATCTCGACGAGCACCGGGACGGTGCTCGGGACGGACCGATCGCCGACGGCGAGCACGGGAAGGCCGCCGCGATCGAAGGTGACGATGGTCTCGAAGAGATCGCAGAGCACCGCCTGGTAGCGGCGCTGGGCGCGGGTTCGCCGCCCGAGGCGGGCCGTGGTTCGCGAGATGCTGGTCATCGTTCCGAGGCAGGCTCACCGCTCACGACGGCGGCGATTCCCAGGAACGGGCGGCCTCACGACCGCCCCTGCGATCCGGGACCGGCGAGCCGCGACGAAAGGCTCAAGTCTCGCTGGCCTTGCCGATCGCCTCGCGGAAGCGCTTGCTCACCAGCTCGCGCGCCAGGCGGCACGTGAGCTCGCGATCGGGATGGGTCGCGAGGTACCCGAGCGGGATCTGGAAGCCGCCCTTGTCCTTGAGGTTGCCGCCGCCGTAGTAGCGCCCCGTGCTCTCGTCCATGCCGAAGGTCTTCTTGAGGAACGAGTCCGGGTCCACCACCTCACTCGAAGTTCTGAGGCTGCCGTCGATCGCCTTGCCGTCGACGATGCCGAACACCAGCACCGTGTCGGTTCCGCCGCGGCGCAACAGGAAGTCGGCGGCCTGCGGGATGCCGTCGCGGTCCTCGCTGCGCACGAAGCCCACGTCGCTCAGCATGTAGTTGTCGTAGATCTGCTTGTTCTCGAGGGCGCGGCGGATGAGCTCCATGATTTCCGGGCTCAGCGCCTGGCGGCTGATCTTGCGCAGCAGGTCCTTGCTCACCGCCGAGTCGAGGAACATCACCGCGGCCAGATCGAAGCGCGTGGCCTCGATCAGGTTCTGGGTGTCGGTGCGGATGCCGTGGGCGAGCGCGGTGGCGATCTGGACCTGGATCTCGTCCTTGCGGTCGAGGCCCTTGGGGTGGCGCTGGCGCAGGTACGAAGCGTAGATCGACGCCGTGGCGCCGACGTCCTCGCGAATGTCCACGAACTCGGCGGGAACGTCGCTGGTGCGCTTGTGGTGGTCCACGAACGCCACGAACGCCTTGCCCTTGAGAGCGGCGTCGATGGGCGTGTTGATCTTCTGGGAGTCGACCAGCGAGTAACAAGAGTAGGGCGTGAGATCGAGATCCTCGTGGTGGAGGGTGAGCTCGATGTCGAGCGTCTTGAGCAGGGCCCGGTTTTCCTGGTGGCTCGGGTCGCGGAACGTCAGGATAGTCGTCTCGATGCCGTGCTCCGCCGCCAGATAACGGTGGGCCAGCGCCGAGGAAATCCCGTCCGGGTCCGGAAAGCCGCTCAAGATGACCAGCATCTTGCTGCCGGCGTGACGCTTGAGCGCAACCTGAAGTTGCCGGGCTCGTTCTTCGTCCAAGGTGGTGATGGCTTCGAGCTGGGGCAGAGTCGCGGAGGCTTCCATGGGAGGCTGGATCTCCGTCCGCTCACCGGGACCTGAGCACTGCCTTCGACCGCCTGCCACCCAACATTCGCATCAGCGCCACCCATGGCGCCGCAAGAACGTGCGGTCCGGGTTTGCCATGTGAGCTTACGCCGCGGGCCCCGATGGCTGCCTTGGGCGCTCGCACACGCATTCGGCGTGCGCCGGCCCACTCGGGACCCCCGGTTGGCGTCCGGGGTGAGGGCCAGCATACCCGAGCCCCCCCGAGGCGAGCCAGCAAATCCTCAGCTCGCGCCGCGCCGCGTCACGGGTGGTCAGCGCAGGCGCTTGATCGCGGTCTCGGCGGCGGTGCGCAGCTTTCCGTCCGGGGTGGTTTGGCCGGTGATGCCGATGCTGAGCCCCACCCGTCCCGCGAGAACCCGCAGCTTGTTGTACATGCCGCCTTCCCAGAACGCGGCGTCGCCGAGGCCGGTCACCTCCACGGGTGTGACGTTCATCTGCGTGACCGCCTGGGTCTTCTCGAGCTCGAAGGCGCTGCGGGCCGACGTGGCGTCGCTGGCGGCGATGACCACGATGCTCACCCGTTCCATTCCCTCGATGGCGCGGTAGGTGCAGCTCGTCACCGCGTAGGTCGCCGCGCCTTCGAGAGGATGGTCGGGGTCGCGGACCTGCTTGCCGAGAAGTTGCTCGGCCTCGGCCTTGGTCACGAGCGAGCAGGCGTCCACGGGCTTCGGCTCGTCGGCGGCGAGGCACCGCGTGGCGGGAACGCTCGCGAGCAAGGCCGCGACCGCGAGGAACGGACGCGGGAGCAGCGGCATGACGGGATCCGAAGGTGCGACGAATGAACGAGCGAACGGCGTGCGATCGCCCGCTCGCCGACGAGCGAGCACCGGCAGCGCCGCGAGACGGTTTATGCTAACGGCCCGTGCCCGGCGAGCTGCGCCGAGCCTCACGACCCGATGGCCACGCGACGCTCGCCACTGACACGATCGAAGCTGCGCAGAGGGTCGCAGCCGCGCGCGCGCAAGCGACTCGCGCCGCGCGAGCCGCCAACGCCGCTCACGGCGAGCCGCAAGGACAGCCACATCGAGGTGGTGCTCCGCGAAGACGTGGCGCACAAGACCGTCTCGAACGGCTTCGAGCGCTACCGCTTCGATCACGAGGCGCTACCCGAGATGGATCTCGCCGAGGTCGAGCTCTCGATCGAGCTCCTGGGCAAGCGACTCGCGGCGCCGCTGGTCATCGGTGCCATGACCGGCGGCACCGAGCGCAGCCAGCGCATCAATCGCCACCTCGCCGCAGCCGCGCAAGCGGAGGGCGTGGCGCTGGCCCTCGGCTCGGCGCGCACGGTGCTCGAAGATGTGGCGCGTGCGCGCACGTACGCCGTTCGCGACTTGGCGCCCGACGTCCTGCTCTTCGCGAATCTCGGCGCTGTGCAGCTTCGCCTCGGAGTGACGCCCGACGATTGCCGGCGGCTGGTCGAGCTGCTCGCCGCCGACGCGTTGTTTCTTCATCTGAACCCACTCCAAGAGGTGGTGCAGCCCGAAGGCGACACCACGTTCGGCGGGCTGGTCGAGCGAATCACCGCGGTTGCGCGTGCGCTCACGCCCACGCCGGTGCTGGTCAAGGAGGTGGGCGCGGGCATTTCCGCCGCCAGCGCCAGGCGGCTTCGCGACACCGGCATCGCGGGGATCGAGGTTGCGGGCGCCGGCGGCACCTCGTGGGCGCTCATCGAGAGTCATCGCAGCGGCAACCCGGAAAAGGCACACCTCGGCCGTGTGTTCGCCGACTGGGGGATCCCCACGGCGGAGAGCCTCGTCGAGGTACGCCGCGCATGCCCGGCGCTGACGGTGATCGCCTCGGGCGGGATCCGCGACGGCATCGAATCGGCGAAGGCCTTGGCGCTGGGCGCCAATGCGGTCGCCGCCGCGTATCCGTTCCTCGCTGCCGCCGAGACGTCGGCCGAAGCGGTGGCCGCGCGCATCCGGCTCTTTCGCGAGGAGATCCGCACCGCGTGCTTCCTGACCGGCTCACGCTCGGTGGCCGCGCTCAGGAATGCCTCGCTCCGCCGCTTGGGCAACGACGAGGGCGCATCGTGAGACGCGAGCAGGGCGCCGTCGAGACCTCGCGACTCAGTGGCTTCTACAAGCTCGACGTGCGTTCGCGCGTCGAGGAGGTCGCACGCCTCGCCGGCCTCGACCACGGCGACCGCTGCGCGCTCCTCGAGATGGCGGGATTCGGGCTCAGCGAAGCCGACCACATGATCGAGAACGTGATCGGCATCCTGCCGCTGCCGATCGGCATCGCCGCCAACTTCAAGATCGACGGCGTCGATCGCCTGGTACCGATGGCCATCGAGGAGCCGTCGGTGGTGGCTGCGGCCAGCAACTCGGCGCGACGCATGCGCCACGGTCGCGGCATCCGCACCTGGGCCAGCGAACCGATCATGATCTCGCAGATCCAGCTCACCGAGGTGCCCGACATGGACACCGCGGTCGCAGCGGTGATGAGCGCCAAGGATGAGCTGCTCGCGACGGCCAACGAGGGGCACGATCGCCTGCGCGCCGCAGGGGGCGGCACCCGTGACCTCGAATGCCGCGTGCTCTCCGACACCCGCGTGGGCCCGATGCTGATCGTGCACCTCCTGGTGGACGTCCGGGACGCGATGGGCGCCAACGCGGTGAACGGCATGGCCGAGGCCATCGCACCCCGGCTCGAATCACTCACCGGCGCTCAGAGCTGCCTCAAGATCCTCTCGAACTACACCACCGAGCGGCGGGTGCGTGCGGCGGTCGAGATGAGCGCGGACGAGATCGCCACCGACGTGGCCGCCGCCGTCGAGGTCGCCACCGAGGTGGAGAAGGCTTCGGCGCTCGCCGAGGCCGACCCGTATCGCGCCGCCACCCACAACAAGGGCATCTTGAACGGCATCGACGCGGTGCTGATCGCGACGGGGCAAGACTTCCGTGCCGTGGAGGCTGGCGCCCACGCGTGGGCGTCACGAAACGGGCGTTACACGGCGCTGGCGACGTGGACACGCACCACAGCCAACGGTGTGCGCGGCGAGCTCGAGCTGCCGCTCTCGGTGGGAATCGTGGGTGGGATCACGAAGGTCCACCCGGTGGTGAAGGTGGCGCTCAAGATCCTCGGCGTGCAGTCGGCGTCTGATCTGGCGCGCGTCGCCGCGGCGGCGGGGTTGGCGCAGAACTTCGGCGCACTGCACGCGCTCGCCACTGAGGGCATTCAGCGCGGTCACATGTCGCTGCACGCACGCAACATCGCCGCGGTTGCGGGAGCAGGGCCTCACGAGATCGCCGACGTGGCGCGAGCGATCGTCGCTGCGGGTGCGGTCAACGAGGGCGCCGCGAGGGCGGCGCTCGCCGAGCTGCGGGCGCAACGGTGATCGGCCACGGTCGTGCTCCGGGAAAGGTGATCCTCGCGGGGGAGCATTTCGTGGTCCACGGCGCGCCGGCGATCGCGCTGCCTGTGCGGGCGGTGTCGAAGGAGATCGAGATCGAGGCCGACCTCGATCCCTACGACCACTCCCTCGAGCTCGCGATCGTCGATCCCCACCCCGAGCACGAGACGCTCCAGCAGATGCTGATCCAGCTATTGGAGGCGCTCTCGATCCCGAGCACCGGCGAGATCCACGTCACGGTCCGCTCCACGCTGGCGCCGGGTGCCCATTTGGGTTCGAGTGCCGCGCTCGCAGTGGCGCTGGTGCGCGCGGTGCTGGATTTCCGCGGCCTCGAATACCCGGACGAGGACGTGGCCGCGCTCGCGTTCGACCTCGAACGCATCGTCCACAAGAACCCATCGGGGATCGACAACACGGTCGTGGCCCTCGATCGCCCGATCTGGTTCCGCAAGGGTGCGCCTGCCGAACCGATCGCGTGTGCGATGGACGCGACGCTGTTGCTGGCCGACACGGGCGTGGTCTCGAGCACCGCCGAGGTGGTCGCGCGAGTCGGCGAGTTCCGGGTGAGCCAGAGCGAGCGCTTCGCCGGGATCCTGGCCCGCGCCGAGGCGAATGCCGCGCGCCTGCGCGAAGCGCTCGCACACGGCGACGCAAGCACGGCGGGCGCGTGTTTGAACGAGAATCAGGCGCTCTTGGCCGAGATCGGCACCAGCTCTCCCGAGCTGGATGCGCTCATCGCCGCCGCACGCGGCGCCGGGGCGCTCGGCGCCAAGCTCACCGGCGGTGGTGGCGGCGGCAACGCCATCGCGCTCTGCACCCCGCGTAACCTCGACGCCGTCCGCACCGCGCTCGTCGCCGCTGGCGCCGAGAGGCTGATCGAGGTGCCGTTCAGCCGTGGTTCCACCTGAGTCGACATGCACGCCACCGCCGTCGCGCATCCGAACATCGCGCTCGTGAAGTACTGGGGAAAGCGCGATCCCGTGCTCAATCTGCCGCGCGAAGGCAGCCTGTCGCTGACGCTCGCCGGCATGGAGTCGCGCACGACGGTGCGGTTCGATCGGACCCTGGCTCGCGACCAGCTCGTGCTCGACGGCGCGACCGCGCCCGAGGCTTCGTTGCGGAAGGCGGTACGCATCCTCGACGAAGCTCGCCGGCGCAGCAGCGGGCGCCTGACGGGAACGTATGCGCACGTGGAGAGCCGTAACGACTTCCCCACTGGCGCAGGGCTGGCGTCGAGCGCCAGTGGCTTCGCGGCGCTCGCGTGCGCAGCGGCAGCCGCCGCCGATCTCGCGCTGGAGCCGAACGAGCTCTCGGTCCTCGCTCGCCTCGGCTCGGGCTCGGCGTGCCGCTCGGTCTTGGGCGGCTTCGTCGAGTGGCAGCGCGGCGAGCGCGCGGACGGCCTCGACTCGCACGCGGTCGAGGTCGCGCCGCCCTCTCACTGGGACGTGGTGATGCTGGTCGCGGTCGTCGCCGAGGGCCCAAAAGCCGTGGCGTCCACGGAGGGAATGGAGCGAACGCGCGCCACCTCGCCCTTCTACGAGCCTTTCCTGGCTTCCATTCCCGGCGACCTGGAGCGAGCGCGAGAAGCGGTGCTGGCACGCGATCTCGCAGCGCTCGGCGTGGTCATGGAGCGCAACTGCCTACGCATGCACGCCGCGATGCTCGGCGCCGAGCCAGCGCTCGTCTACCTACGCGGCGCTTCGCTCGTCGTCACCGAGCGCGTCCGCAAGCTGCGGCACGACGGCACTCCGGCGTATTTCACGATCGATGCGGGTCCGAACGTGAAGGTGCTCTGCGATTCCGGCAACGCCAGCGCCGTGGCCGACGCGCTCGACGACGTTTCCGGAGTGGTGCGCGTCATCCGCGCCGTGCCCGGGCTGGCAGCGCGCGTCGTCGAGCGAGACGACTGACGCCACGAGCGACGCCCCGGCCACACCTCCGCGCACACCAGCCATCCACAGGAACTCCTCCATGTCCGATCCCCACGCCGCTCACGAGCAGAAGGTCGCGAGGATCGCCGAGACGCTGCGCGCGCTGGCGAGCCACGGCGAGCACGCGCACATCGAAAAAGGCGGCGTGCATCACTTCGTGCCGCTGCCGAAGGACCCACGCTTCGGCGGGCGCGTTGTTGACGCGTCATCGCTCGATCAGGTTCTCACCATCGACCGTGAGCGCCAGGCGTGCGTCGCGGAGCCCGGCGTGACCTTCGCGACCCTGGCCCGCGCCACCCTCGCCCACGGGCTCATCCCCACGGTCGTCCCGGAGTTGGAAGGCATCACCGTGGGCGGCGCCATCGCTGGCTGCTCGGTGGAGTCGATGTCGTATCGCTACGGCGGCTTCCACGATTCCTGCAGCGAGTACGAGATCGTCACCGGTAACGGCGAGATCCTCACCTGCTCCCGCGAAGAGCGCCCGCTGGCATTCGAGATGATCCACGGTTCGTACGGGACGCTCGGCGTCCTCGCCAAGGCCACGTTCCGCCTCGTGCCCGCCAAGCCGTTCGTGCAGATGCGCTACGTCCGCCACACCAGCTTCGAGGACTTCGAACGCGACATGCGTGCGCATTGCGCAGCCGGCGAGGACGACTTCATCGACGCGATCATCCACCGCCCGGACGCGCAGGTGCTGTGTCTCGGCCGCTTCGTGAATTCGGCGCCCTACACGTCGAGCTACCGGCGTCTCGACATCTTCTACAAGAGCACGCTGGCGCGCACCGAGGACTACCTCACCACGTTCGACTACTGCTTCCGCTACGACACGGAGTGCCACTGGCTCACCCGTACGGTACCGCCGCTCGAGTGGAAACCGGTGCGCTTCCTGCTGGGGAGGTGGCTGCTCGGCTCGACCAACCTGATCCGTGCCTCGGGCACGCTGGCGCCGGTATTGGCGCTCAAGCGGCGCCCCGACGTGGTCTGCGACGTGTTCATTCCCGCGCGCCGCTTCGGCGAGTTCTGGGAGTGGTACGCGCGAGACTTCGACTTCTTCCCGCTCTGGGTCGTGCCCTACCGGGTTCCGGCGATGTATCCGTGGATCTCCGCCGAGCATGCGGCGCGCATGCAAGACGACCTGTTCATCGATTGCGCGATCTACGGCAAACCCAACTCCGATCCGAGCGTCGATTGGTCCGAGCGGCTGGAGGCAAAAACCTACGAGCTGGGCGGCATCAAGACGCTGATCTCGCGCAATCACTACGATCGCGAGCACTTCTGGTCCATCTATCACCGAGAAAACTACGACGCGGCCAAGCGCGAGCTCGATCCGCGGGGCGTCTTCCCCGGGCTCTACGAGAAGCTCCACAAGGTCGGCTGACGGGCGAGGCGATGACGTCGCTCGACGTGCGCGTTCCCGGGAAGCTCATGCTGCTCGGCGAGTACGCCGTGCTCGAACCCGGCGCCCAGGCGCTGGTTCTCGCCGTGGACCGGTTCGTGCGGATCCACATCGAGGAATGCGCGAACTTCACGCTGGATTGCCCCGACATCGGCGTCGACTCGCTGACGGGACGCCCGACGCCCGACGGGCTCGCGTGGAGCCGCGACGGCCAGCCCGCCGACACCACGAAGCTCCGCTTCGTCGACTGCACGCTCCGCCTCGCGATGGCACTCGCGCGCGCGATGGGCCACGAGCCTTCGCCCTGCCGGATGCACGTCGCGAGCGAGCTCGGCACCGGTCACACGAAAGCTGGGCTCGGCAGCAGTGCCTCCGTCGCCGTTGCCGTTGCCGCGGGTGCGCTCGCCTGGTGTGGCTTCGACGTCGCGGATGCCGCGGGCCGCACGCGCCTGTTTCAGGTCGCGGCACTCGCCCACTTCCTGGCGCAAGGTCGGCGGGGTAGCGGCGCCGACGTCGCCGCCGCCGTCACCGGCGGAATCGTCGCCTACAGCAACCCGGGGTTCGAAGCCTTGCTCGACGGCGCGGCGGGCGAGGCCGCGAGTCCGGCTGCGACGTTCGCGATCCTCGAACGACCGTGGAATCGGCTGCGACTCGCAGGCTTCCCGTGGCCTGAAGGTTCTGCGTTCGTCGCCGCGTCGACGGGTGAGGCGGCGTCGACGACGCGACTCATCGATCGCGTCGTGGGGCTCACGGGGCACGGCGCCGAGCGATTTCGGGAGCTCGAGCTCACGCTTGGCGAGCTGGCACGTCGCACCATCGCGGAGGGCTCGGCAGCGGCGCTCGGCGCGGCGATGCGGGCTCATCAGCAAGCACTGGAACGATTCGACGCCGACTGCGGTGGCCTCGGGATCGTGACGCTCGCGACCCAGCGGCTCGTCGCCATCGCTGCGAAGCTCGACTTGCCTGCCAAGATCTCGGGCGCAGGCGGCGGCGACTCGGTGGTGGCGATGGTACCGCGCCAGCGCGTTGCCACGCTCACGCAGGCGTATCGTGACGCAGGCGCCGAGACGTTCGTGGTAGCCGATCCCGTCGCCGGCGCCACCGTCGTTTCCGCCTGACGCGGAGCTCGCACGAGCCGGGGCGGGCTGGTCACGTCAGTCGGGCGTGTCTCGCGGGACGTCGAAGCGCGCGAAGAGTCGCCCCACCCACCACACCACCGGCGTCGCGACGACCGCGAACCCCACGCCGGCAGCGAAACCGGCGGCGATCACGTTCGCCCACACGTGCTCGTACACCAGCAGGCCGAGGCCTCCACCGAGCAGAACCGCGATCGCGAGGGTGGGCATCTTGATGAGCATGATCCCCATGCGGTCCAGCATGCGGAAGCCGCCGGTGTCCTTGAGCTCGAAACGCTGCGGCATGAGCAGGAAGAGTGCGTTGTCGAGGGCGATGTGGATGCAGTTGAAGGGCGCGATCGCCAACGCCGCCGCGCCCCACCATTCGAGGCTCACCAACCGCGATGCCACGATCACCACTCCCAACACCAAGACGTGCGCGACGCTGAACAAGAACACCGTGGGTAAGAGCTGCCCGAGCGCGATCGCGCTGGGATGGAGGGGCAGCGTCTTCAGCAACGACATGCGATCGAGATCACGCCGGAAGTCGAACGGGAATTGCTGCGTCACGCTGAGCGTCGCGAAGAGGATCAGCCCGAGGGTGACCTTCCCCGCCGCCGAGTCGGCGAGCGTGGCGTCGCTCTGCACCAGGAGCACCGGCAGGAGCGCGACCATCACCATCACGCCGATGGCCGTCGCCAGGCCGCGTGCGTTGCGCATCGCCTCGGTCGCCTGGCGCCATGCGATCGGTCCCACGCCGCCGAGGCGTGGAGGCGTCGGCAGCGTGATTCGTGTGGCGATCGGGGCGGCGCTGGTGTAGACGCCTCCGCCCGAGCGCATCCGAGCCGCGCGGGTTTCCATCTCCTGCTGGACGCGGACGGCACCTTCCTCGAACGAAACGTCGAGAACGAGCATCGCCCCGAGCATCGCGCCGAGGATGGCGAACGCCGTCAGCAGCGCGCGGCCGAAAGTCGCGAGATCCCGCGCCAGAAAGACCTCGAGGAAGGGTCGGGTGGGCGCGGTGAGGGCGCGAGCCAACGGCGTCTGCGACAGGGCTTCGACCGTGTCGCGCACACTCCGCCCGCCAGCAACGCGGCTTTCCGAGAACGCGTTGATCGCCAACAACCCGATGAGGAGCAACATCGGCGCCAGATACGGGCTGCGCGTGCGCACTTGCACGGAGGCTGCGGCGAAAGCGAGCACCGAGAGCTTCGCCACCCATTGCAGAAACACGATCGTGAGAAAGATGCCTGCCACTCCTGCCCACGGATTGGGCGCGTGGTGCGCCATGAAGAGCGTGAGCCAGAGCGCCGAGACCAGTCCCACACCCAGTCGCGCGACGATGTTGTAGAGCACGAGCTGGCGGCGCGGGATCGGCGCCGGAAACAGGAAGTCGATCTCCGAAGGGCGGAAGTGCAAGCCGTAGCCCACGGCGATCCCGAGCAGCGCGAGCAACGACAGCACCAGAGGTCCCCACAGCCGATACCCGGGCTCGAGGGCGAGCGCCGCCTGCAGCCGCCACGGCGAGAAGAACTGGAGGAATTGCGGAGCGAGGATCGCTGCCAGCGCGAGGCCGCTCAGCACCGACAACACCCGACGCCGCGGCCCGCGGGTGCGTCGCGCCAGCTGCCGCAGCTTGCGGCGCGGGCCGCGTCGCAACAGGTAGAGAAGCCCGGGGTTCACGAGGCGCCGGCGGACGGCGGCGAGGCCGCCGCGCCGCGCTCGGTCGCGTGGAAGAAGATGTCCTCGAGGGTCGCGTCGCCACGCAGCCCGTCGAGCTGGGCCAGGATCTCGTCGCGTGAGCCGAAGAAGAGCCGCTTGCCCTCGGCGAGGATCAAGTAGCGCGTGCACAGCGCTTCGAGCTGCGCCAGGAGGTGCGAGCTCACGATCACCGCCGCGCCCGCGGCGGCGCGCTCGCGCAGCACGTCGTAGAGCGTGCGAATGCCGCGCGGATCGAGCCCGGTCATGGGCTCGTCGAGAAGCAACGCGCGCGGATCGTGAAGCAGCGCGCAGACGGTGGCCACCTTCTGGCGCATGCCGCGCGACAGCTCGTCGGCGAGGGTTTCGGCGCGGCTGCCGAGATCGAAGCGCTCGAGCAGCGTGCGACCCTGCAACTGCCACTCGCTCACTCCGTACACCTTCGCCGTGAACTCGAGGTGCTCCCAGATCGTCAGGCTCGGGAAGAGGTG
>CAYVDO010000116.1:0-19299 GCA_964450125.1 uncultured bacterium
CAACAATCCCCATAGGGAAAGACGCCTAAGGCCTCCCACCGCGGTCTAGTCCAACACGATCCTATCCAGACCGCTCGGGGCCGGCTCTCACCCCGGACGACGCACAATCTCGGCCCGAGCACTCTCGATAGAATCCTTTTCGTTCGACCACGAGGCATAGAGCGGAGGGGCGTCGTGAAGGGTACCGCTCTCGATCTCTTTTCATCTCGGCTTGCCATTGGGTCGGTCTGTCTCGTCGCGGCCTACCTAGCGGTATGCGGTGCATACAACATCTCACCGTTTGTCGATTCCCTGGTCGCGTTACCCACGTGGCAGGTGCTCGTCGCCGTTCCTGTTCTTTCTATTGCCTACGCAGCCGGTGCCGTCGTCATCGGCGCAACGACCTTGTTGGGCGTCTCACCCGAGAAGCGCTCCGCGGCTCTTCAGGACTTTGTTACGATTACCCGGGCTGGAGGCGCCGCCGTCGTGGCTCGTTACGAATCCTTCAGGCAGGAGGCAGAATTTCTACGCGCTTGCATACCCACATTCTTGCTGTTGGCTGTCAGCGTAATCTGGAGCGCGTACCGGGTTCTGAGATACGCGGAGCGCTGGGCAAGCATCGGCGCGGCGGTGGCCGTCATCATGTTTACGCCCGTCGCCGGTGTCCTGGCACGACGAACGCAACGTGAGATGCAGACGCTCGTCAAGCTTGTGGAGCAAAGGCGGGTCGAACTCGGCGCTGCAGCAGACGGCGCGCGGGGCGCTCGTGGTTGATCGCGCGGTAGTCCGGGGCCGCAGCTGAGCTCTGGCTTCGTCACTCGCGTATTCGCTTGCCTGATCCGTTCTCGATTAGACGCCAGACAAGGACCTCGCTTCAGCTAGAAACATGCATTTCAAAACGGAGCTTGCGTGAAGGTTGAACAGATCGTTGCAGGGGCTGCCGCGAAGTACAGGCTTGGCCCTCGGTACGGCGAGGATGTGACCCCACGGATCGAAGGCGATGAAATCATCCGTGCGTCGGTCAGCGCGGCACCGATATCAGCGTGGAAGCGCGGTGCAGAAGCCTGCGTTCGCGGGTTCCGTTCGCCCTTTGATCCCATGTACTGTGACGCGCTCGGGTACGCTGTCGCGTTGGGCACGCATGATCGCGCGGATTCGGACTGCATCGATCTACTCGCTGAGATGTTGGGACCGGCTACACAGCTGCAATCCGGGCTCGGAACCTTGCGTTATCGAATCGCGAAAGCCCTCTACCAACTAGTGGAGCGCGGAATCTCATCCAGCGACGATCAATCCCTATGGATGCGGCTTCGGAGCGAACCTCGCCGACATCCGAACTTCGGACGACGAACTATGCTTTGGGCGGCGCGAGTGCGCGCTCTGATCGCACCTAGACGAGTCTTCATTGCCCACGGTCACGACAGGGAAATGCGAGACTTCCTCGCCGAGTGGCTATTTCATTTGGGTGTCGAGCCGGTGATTCTTGCTCAACAACTAGATGCAGGCATGACCATCGTCGAGAAGCTTGAACGGCATCAGCGTTGCGTTTACGCTATTTCTCTGATGACTCCCGATGACGAGGCACGGGTTCGGGGCAGTTCGACGCAACTTATTCCACGGGCTCGGCAGAATGTTGTCTTTGAACTCGGCCTATTTCAAGCTGCTCTCGGAAGATCAAAGGTTAGAATGATCTGCCACCCTGATGTCGAGATTCCATCCGACCTGAACGGTATCGTGCATACCTCATGCGCAGCGCTAGACGAGGACGCGCTGGACGAGCTGCACCGCGAGCTGGCGGCTGTCGAGTTGTTGGACGACTCAATACCAACGCCATCGCTCAAAGAGATGCGGAAAAAAATCGCGCGTGACAGCTCCAGACGTAAAGACTATTACGAGTACACCGACGAGAATCTTCTTGAACGGCAAGCGATCTTTCGAGCAGTTGCGATTACACCGAACCCAAATCTTCCCCCCACCACCCAGAAGAAGGTCGACCGTGCCGCTCTATTGCGGCAGATCACCACCGCGCGCACCGGGTATCCTGCGGAAATGCTAGACCTCGACGCTGATCTTGAGGGAGATCTCGGCATGGACGTGGTCAAACAACTTGAGATCACAACTGCTTTTTGTCGCGCGCTTAGTCCCGAAACAACGGATCTACCCGAAAGGGTTGTGCTGGAACTAAAGTCCGCTCCAACCCTCCGCGCCATCCTCAGTGGCGTCGGAAAGTGGCTGGGAGACGAGCATGCCTGAATTTGGGTTGAACTAAACCGCTGCGCGGTAGTTCCCACCGGGGCCTTCTTCCTCGGGTAGTCGCGGGCGCCCGTCGGCGTTTTCCCGAGCCTGTCCGCTGCGCGCGTGACCGTCCTTTCGGTAGCGTGGAGCGTGCCTCCCGACGCGACCGATGGAGGTCGCCGTGAACGCACTGCGCACACGCCTGGTCGATGACTTACGTATCCGCAACTACTCGCCGCGAACGATTCGCACGTACGTCGCGTGGATCACCAAGCTCGCTCGGCACTTCGGTCGATCACCCGACGAGCTCTTCCCCGAGCAGATCCGCGAGTACCAGCAGTTCCTGATCGAAACCCAGAAGCTCTCCTGGTCTGGCCGTTTCGCCGGACTTCGCGTCGCTTTCGATATCGCGTCGTCCTGGCATGTCACAACGGACGCCATCTCGATGGTCGGTGGACTCTATCTTCTTCGCGGCGCGCCACACGTCTTGCGCTACAGCCTTCCTCTGCGAGCGGTCGTCACTCGCGGCGAGCCCGGATGACATCGCGTCGCATCGGCCGGGAGGCGGCGTGCGATCGTCTGATCGCGTAGTCTACCGTCGCCGCGGGTGAACGCGGCGTCATGGGGACCACGACAGGAGGCATCACCGATGAGCAAGGTAACCCCGTTCCTGATGTTCAACGATCAGCTCGAGGCAGCGATCGAGTTCTACACTTCCACTTTCCCGGACTCGAGGGTCACGAATCTCGCCCGCACTGGCAACGATGGTCCCATCAGCTCGGCCGAGTTCGTCGTCGGCGGTCAGTCCTTCATGGGTTACAACGGTGGTCCCTACTTCACGTTTTCCGAAGGCTTCTCGCTTTTCGTGGAGTGCGAGGACCAGGAGGAGGTGGACGAGTACTGGAATAAGCTCGTCAAGGCCGGCGCCACCAAAATGCAATGTGGCTGGATCACGGACCCGTTCGGTCTCTCGTGGCAGATTGTCCCGAAGCGATTCATGGAGCTCATCGGCGACAAGAATCCCGCGAAAGTGAAGGCCGTCATGGACGCCATGATGACGATGGTGAAGCTCGACGTGGCGGCCCTCGAAACAGCGTACGACTCGGTGCCTTGAACGTAGCGTCCGGTCGAAGGCGCGGCCCGGGGCGTGGCCTGCCGCCGCCCGGCAACAGCAACAGCGAACGACGGCGCACGGCACCGCTGATGCCGGGCGTTCGGCGAGCTCGATATCTTCGACTTCGACGAAGTTGATTGGTCTGCTGAAGGCCCGCAGTGGGAAGCGCTCCTGGGACGCCTCTCCCAGGAGGATGCGATTTGGGGGCGTTCGAGAGCTGGATCGGCGTCGCCTGCTCGCCGGATGTTTCCGGCGCATCGCGCGATCAGGCGTTGGCGGGATCCTCGTTCAGCAGCTCGCGGATCGTCGTGTCCCAGTCGAGCGCGGCTCCTCGCGCATACGCCGCCTCGATCGTCGCGGGATCGACGGCCCACTCTTCGAGCCAGCCGTCGGTGTTCCGTTGGTCGTCGTGGGTCCATGCGGGATGTGCGCGTGCCATGCCGATCACCTCGAGCGCCCGTTCGGCATCCGTCCGGGCGAGGTCGCGTGCTTCCTCGAATAGCGTCAGAGCCCCAGGAAAATCTCCAGTGGTGGCGAGGGGCTCGCCCAGGTCGAGGAGCAACGCCGTTCGACGCGGATCCTGGGCGGGGGTCTGTTCGAGCAGCCGCGTGAGATAAGTCCGTGCGGTGGTGAACGTACTCGTCTTGAGAGCCACGCTCGTGGCTTTCAACAGGTATTCCCGTTCCTTGGTGATCGGCGACAATTACTTCTGCCGGCAGGACTACTTGACGCCGATCAGCCCGAGGGGCACCAATGGGAGATGCTCACCGTGAGCTACGCACGGCGGCCCGCATGAACGAGCGATGCCAGCGGCGGTTTCGTGCGCCTTCGGTTCCAGCCTGTTCGTCGCCGCCGATCCACCATCGGTGAAGCCGAAGGCACCACCGTCACCCGGTTCGACGGGGTGGCGTCGTTGCTGAGGCCCCTGTGGCTGTGTAGAGTTCTACTCGAGGAGTCACACATGGCCACGAATCTCGCCCTCGATCCGGAGCTCTTGGAACGAGCGTTCCGCGTGAGCGGAGAGCCCACCAAGAAAGCTGCCGTCACGCGAGCCCTGCAAGAGTTCATCGCCCGGCGGGAGCAGCGGCGCGTTGCCGAGCTTTTCGGCAAGCTCGAGTGGGACGCTTCGTTCGATTACAAGGCGGAACGGGTTCGCCGGCAGTGAGCCTGCTCGTCGATACGAGCGTGTGGTCGCTCGCACTGCGACGCGACGGTGAGCCCTCCGCGCCCGAGGTCGCCTTCCTGCGAAATGCGCTGCTCGGCGCGGATCAGGTCTTCACGACCGGGCTGATCCTTCAAGAATTGCTGCAAGGCTTTGCGGGGCCGAAGGCGCGTGCGCAGCTGGTAGCGCGCCTCTCCGCGCTTGCGTTCCTTCCGCCGGACCGCGAGGACCACATCGAAGCGGCGGAGATCCGGAACCGCTGCCGCCGACGTGGGGTGCAGGTCGGAACCATCGATGCGCTTCTGGTTCAGCTCTGTCGGCGGCACGACCTCGTTCTCCTGTCCACGGATCACGACTTTCAGGCAGCCGCCAGGCACGTCGACTTCCGGCTCTGGGTCGCGCGCTGATGGCGGACTCTCGCTCCGTGCGGCGGGCCAGCTTTCCCGAGCCCGCGGGCCGAGCGGATGCCTGCGATGCGCACCACGCGGACGCACTGGGCTTCGTCGTCGATTTCGAGAGGGACGTGGATGTCATCGATCACCCCTGAAATCGCGATCACCCGCGCGGCGCTCACGGATGCGACGAGCCTGGCGCTCATCACGGCGCTCAACGCGGAGCTGAGTGCCCTCTATCCCGAGCCCGGTGCCAACCACTTCACGCTCGATCCCGAGCAGGTGACGGGCGGGCGTGGAGCGTTCCTGGTGATTCGCCGCGACGGCGACGCGGTGGGATGCGGTGCGGTGCGCGTGCTCGACGACGAGACCGCCGAGCTCAAGCGGATGTACACGGCGCCCGGGGCACGCGGCACGGGACTGGGCCGAAAGCTGGTGGCGGCACTCGAAGCGGAGGCGCGCGCCCTCGGTGTGCGGCGCCTCGTGCTCGAGACCGGCACACGCCAGCACGCGGCGCTGGCACTCTACGAGAAGTGTGGCTTCCGGCGGATTCCGCTCTTCGGCGAATACTGCCTCTCGCCGGACACCAGCATCTGCATGGGCAAGGATCTCGACGGCGCTGCGTCATGAAGCCGGGGGCGCCAGCGGAGTTGCGCTCCGATCACGGTCACTCGTTGAACAGTCGTCCGGCGAGACCGAGCCGACGCGGCGGAGCAGGAGCTCCGCCCTCCGACCACCTGCTCGAGGCTCTGCATCGACCGCCACGCCATCCTGCGGCACGCCGGGACTCACGCCGCGATCCGACATCGCCCGGTCAGCGACGAGCGCTTCGCGGCCCCTCGAGCGGATTCACGTGCCTCAGTCCGCGAAACCGCTGGAAATCGTGATCGGTCGAGTGCAGCACGGCAGCTTGCTCGATCGCGAGCGCGGCGAGATGGGCGTCCGAGGTCAAGGTGCCGGCGGTGCCGGCGCTTTCGAGAAGCGTGTGTAGAATTCGCCAGTGCTCCTTCCCCGGCACCGGGATCTGGACGAAGGGTTGCGCAAGCCATGAGTCGACGTACGCGCACGCTGCGCTCGAATCGAGCGGACGCATCAGGATTCCGTGACGCGTCGTGATCCGAAGGAACGCGAGCAGAACCGGCCACGCAAATCCAACAACCGACGTTCCCGAAAGCACGCCTTCGAGCCAAGCGCGAGCCTGCGGATGTCGCGGCGCGTCCGAGTCGACGGCGTAGATCAGCAGATTCGCGTCGACGAGGATCGCTTCCTGAGCTCGAGCTCGTGAGCGATCGCTTCATCCTCGAGCGCGTCGGCGAGCTCGAGCGCCTTGTCGAGATCGAATCCCGGTCGCACACCGCCGAGTGAAGCGGGTACCAGCCGATAGCGTCGGGCGGGACGTGTTCGTCGCGCGCGAATGCCAGCGCGCAGCGTTTCGTTTACGACCTTCTTGAACGGCTCGCCGTTCCTGTGGGCTTCGTCGTGCAACTGCTTCGCAAGATCGTCGTCGAGCGTCAGGGTGGTACGCATGCAAGCATCATAGCGTCAATCGAAGATCGACTCACCGCTTGGGCGGCATGCGGGTGGCGCCGACGAGAAACGTTTCGACGGTGCTGGGTGGGGCTGCGCAATCGGGCGACGGGAAGTTCGGAACGCCGAACTCGGCGTTGACCACGCGCAGCTCGCCCACGGTTCCCACCCAGTGGTACGGGATGATCGCCCGCAGGGTGTCGAAGCGCACCAGCGCATCGTAGAGGTCGGTCGAGCCGCAGCCCTTCGGCTCGCGGCCTACCTGACGTGCGGCTTGGATCTCGATCTTCGGCGTGAGACCGAGTGACGGGGCGCTGGCCGAGATCCACGCGTGCACCTCGTCGTCGCGACCGCGAAGCGTGAGCGATGCGCGGGCGAGCGAGTCGTACGAATAGACGAGCGCCACGCTCGCGGCGTCGCCCACGGCGATCGGCGGTGCTTTGGCCTGCTCCACGTCGAGGCCCACCACCAGAACGCTGCCGTCGTCGCGGGCGATGCGGTACCAGTGGGCGCCGTCGGTGTCGGGTCCGGCGGCGAATGTGCGCCCCACCACGCCGGCGCCACGGAAGCACTCGTCGGGCGCGTCGCCGCTGCCCTGCTCGATCACCGTGCCGGCGACGGTGAACGTCCCGCCAGCAGCGCCCAGGCTCGGATCGACTGGCGCCACGCAGCCGGACACCCGCGGCTCCGGCGGGAACTCGCCCAGCGTCGGCCACTCCTCGCTGCCGGAGCAACCGGCGGCGACGAGGGTCGTGCCGAGGACGAGTGCTACAGCTCCGCGCCTTCGCCGCTCGTTCGTCCTTCGCATCGCGCTGCCGGCCCTCACCGGGCTTCCACCGCCACGTGATAGACGGACGAGATGTCGTCGGGGCCCGACATCGTGGTGCCGAGATCCCGAACCAGCCCGTCCTGGATGCCGTAGATCCAGCCGTGGATGGAGAGGGACTGGCCGCGTTTCCAGGCCGATTGCACCAGTGTCGTGTGACAGACGTTGGCGACCTGCTCGATGACGTTGAGCTCGCAGAGCCTGTCGAGGCGGCGATCGGCCTCCGTGATCGAGCGCAGCAGATCTTCGTGCTTCTGGTGCACGTCGCGGATGTGACGCAGCCAGTTGTCGCAGAGCCCGAGCTGGGCCGAGCCGAGTGCCGCGCGCACGCCGCCGCAGCCGTAATGCCCGCACACGATGATGTCGCGCACACCCAGCACGTCGATCGAGAACTCCAGCACCGACAAGCAATTGAAGTCGGTGTGCACCACCACGTTGGCGACGTTGCGGTGAACGAAGAGCTCGCCCGGAGGCAGCCCCACGATGACGTTCGCGGGCACGCGGCTGTCGCTGCAGCCGATCCACAGGTAGCGAGGCTTCTGCTGGGCGACCAGCCGCGCGAAGTACTGCGGGTCGGTCGCGAGCATCTCCGCGGCCCAGCGCCGGTTGTTGGCGATCAAGTCGTCGAGTGAGCGCATCGGGCTCCCACGTGTCCCGTTCGGGGTAGGGTCCACCCGCGTTCGGCGCGCGGGAGGCGCGAGCATAATCGAGGCTCGCGAGACACGCGCGTGGCTTGCGATCCACACTCGGCGGGTACGGTGCGGCGCAAAAAATCGCGCGGAATCGCGAGCGCGCCACGCCGCTGCACGCGGCGTCGTTCTTGCGTGATCGTGGCCGCGTGGTGCCGCCGCTCTTCGTGATCTCGATGAACCGACGATTCCTGGTCCGCGCGGCGGCACTCGGCCTCATCGTGGGCGCCGGCCTCGTGGCGGTGGCGATGTTTCGCGTCCGCCACGAGGTCCGCGATGCCGTCGCCGAACCGGTGCGCGACGTGCGTCCCGTCGAGTATCGCGAGCTCATCCTTCCCGGACCCGCGCTCACCGCGTGGGGCGGCGCCGAGCTGAGTGACGTGACGAGCGACGGCGCTTGGCTCGCTGGCGGGTTCGGTCTCGTGCGCACCGATCGCCGTGGCGAGATCACCGACGACCTGCCGGTAGCGGTCGAGGCCGCGCCGCCCTTGCCTGCGCTCGCGATCGAGGCGCTCACCTCGTGGCGCGAACGGCCTGTGGTGGGGCTTCGCGCAGACGGGCTCTTCGTGCTGGAGGCGAGCGGCTGGCGCGAGATCGCGTCCGGCTGGGGAGCGCTCGAAGTGCGAGTGCTCGCCGAAACCACTGGCGGTGAGCTGCTCGTGGGAGCACGGCAGGGACTCTTTCGACTGCCTTTCGGTGCGAGGCAGATGGAGCGGCTCAGCCGCCAGCCGGTGCGCGCGTTCGCTGCTGGGGACGGGTTCGTGCTTGCGGGCGGCGAGGAAGGGTTGGTGCGGATCGAGCCTGGGCGCGCGGTATCCGTCGAGACGCCGGACCCGTGGATCGAGAGCGTGGCGCTCCTCGCCAACGCGGCGCGCACCGGCGTCGAGGCCTGGGTCGTGACTGCGACCGGTCTGGTGCGCGGACCGGTCGGCGGACCGCTCGTGCCCGTGGCCGGCGGTGAGCGCGTGCTTTCGGGCACTGCATTTCGTGGGCGATTCGTGGGAATCGAGGACGTCGCCGCGGAGCTCGGCGGCAGCAGCGAGCGTGGTGCGGTGCGCTGGTTCGACGTCGACGGCCAATCGCGGAGCGACCGTCTCGAACGTCGTCCGCGGCATCTGGTCGCGACACGCGAGGCGCTGCTCGCCGGCACCGACGACGGCGCGTGGTGGACCGATGGCCGCTCGGATTGGCGGCCGGTTCCTTTCCGCTGGCCCGCCGCGCTGCCAGCGCGCTCGGCACACGTCACCGCGCTCGCAGCGTCCACGGAGCGCGTGAGCGCAGGTGTCTTCGACGGCGGGCTGATCGAGCGCGCGCGCACCAGCGCCGCGGAGCCCGAAGCGAGCTGGCGCTCGATTCCGAGCGCTCGCGCGTGGGGTGTGAACGCGCTGCTCGTGACGGGCGGTGCCACCTACGTGGCGAGCTTGCGTGGCGCCGCGCGTCTGGTGGCCGGTGAGCTCACGGCGCTGGAAGGTCCCGGTGCCGCCTTCTCGTTCGCCGAAACCACGGACGGAGTGGCGATCGGCTACGCGCAGGGAGTGCATCTCGCCACCGGCAAGTTGCTCTCGGCCTTCCACGGTTTGCCGGGCAATCAGGCGTTGGCGCTGACGAGCGACGGGCCGACGATCTTCGTCGGTACGCCGAGCGGATTGGGCGCCATCCGCGACGGCAAAGCGCGCTGGCGCATGACCACCGGCGACGAGCGCTTGCCGAATCCTTGGGTGACGGCGCTCTTGATTCACGAGCGCACGCTTTTCGTCGCCACGTATGGCGGGGGCATCGCCCGGCGCGCGCTGGGCGACTGGGTGGCGGCGACCAGCGGCAGCACGTTGCCGCGGCTCGAGCCGTTCGCCGAAACCGCGAGCTGGAAGGTGAATCCAGGCGCCATGGCCGTGTGGAACGGCCGGTGCTACGCCGGCACCGACGGCCAGGGACTCTTTCGATTGGCGCGAGACGGCAGCCGATTCGAGCGTGTCGCGGTCACGCTGCCGTCGACGCGCGTGACGGCATTGACCGCGACCCCGGAAGCGCTCTACATCGGCACGGATCAGGGAATCGCAGTGCTCGTAGCGGAGGTCGAATGAGTCGCTGGCGTGGCCTCTGCAATGCGTTCGAGCGGCGCGGACCGGCGGGAGCCGGTCCCACCCATGTTTCGTTTGGAGGGCGGATCTTCCGCTCCGCCGCCGTCGCAGCCGTTCTCGGCGCGCTCGCGCTCACGTTGAGCTCTGCGGGCCGTGCGGCGGCGCAGGCCGGCTTGCTGGTCCCCACCAGCACCGACACCCAGGATCCGAAGGTGCTGTCGCTGCGCGAGATGCGCATCGACGTGGGCATCGCGCGCGGCTACGCCCGCGTGAACGTGGTGCAGATCTTCGAGAACCACACCGGCTCGGTGCAGGAAGGGACGTATCGCTTCGCGTTGCCGCCGTCGGCTGCGATCGGCGACTTCGCGATCTGGGACGGCGCGGTGCGGATCCCGGGTGTGATCCTGGAGAAGCGCCGCGCGCGGGCGATCTACCGTGATCTCACGACCCAACGGATCGATCCCGGGCTCCTGCAACAAGGCGAGGAAGAAGACGAAGGCGAGCCCGAGGAAGGAGCGCCGAGCGGCTCACGGCGTCCGTCAGGTGGTGCGCTTTTCTCCGTGACCGTGGCGCCGATCCCCCCGCGCGCCACCAAGCGCTTGGAGCTCGCGTTCCAGCAAGAGGTTCCGTTCACCGAGAGCGAGGGCGAGCTTCACATCGCCCTCGCGCCACCCGACGGCGAGCCCCTCATCGCGGGATCGTTCGAGGTGCACGTGAGCGGAGATCCTGCCGAGGTCGCGCTCGCGGCGTTGCCGACGGCGCTGCCGCTCACGGCGGGGGCACAGCCGGCGTCACTGGTCTTCAGCGGGCGTCGTGTGCGCCTCGATCGCGATCTGGCGATCGGCATTCGGCCGGCCCCGGGTCCGGCGCTGAAAGTGAGCGCCTTTCGCAATCCCGAGGGCACGCTCCCCGACGGTGTGGCGCTGGCACCCTGGGAGCGCCTCGACGACATCCCGCCCGAGAGAGACGGCTTCTTCCTCTTCGAGATGCTGCCGCCCGCGGCGGATACGGACGAGGCCACGCCCGCAGCAGCCGCGGTCGCAGCCGCCCGTCGCCCGCCTGTGTCCGTGGCGATCGCGTTCGATACTTCGTTCAGCCATCGCTGGTCGGGGCTCGAGCGCGGGTACGCGCATCTGGTGCGCGTGCTACGCGCCCTCGGCCCCGACGATCGCTTCGCGCTGGTTCCGTTCGATGCCGAGCCCCAATCCGGCGCCACGCTGGTGGCGGCGACGCCCGTAGCCGTGGAGACGGCCCTCACGTCGCTTCGCGAGAGGGCCCTCGGTTTCGGCTCGGACGTGCCTGCGGCACTCGCGGCGGCGGCACGGGCGCTGGCCGGTGCCGCTTCGGGACGAGTGCTCCTCATCTCCGACGGACCGCTCGAGCCGAGCTCGAAAGAGCTGCGTACGGCGCTCGGTGCCGTGCCGCTCTTCGCCGATCTGACCGGTGTCGAAGCGCCCGAGGCGTATCGAGGGGCGGCGCTCGGCTATCTGATCGGCGGCGCCGCAGATCTCGAAGCCGAGCTTTTCTTCCGGCACGTCGTGGAACCGATCGAGACCCAGCGCACCGAGCGTGAGCCCGCCGCGGACTCCGCCGAGCCGTTCGTGATCGCGGGCGGGAATCCCGCGCTTCACGACGTCTATCCGGTGCTCATCCAGCCGCCCGAGCCGGGCAGCCTCTCGGGCTGGGTGGGGCGCTACGCGAAGCCCGCCACCCAGCTCACGTTCCGCGTCGATTCGCCGCTCCTGCCCGCGGCGTCGCGCGCGGTGGTCGCCGACCTGCCCGAGCGGGCCCTCGACGCCCGCGACTTGCCACGTCGTTGGGCGCGCGCCCGCGTCGATTTTCTCCTCGAGCTGATCGAGCGCGAAGGCGAGCGCCGCGAATGGGTCGAAGAGATCATCACGCTCTCGAAGCGCTACAAGTTCGTCACGCCGTACACGGCGTTCCTCGCGGCGCCGCGCTCGTTGCTCCGGCCGCGACGCATCCAGCCCGGCGATCCGGTGCTGCGCGTGGAATGCGACGAGAGCACGGTGGCGGCCACGGCGTTCTTGCCCTTCGGCGAGCGCCTGCCGCTCGTGCGTCGTCCCGAGTCGAACCTCTGGGAAGGCCGCTTCCTGGTTCCCGAGGGGCTCGCCGACGGCCGCTACGCGATCCGCATCGTGCTCACCGATGCGAGTGGCGCGCGGGTGACCGAGAAGAAGCACTTCGTTCTCGACGGCACCGCGCCGGTGATCGCTCCCGAGACCGTGAACGAGGCGCGCGCAGGCGAGCGACTGCGCATCGCCGCGCGCACCGACGCCGACGTGGTCTTCCTCACGGCGCGCCTCGGCGACGCAGCACCCGTGCCGTTGCGCTGGGATGGGTCGGCGAAGGCCGCGGTGGGCGAAGTGCTGGTGCCGACAGGCGCTCGCGGAAAGCCCTCGCTTTTCTTCGAGGCCGTGGACGGCGCCAAGAATCGCGGCTTCGCACGGGCGTCCGTCGAGGTGCTGCCATGAGCGCAGACCTTCACGACTGCAATCTCACGCTGGAGGCCCACCGGTCCCTCGATGGGCCGGACGATCGCAACCCGACGCGGCACCGCGCACAGCTTGGGACCCTCGTGATCGCGCTGGCGTTCGTCGTGATCGCTGGTGGCGCGAGTGCGGCACCAGAAGCCAAGGGCGCGCCCGCGCCGGTTTGTGATCCGGGCCAAGGGCGCGTCGAGGGTGCGATCCCGTGGGTGGATCAAGCCGAGGCCGATTGGATCTACGGCGTCACCACGCGATTCGCCGACGTCGAAGGCCATCGCGTCCACTACCCAACGCCCACCGCGGAGCTCGCCGCCCAGCTTGCGGCGCGGGCCGAGCCGGATGCGCTGCGCCACCTCGCGGACGCACGGTTGGCGCTGGGCGATCGTGCCGGCGCGATCGAGGCGATCCGCCGCTGGGGTGCTTTGCGCGGCGCGTGGGCCTGGGCCGACGTCGCCGACTGGGCCGCCGAGCATCGCGAGCTGGCGCTGGCGCTCGATGCCGCCACCCGCGCGATCCCGTGCATCGCGCCCGATGCGCAAAGGCGGCTCGCCGACCTGCGCGTGGTGTGGGCCGACGCCCATCCCGAGCTGGCCGACCCGATCGCCATGCGCCGCGCCCGTGCCGAGCTTTTCCCCGCCGACGGTCGCGCCCTCGAATCGTGGATTCGCGCCCTCGAGAACGCCGGGCGCTTGGACGAGGCGGATCGCGCGCTCGCCGCGAGCCAGGCACTCACACCCGAGCGGCTCTTGATCGTGCGCGCCGATTTGGCGGTTGCCCATCACGACGACCGCCGCGCATTCGAGATCCTCGACGACGCCGTCGAGGCCGACGGCTGGTCGTTCACGTTCCGCCGCCACTTCAGCGAGAAGACCACGCTCGCGCGCCCCGAGCTCCCGGAGGCGTGGCGCGCCACGCTCGACACGCGCTTCGACCCCCACGCGCTGGTGCGCCTCGCCACGTATTTCCAGGGCGCGGGCCGTGGCCTCGATACCGCCCAGCTCTTGCGTCAGATCGAGCGCCGCCACGCAGAGCGCTTCACCCGCGCCGACTGGCTCTTGCTCGCGCGCCTCGAAGCCGAGATCGACGCCGTCCCCGAGGCCTTCCGCGCACGGCTCTCCGCTGCCCGCCTCGGCACTCCCGACGAGCAGCTCGGCGATCTCGCGGCGCTCACGCGGCTGGCACTCGACGCCGGCTCGCGGCCGCTGCCGTGGGGTGTCTACAACGACGAGCCCTATCGCTGGGTCGCGCGCCTCGACACCACGCCGGGCTTCGTCACCGGTGGCGTGTCGTTCCTGCTCACCGGTGGCGACTGGAAAGAAGCGCTCGCCAACCTCGAAGGTCAGTCGATCGGCGAGCGCACCTTCGCCACGGCGCGGGCGCTGGTCGACGAGCTGACGCGACGTGCACCGGCGCACGCCGAGCTACCCGCGCTCGAGGTAGCGATCATGCAGCGACACGTCGAGCGCGGCGACGGCAAGGCCGCGCTGGCGAGCTTCGCGCGCCTCGAATCCGCTGCGCCGCCGGCGGTGGCGGACGCGGCCCGGCGCGTGGCGCTGCTCGCCATGCGTCAGGTTCCGTCGCCACTCGCCGAGGAAGCGCGGCTCTACCGCGAGCGCTTGCGTGCGCTCGCGCCGGACGGCTCGCGTCCGGCCCTCGGCGACGAGAGCGACGGCACCTATCGCGACGCCGAGCTGGTGCCCCCCGAGGACCCCGAGGTGGACGCGAGCGAGGTGGAGATCGCCACCTGGGGCCGGCGCTCGATGAGTCCCCAGCCCGAGAGCTACCGCAAGCTGCTCGATGAGGCGATCGCGCGCCTCGACGATCGCGACGCGAGCCACCGCACCAGCGTCGGATTGCTTCTCGGCGAGCTGGATCGATTGCCCGACGCCGAGGATCTCTGGCTCTCGCTGGTGAAGCGTCTCGATACCTGGAACCTCGACGACGACCTCGGCCCGCGCTACGAGCGCGCGCTTCAGCGCTTCCGGGGGCCGGGCTGGTGGTCACGCCTCGCGCGCTGGTACGCGCGGCGCTCACGCCACCAGGACTTGGGAACACTCGCCGAAGAGCTCGTGAACCAGTTCCGCGGCGCCGGCATCTTCGCGCGCGCCGACCTCAACGCCGGCGGCTCGGGGCTCGTGGCCCTCGAGATCCCGGAACAGCCGCGCTGGGGCAACCGGATTCGCCTGGTGCGCTGGGCGGATTGGGTACGACTGCGTGCGCTGGAACGTTTCCCCCACAGCCCGCGCGTGGTGGCCGAGGCGCGCGCACGGCTCAGGCTGGCCAGCAATCCGGCGGCAGATCCGGCGCCGGACCCGAGCGGCGCGGCACCCGTCGTCGTTGCCGACTCGCTCATGGACGAGCGCGAGTGGGCGCTCTTCTTCGTCGATCCCAGCCGCCGCGAGTCGTGGTTCGGCGATGCCATGCGCGCCGGCACGCTCGCGGCGCGTCTCGAAGCGCTCGAAAAGAAGCCCAGCCGCACTCCCGTCGAAGACCAGATCCTGGCCGAGGGCTGGGCGCGCCTTTCCCACTTCGAGCGTGCGGCGGCGCCAGCCGATCGCGTTGCCGCGGCGTATCCGTCGGACTCCACGGCGGTGCACCGTGCGCTTTCGCTCCATCGCTCGTTGCAGGCCCTCGAACCGGGTCACCCGGAACGAGCGAGCGCCGTGGTGGAGAAGAGCCTCGCCGCGGTGAGCGACGCGAGCGCCCTCCTGACCGAGCTCGGTGAAATGGAAGAGGAGCGCGGGCGACCGCACGCCGCGGCGCTGGTTTGGCGGCGAATCCTCGAGCTCGATCCGCGCGATCCCAAGCGCGTGGAGGAGCTGGCGACGCTCTTCTGGGATTACGAGCACATGGCGGAAGCGCTGGAGATCGTCGAGGACGGACGCAAGCGTCTCGACCGTCCGCGGCTCTTGGCGTTCGAGGCCGGCGTGCTGCGCGAAGAGTTGCGCGATCTCGACGGCGCCGTGGGCGAGTACCTGGCGGCGCTCGACGTGCGTGACGCCGAGATGGCCGATCGCTTCCCGTACTCCACGGTCTCCGACGAGCGCGCGGTGCGCCGTCTCGGCACGCTGCTCGGCCGCGCCCGGCCGCGCGCTGCCGTGCTCGCAGCACTGGCGCGGCTGCGCGCCGGCGAGAAGCTCGACGAGGAGATGTTGGTCGCGTTCCTGCCGCTGCTCGACGTCGCGCCACCCTACGAGTCTGCGGAAGATCGCGCGTTCCTCGACTGGCTCATCGATCGCGAGGAGATGCCCCACGACCCGGTGGGCCGCGCGGAGAAGGAAGCGCAGCGCGAAGCCCGCCGTCCCGCGGAGCGCGCAGGAGCCGTCGAGGTGAGCGGTGCCATCCTCGGCAAGGCGCTCGAGCTCGCCGGCGACGCCACCTCCACCGAGTTCCTGGACACGCTCGAGCGCTGGCGCGACAGGCTCTTGGACGCGCGCTGGACGGGTGCGAGGGACGTGGCCTTCGACGACGCGCTCGCTGCGCGGCGCGCGGCGCTCGCGACCACGGACGTGGAGCGCGTGAACCGCGAGATCGAGCGCGCCACGGCGCTTCTCGATCAGGGCCAGCGCGCCGCGGCCGATCAGGTGTGGGCGGAGCTGCTGCCGCGCATCGAGGCGTTGCCCGAGGGCGGTGCACCGATTCGCGCCTGGATTGCCCACGCCGGCTACGTCGAGAAGACGCTCGGCAAAGAAGCGGCGGCGCGCTCCTGGGCGGAGATCAGCGCACGCTATCCGTGGAGCTTGGGTGTTCTCGACGACCGCATCGCGTTCCTGAATCGCACCGAGCAGGCGGCCGAGGCGCGTGACGTGCTCGCGAGCGCAGCCGAGCGCGCGGCGCTCGGCCATCGCGAGGCGCTCCTGGAACGGCTCGCCAGTGGTTGCCTCGAGGCGCGCGATCTCCCCTGTGCCGAGAACGCCGCTCGGCGCATCGTCGAGAGCGAGTGGCTCTTGCTCGACGCGTGGCGGCGACAGGCCGCATTCCGGACGCTGGCACGGGCGCGCTTCGCGTCCGAGCCCAACACCGACGGCTTGGCGTTGGTGAACGAGAACGCGAAGCGCTTCGTTCCCGAGTCCCTCGCGGATCTCTACGCCGAGGCCGCCCGCGCCGCCGACGGCGAGCACGCCGGTGCCACGAGCGTCGCGCTCTGGATCGAGGCCCTCAATCGACGCACCGAGCGCGCCTGGATCCGCGAGGCCACGCGCGCCGCCGAGCGCGCCGGCGCTTCCGACAAGCTGCTCGCCTTTTTCGAACGGCAACAGAGCCGCAGCTCGCGCGACGTGCGCTGGGCCGTGGTGGTGCGCGAGCTCAGGCTCGCCAAGGGCGATCTCGAAGGAGCCATCGCGGCCTCCAAAGCCGCGGTTCAGGTGCGGCCGGAAGACCGCGGTCTCTGGCTCGAGACCGCGGATCTGATCGAGCGCGCCGGGCGCGCGCAGGAAGCGGGTGACTATCTCGGCGGGCGCGACGCGATCGAACCCGGCAACGAGGAGGTCGTGCGCCGTCGCGACGTGCTTTACGCGCGCGCCGCGAACGTCACGGGCACAGCGGCGGCGATCACCGCTGCCGGGCAGCGTCTCGTGACCCTGGAGCGCGCGGCGCTGGCGGCGTTCAAGCGCCAGCAACCGCTCGACGACGAGCGTCGCGCCGAGCTCACGCGCCGCGAAGCGCGCGCCGTGCGACGGCTGATCGAATTCGGGTATCCACGCGAGGCGTGGACGTTCCTCGCTGGCGCCGCCAACGAGGTGGCGAGTGTCCGGAAGAGCGGTCTCGCGGTCACCGAGCAGGCCGAGCTGGCGCTGCGCGCCGGCAAGCTCGTGCAGTACCTCGGCGATCCGAACGTCGACGACGAGATGCGGCAGACGGCGGCGCACGTGATCGCGTCGAGTGCCCGGCCCGAGCAGAAGGAAGAGATCTTCGCGGCGATCGTCGCGAAGCGCCTGACGCTCGCGAACGGTCGGGTGGCCGGCGCTTCGGAATCGGCGCTCGCCAAGTGGTGGTCGTTCGCACGTGACGCGGGGCTCGAGGACGAGCTTCGCCTCACCCTGGCGCGGAAGCAGATCGCCGCGTCCCCGGGGCCGTGGCAGACGGCGACACCATTCTCGTTCGTGCAGACCGTCGCCGAGCACATCTTGGTGCGGGCCGAAACCGTGCCCTGGATCATCCTCCCCGATTTGGAGGCGAGCTGGGTCGAGGATCTCGTGAACCGCGATCAGCCCGTCGCGCTCGCCGAGCGGATGGCGCCGCGAATCCGCGAGCTGATGACGCGAGTACGCACGTCCGGCGCACCCGTCCCCGGGGCTCGGCCGCTCGAGTGGACGCGCTGGCTCGAAGGCGCGGCGGCGTTCGACACCTGGTGCCGTGGCCTCGCCGAGCGCCCCGATCTCACCCGCGAGATCGAGGACGCGTTCACCGATGCAATGCGCTGGTCGCGCTTCCTGGAGCTCGGCGCCAAGCATTGGTCGCATCCGCGGTTGGTGGCGCTGCTCTCGCCGGAGGTGCGCGACACCTGGTTCCGGATCACCGGTGCCTACGGTGCCGACTGGACCAGCGACGGCGTGCCCAACCAGGTTTCGCCAGCAACCCGCGAAGCGGTCGCCAAGGCTCTCGGCAACCTCGTGACGGCGGCGCCGGCGAGCACCACCGATCCGATCCTCGCGCGCCTGCGCGGCCCGCGTACCGTGGGCGACGCGATCGGCGACGACCCACGCTTCGTGTGGCCGGAAGTGGTGGCGGTGGAAACGAGCCCGGGTGTGGCCGCCCGCCGCGACAGCGTGCGCTTCCCGCGCGATCTCTGGGGCGATCGCCCGGGTGAGGCGTGGTACGCGCTGGAGTCGCTGGTGCGCCTCGGCGAGCGCGATGCCGGTGATTGGCGCGTGCCGCTCGAAGTCCCCGATCGCGGCGGGGAGAGCGAGCGGGATCGCACCGCCCGCGAGCTGGCCCTCGCCACGGGCGATCCGGCGCTCGCGCTCGGTGTCGACGCCGCACATCGCGCCGCGACGCCGAATGCCTCGGATCTGGCGTGGCGGCTCAGGACGCTCGTCGCCGCCGGGCGCCGCGACGAAGCGGCGACGACGTTGCGAAGCGCGGTCACCAGGCAGCCGTCGAAGCTCACCCCCGAAAGCTTCCGCGCGCTGCGGCGGCTTGCGGCGGACCTGAGCCTCGACGACCCCACGACGGCATTCGATCCAGCGCAGCCGGTGAGCGCGTCGCTGCTCGCGTACCTCGTGGATGCCATCGACCTCACGGCGGCAGGCCGTCTCAAACCGGTGGACGTCGTGGATTTCCGCAGTGCGCTCACCGCCCGCTGGCGGGATCGCGATGGCCAGCTTCCCAAGGAAGCCGTGGAGCTCTGGCTCGACCGGCTGTGGGTGCCCGGCACCGCGTCGCTTCCGCGCGAAGGGCTCGCCAAGCTCGGTGGGCTGTGGCCAGCGGCAGCCGATTGGCTCGCGAGCCAGAGCGAAGCGCATCGCGCCGCGGCGCTGGCAGCCGTGCGTGCCGTGCCGGGCGACGCAGCTCCCCTCCAGGCGCTCCTGCCCAAGGACCCGAGGCAGCGCGACGAAACCGCGCGGCTCCTGCTGGCGCGCGTGGCACTCGCGCGAAACGATGGCGCCGCGGCGCTGGCACTCTTCGACGGAGTGCTTCACGATGCCGCTGTCGGCAATGCCGCGCCCAGCGTCGCGTCGAGCGCTGCGAGCAGCGCGGATGCGAGCTACGAGTACGAGGAGTCCGAGGGCGACGAATCGGAAGGCGGCGACGACGGCGAGTACGAAGAATCGAGCGAAGAAGGGGCGTA
>CAYVDO010000117.1:0-18107 GCA_964450125.1 uncultured bacterium
GAGGGAGCGAGGGCCGACGCTCGGGAAGCGTGGCAGTTGGAGCAGGCGATGTGGCGTAGATGCCATGAAATCGCGGGATTTCCTTGAAGAAACCCCGATCGCTCGATTACCCTCGCGCGATGCCCATGAAGCACCGCGCCACCGTCGAAGAGGCGTGCGAAGAGCTGCGTCGCGGTCGTCTCCTCATCCTCGTCGACGACGAGGATCGCGAGAACGAGGGCGATCTGGTGGTCGCCGCCGAGCACGCCACCGCCGACGCCATCCACTTCATGGCACGCTACGGCCGCGGCCTGGTGTGCATCGCGCTCACCGAGGAGCGGATCGGCGAGCTCGGCATCCGCATGATGACCGAGGAGAATCGGTCGAGCTTCGGCACCGCGTTCACGGTGTCCGTCGACGCCCGCGACGGCATCCACTCGGGGGAGAGTGCCGCGGATCGTGCCCGCACGGTCGGGGTGCTCATCGACCCCACGAGCACTCCCGACGATCTCGCGAGCCCCGGTCACCTCTTCCCGCTGCGAGCCCGCAAGGGTGGCGTGCTGGTGCGCGCAGGACAAACCGAGGGCTCGGTCGATCTCGCCCGCATCGCCGGGCTCACGCCCGCAGCCGTGATCTGCGAGGTGATGCGCTCCGACGGCACGATGGCGCGCATGCCGGACCTGGAGGCGTTCGCCGAGGAGCACCAGCTCAAGATCCTGACGGTGGCGGACCTGATCGCCCATCGCATGCGCAACGAGCGGTTGGTGCACCGCCTCGCCGAGTCCGAGCTGCCCACGGCGTACGGCGGCGATTTCCGCGTCATCGTCTACCGCAACGACGTCGACACCCACGAGCACCTGGCCTTGGTCAAGGGCACGCTCGTGCCGGGCGCGCCCACGTTGGTGCGCGTCCACTCCGAATGCCTGACCGGCGACGTCTTCGGCTCGATGCGCTGCGATTGCGGTGAGCAGCTCCACGCCGCGATGCGCACACTCGACGAGGCCGGCAGCGGGGTCATCGTCTACATCCATCAGGAAGGACGCGGCATCGGCCTCGGCAACAAGATCCGCGCCTACAACCTGCAGGACCAAGGCAAGGACACGGTGGAGGCCAACGAGGCGCTCGGCTTCAAGCCCGACCTTCGGGACTACGGGCTCGGCGCGCAGATTCTGCGCGATCTCGGCATCACCAAGATGCGACTCATGACCAACAACCCCAAGAAGATCAGTGGGCTCGAGGGCTACGGGCTTTCGGTGGTGGATCGCGTGCCGGTGGAGGTCCCACCCAACGAGGTCAACCGGCGCTACCTCGAGACCAAGCGCGCCAAGATGGGACACGTGCTGACCCTCGACGCCGTCGACGGCCTGGCGCTACCGGCGGCCAAGGAGGCGTGAATGGCGGTCATCCGTGAAGGTCAGCTCAGCGCCGGCGGTCGTAAGTTCGGGATCGTCGTGGGTCGGTTCAACTCGTTCGTCGCTGAGCGCTTGCTGGAAGGCGCCATCGATGCGCTCGTGCGCCACGGAGCGTCGGAAAACGACATCGAGGTGGTTCGGGTTCCCGGCTCCTTCGAGATCCCGCTTGCCGCCCAGTGGCTGGCAGCGGCCAAGCGCCACGACGCGCTGATCTGTGTGGGTGCCGTGATCCGCGGCGGCACGCCGCATTTCGAGTACGTCGCCGCCGAGGTCACCAAGGGCGTCGCGCACGTCCAGTTGCAGCACGGAATTCCCGTCGCCCTCGGCGTTCTCACCACCGACACCATCGAGCAGGCCATCGAGCGCGCGGGCACGAAGGCCGGCAACAAGGGTTGGGACGCGGCCATGAGCGCCATCGAGATGGTGGACCTGGCCGCCAAGATTCGCGCCTGAACCTCGCGTCCGCTACCTGTCGGACCTCGCTCCGACGGCCACGACCATGGCATCTCGACATCGCGCGCGCACGCTGGCGCTTCAGGCGCTCTACGGTCTCGAGCTCAAGCCACCCCGCGACGTCGAGGCCGAGCTGGCCAAGTTCCTCGATCACTTCCATCCGGACGAAGGCCTGCGGCCATTCTTCCTGGCACTGGTGCGCGGCACGGTGGAGCACCTCGTCGAAATCGATCAGGCGCTGGACCGCTGCTCGCAGCACTGGAAGCTCGAACGCATGCCTGCGGTAGACCGCAACCTGCTGCGCGTCGCGGCCTACGAGATCCTGCACGAAACCGACGTCCCGGCCGAGGTGACCATCTCGGAAGCCGTCGACCTCGCCAAGCGCTTCGGCGGCGCCGAGACTCCGAGCTTCGTCAACGCGATCCTCGACCGCGTCGCCCGCGAGGTCGGCCGCCTGCCAGCCCGCGCCGCCGCGAAGACCGCACCCAAACGCTCGTGAAGCTCGTCCTCTTCTCGCTCTTCGCGATCCTGTACGTGATCGCGTGTGCTGCCACCGACGGGCTCTTCAATCGCCTGATCTTCCGCGAGCATCGACGACTCTCGTACTTCTCCACGGAGAAGCGGCTCATCTACCTGCGCGGCGAGTGGTCGTGGATCTCGGTGCTCTTCCTCGTCTACCTCGGGCTCGTGGCGCCGAGCTTGGCGAGCTTCGCGATCGGCGGCGTGCGCTACCTGCTGGTGTTCTGGCTGATCTTCGCGCTGGTCAACTGGGACGTGGTTTTCGGGCGCATCGTGTTCGACGACTGGCTCGGTGATCTGCCGAGCATGAAGCTCTTCCGCTTCGGCTGGATACACACGTCGATCTGGGTGAGCATCGGTGTTCGTTTGACGCTCGCGGGGGTCATCGCATTCGTCCTCGCGCGGTGGTATTGACTTCGACCCGCCGCAGCCGCGGGACAGGGTGAGGCCCTCGACGTGCGAGCACGGGCCGACCGCTCGAGCCCGCAGCGCGAAACTCGACGCACCGGCACCGGAATGGTCCGGGAGGAATCATGCAGCGAATCGACACCGTCATGACCAAAGATCTCGTGACCGTGAAACCGCGCGACACGATCGCGTTCGCGCGGAAGCTCGCGGTGCAACACCGCGTCAACCAGTTCCCCGTGGTCCAAGGCAACAAGCTGGTGGGTATCCTGACCGATCGCGACCTCCGCGACGCGTTCCCTTCGGTCTTCGACGAAGCGCAGCACGACGCCAAGGGCCAGTCCAGCGACGCATGGACACCCGATCACGTGCGTGTCGAAGCGGTGATGAGCCGCGATCCGCACACGCTCCCCCCGGAGGCGAGCCTCGCGGATGCCGCGCGCCTCATGCGCAAGCAGCGCATCGGCTCGATCCCGGTGGTGGACGCCGGCGGTCACCTGCTCGGGCTCATCACCCGCAGCGACGTGCTCGACGCCTACATTCGCCAAGACGAGTCGCGCTGAGCGCCTGTCGGCGGCGCTGCCGCGCCGCCCGGCCTGGAACGGCCGAGGTGCCGCGCAGCATTGGCGCCCCCTTCCGCCTCGCCACCTTCGCGGCACCCAACGCGGGTACCCGATCGAGATGGATGCACGCTGCGCTCACGGCGAGCCCGCCCCAGTCTCACACGGATGCAGGAACCTCGCGCCGAAGGCCGAGCTTCCCGAGCAACCACATCATCGGGCACCACTTGGTGAAGGCACTTTGTAGCAGGTTGACGCCGACGAACGCAGTGAACGCGAACCACCCCGGGTGCACCCAATACCCGAGCGCCACGCTCAGTACCACGAAGAGACCCGCAACCATTCGCAACCCCTCGTTGATCGTCACGGTCGTACCCCCATTCTGCGCCACGCTCCGTCGATCCTCAGAGCGTACGCTCGATGCCGAGCACGAACGCATGCAGCCCCTCCGCCGGGTAGCAGCGTTCGGCCAGCGCGCCCAAGGCGCTCGTGATTCCGTCCACTCGATCGTCGGGAACCGCCGTCCACGTCATGGTCGACGTGCCCGGGAACGTCCGGGTGCCGAGCTATCCGCCCGGTCGTCCCCGCCCCGGTGAGCGAGCCGATCTCCGTGTATCCGTCGGCTCCGGACTCGAGCAGGACCTCGTGCCGATCCTTGCTGCAGCTCGACGCGCACATCACGACCACGAGCTTCATCGCACACCTTCCTCGATCGCCGCTGCGATGGTGGCGTCGCCGCCCTTGACCATCGCGTAGATCACGGGCACCACGCCCAGCGTGAAAAGCGTGGAGGCGAAGATTCCGAAGATGAAGGACCACGCGAGCCCCGAGAAGATCGGGTCGAGCGTGATGACCCACGCCCCGAAGATCGCGGCCCCGGCCGTGAGCAAGATCGGCCTGAGGCGCACTGCCCCCGCCTCTACCACCGCCGCGGCGAGCGGCCGTCCCCGGCTGCGCTCCAGCTCGATGAAATCGATCAGGATGATCGAGTTCCGCACCACGATGCCGGCGAGCGCGATCATCCCGATCATCGCGGTCGCCGTGAAGAAGATCGGCGAGGTGTAGCCAGCAACCGTTTTCCCAGCGACGACGTTCAGCAACCAGAAGCCCGGCAGGATGCCGATGAGGGTGAGCGGGATCGCAGCCATGATGACCAGCGGGATGCCGAAGCTCTGCGTCTGCGCCGCGAGCAGCACGTAGATCCCCGCCAGCGCCACGCCGAACGCGAGCCCGAGATCGCGGAACACGTCCACCGTGATCTTCCACTCGCCCTCGCCCGCCATCTCCACGCGGAAGCCGCTCGGGGACGGCTTCTCTTCGAGCTGGCGCTCGATACCGAACACGGCCTCCACCGGCGACGTACCTGCCACCTCGGCGCTCACGTACGCGAAGCGCCGCAGGTCCTTGTGCAAGTGCGTGACTTCGTCGGCGCCAGGCACTGCCCGGACCAACGCACCGAGCCGCACGGTGTTGCCGTCGGCGGCTCGTAACTCGAGTGCCAACGCATCGTCGATACGCGCGCGATCCGCTTGTGCAAGGCGCACGCGCACCGGCACCGTGTCGCGCTCACCGAGGGCGTGCAGCGCCGCGGCGTCGGCGCCACCCAGTGCCGCCCCCAGCGTCTTTACCACGTCGCTGGTGGCGATTCCGTGAAGTGCCGCCTTCTCGCGGTCCACCTCCACGACCCAGCGTTCGCGCGGCTCCTCGGCGGTGGAGTCCACGTCCACCACCCCCGGCACCGCGCGGAACAAGCCCTCGATGCGGCGCGCTTCCGCGGCGATCGCGGCATAGCTCGCGTCCTCGGGCCCATAGACCTCCGCGACCACCGTGGCGAGGACCGGCGGGCCCGGTGGCGTCTCGACGATCTTCAGCGTGGCGCCGGTGCGGGCGGCGATGCGCTCGATCTCGGGGCGGATACGAAGCGCGATCTCGTGGCTTTGCATCTCGCGCGCGTGCTTGGGCAGCAGGTTCACCCGCACCTCGCCGACGCTTCCCCCGCTGCGCAGGAAGTAGTGGCGCACCATTCCGTTCATGTCGGTCGGTCCCGCCTCGCCGACGTACGTCTGGAAGTCGCGCACCTCGGGAACGCGCGCGAAGAACTCCTCGATCTCGCGGGCGACGCGGTCGGTATCCTCGAGGGCCGTGCCGTCGGGGGCATCGATCATGACCACGAGCTCGTCCTTGTTGCCGAAGGGCAACATCTTCATCGGCACGAGACCGAGTGCTGCCAACGCAACCGAGGCCAGGAGCGCCACCACCACACCAGCCAAGAAGAGCGCGCCGCGCCGGCGCGAACCCAGCAGATAGCGCGCGAAACGCCGGTAGCGATCGACGAGCGGACCGGACGCGGTGTCGTGCTCCGCCGCGGGGGTATGCGGCGAACCGGCGCTGGGTCGCCCGGGGTGCTCCTTGCGCAACAACCGATAGCTCGCCCACGGCGTGACCGTGAACGCCATCACCAGCGACAGCACCATGGCGAGCGGCACGTGATACGGCATCGGCCGCATGTAGGGTCCCATCATCCCGGTCACGAAGAACATCGGCAGGAACGACAGGATGACGGCGATGGTGGCGAGGATGGTCGGGGGGCGCACCTCGTCGACGGCGAAGAGTGTCGCTTCGCGTGGCGGCAACCGCCCGAGCTGGAAGTGTCGGTGGATGTTCTCCACGTCGACGATCGGATCGTCCACCAGGAGACCCAGCGAGAGAATCAGCGCGAAGAGCGTGACCCGGTTGATCGTGTAGCCCACCATCCAGCCGCCGAGCAGCGTCAGCGCGAGCGTCATCGGCACCGCTAGCGCCACGATCGCTGCCTCGCGCGTGCCGAGGCTCAGCGCCAGGAGCGCGATGATGGTGACCACGGCGATGGTGAGATGCTTCACCAGCTCGTTCACCTTCTCGTTGGCGGTCTCGCCCCAGTCGCGCGTCACCCTTACGCCGACGTCGCTCGGAATCGTCTGCCCGCGAAGCTCGTCGACGCGCGCCAGGACGTGCTCGGCGACGGTCACGGCGTTCGAGCCTTTGCGCTTGGCGATGGCGATCGTGACCGCATCGCGCACGCCACCGGACTCGGGATCGCTGGGACCGAAGCCGATCCGCGTGTAGCTCGCAGGTTCCGCGGGTCCGTCGCGCACGGTCGCCACGTCGCCGAGATGCACGGGAGCGCCGTCGTGGACGCCGATCACCAGCGCTGCCACCTCGGCGGCGCTCGCGAGCGCCGGTCCCACGTCCACAGCGGTCTGCCGGCCGTTCGCGACGAGCATGCCGGCGCGCGTCGTGCTCGAAGCACCGGTCAGCGCGTGCATCACGTCCATCACGGTCGCGTGTCGCGCCGCGAGCCGTGCAGGATCGATCGCCACGCCGACCTCGCGGGCAGGCCCGCCGATCACGGTGATGCGCGAGGTATCGGGCACCTCGCCGAGACGCTGCGCGGTCTCGCGGGCGATCTCCCGCAGCGCTTGCGCATCGACCGCCGAGCCACGCTCGGGATGAAGCGTGAGCGTGACGAACGGCAGATCGTCGATCTCGATCGGCTTCACCACCCACCCAGCGACGCCAGCGGGCACGCGGTCCGCGTTCATCGAGATCTTGTTGTAGAGCTTCACGATCGAGCGCTCGCGGTCCTCGCCGACCTTGAAGCGCACCGTGACCACCGCCTCGCCGGGACGCGCCATCGAGTAGACGTGCTCGACGCCGTCGATCTCCCACAGCAGCGATTCGAGGCGAGTCGTGACGAGGTCCTCGACCTCGCGGGCGCTCGCACCCGGAAACGACACCAGCACGTCCGCCACCGGCACCACGATCTGAGGCTCTTCCTCACGCGGCATGCCGACGAGCGTCGCGATCCCCGCGAGCAGCGAAAATACGATCATCAGCGGCGAGAGCTTGGACGTCAGGAAGACGTCCACGATCTTGGCGGTGAAACCGAGCGGCTCGGACTTCATGGCTCGCTCCCGTCCACGACGATCTCGTCACCGGCCGCCAGGCCCGCCAGGACTTCGACGAGATCACCCGCAGGCCCCAATCCCCGCCGCCCGGTGCGCACGTTGAGCACGCGCACGCCGCGCTCGGTGCGCACGCGCACGGTCTGGACCTGGCCGACCGAGCGCACGGCGCGCTCGGGTACGGCGAGCACGCGTTCCTCGGCGCCCGCGAGCAACAGCCGCGCGAAGGTTCCCGGGCGCACGTGTGCGCCAGCCGGGAGCGCCGCTTTCACGAGCACGGTGCGCGTCCGCGGGTCGGCGGCGGGTACGACCTCGTCCACGGTGACTGGGATCGGAGCGGGCTCGCCGTCGATCTCGACGCTCGCGGACCGTCCGACCACGACATCGCGAGCGACGTCGTCGGCCACCGTTGCCTCGACCCGAAGATGCTCGGGATCGAACACCACCAGCAGCGGCACACCGGGCGCGGCGAGCGCTCCCGGATCGACACGGCGCTCGCTCACCACGCCGGCGAAGGGCGCAACCAGCTCGGCCTCGGCGCTGAACACGCGCGCCTGGTCGACGGCGCGCGCGGCGCCCGCAACGGCGGCGCGCGACGCAGCCGAGCCGGCACGCGCCTGATCGAGCTGTTGCGGCGTCGCGGCCTTCTCGGCGAAGAGCTGCTCGATCCGTGCGGCGTCCTTGCTCGAGCGCTTCTCCTCGGCCTCTGCGGCGGCGAGCGCGGCTCGTGCCTGATCGAGCTTGGCGGTGGTGTCGCGGGCATCGAGGCGCACGAGCACCTGCCCCAAGGCCACCGCGTCGCCAGGATTGACCCGTACTTCGCGAACGGCGGCCTGGATTCGCGGCGCCAGCGCGGCCTCGCTGCGCGAGCGCACCGTGCCGGGGGCCTCGGTGGTACGCGGCAGCGCGAGCGCGATCACTCGCTGTGTGCTCGTGCCGGGAGGAAGCGACGTGCTCGGCGCCGTGCCCTCTCCATCCGAAGGGCCGATCCGGTGTCCGGAAAATACGCCCTGCATCCACGCAAACATCGCGATGAGAGCGAGGGCTACTCCGATCGTGGCCCACGCCTTGGTGCCGATTCGTCGTCGTTGGATGGTGCTCACGGTGCCTCCCGGGGCGTCGTGGTTGCGTTGGAAGTCCCGGAGGAGGGCGCCGCCAGCGACGCAGTCAGGCGTCCCAGCGCGTGCTCACGCTCCGCCCAAGCCAAGAGCACTCCGTGCCGCGCTTCGAGCTCGCGAAGCCGCGTCGCCGAGAGCGCCGATTCGGCACCCGCCAGCTCGGTCCAGGTGGCCAGTCCTTGCTCGTAGCGGCGCGTCACCACTCGCCTCGCCTCGGCGGCGAGATCCGCGGCGCCGAGTGCTGCGGCCAGACGTGCCCGGGCGGTCGCCAGCGTGGCGTCACGGGCACCGATGTCGAGACGCGCAGAACGTTCCGCGGCCTCGAGGCGTGCGGCGATGGCACGAGCCTGCGACGCCGCCGCGTCGAGCTTGGCGCGATCGCCACCACCCGCGAGCAAGCTCCAATCGAGCGCCACGCCGACCGTGTAGGCCGACTCGCCGTCGCTCGCGAAGCGCTCCCGATCCCACTGCTCGCTCGCGACCACGCCGAGCGTCGGCAGGAACGACGCGCGCGCTGCCGATTCGGCGGCGTTCGCAGCCGACGCTCGATGGCGCAGCGCGGCCACGTCGGAGCGCATGGCGAGCGCCGTTTCCACGTCGGTCGAGATCGCCCCGCGCTGCGCCGCCTCGGCGAGCCACGCCGGCACGCCAGCGAGCGCGCCGATGCTCTCGCTACCGTCGAGCAGCGAAGCGAGCCCCAGCTCGGCGACCCGCGCATCCCCCCGCGCGCCCTCGAGGAGCTCGGCCTGGCTGCGCTCGTGAACCCTGGCCTGAAGCGCGTCGGCCTCGAGCGCCGTCCCGGCGCGCACCAGCGCGGACGCGCGCTCGAGGTCGGCGAGAGCGACGCGGTGGGATTCGTCGGCGACTGCCACGGCATCGCGCGCAAGCCCCAGGCCCAAATAGGCCCGCACCACCTCGAGCGCCAGCGTCTCGTGAGCGAGCGTCTCGCCCGCGCGCGCCGCGTCGGCGGCTGCACCCGCTGCGGCACGCCCATACCACGCGGGTACGGCGAAGAGCGGTTGCTCGACGGAGACGCGGGTCTGGAAATGATCGAGCGCCGCGGGATCGTTGAGCCGCTTCACGTCGAAGTCGCGCTCGCGGAAGCGCCCCTGCTCGAGGAGCGTGCCGAAGGCGAACACGGGATCGTCCGAGCGAGTCCACGACTCGCGTAGCGCGACGTGCGGCAGGAGTCGCGCGGTGGCCTGACGCTCACCGGCCTCGGCGGCGTCGCGGTCCGCGGCGGCGGCCTGACCGAGTGGATGATGTGCGATCGCGACCTCGACGGCCGCCACGAGCTCGAGCGGCTCGCCGCCCTGGGCCGCGCGCGACACCATCGCGACGAGACCGAGTGCCGTCGCGATCGTGACCGCCCGATTCCGCCTTGCTGAGCGTCTCATGTCGGTTGACCTCATGTTTATGATCATATAATCATATATGCATTTCAGTCAAGCGGCCTGTTATACTCGCGTCCTCGAACACGGAACCCGAGCGGCGTTTCGGCGCGGCGCAGGTCTGCATGCTCCCGCGCCACGTCGCCGATGCGAGCGCTGTCACCGAGGAGTCGCCCATGACCGGAATCGTCGCGAATGCCAGCGCATTCACTCTCCCACCCGAGGCTTTCGGCCTGATGGCGGAGCGATTCCAAGCGCTGGCCGCGCCGTCGCGCCTCGCGATCCTGAACGTGCTGATGCAGGGCGAGCGAACCGTGCAGGAGCTCGAGGAAGCCACCGCGCTCACCCAAACCAACGTGTCCCGCCATCTCGCCGTTCTGCGCCAAGCGGGAATCGTCACCCGCTCTGCACAGGGCAATCGCGCCCTCTACCGCATCGTCGATCCCACAATCGAGGCGCTCTGCCATCTCGTGTGCAATTCCCTCGCCGCACGTCTGAGCGGCCAGATGGACGCGCTGGAGCCCGCGCGTCCGCGCACGCGCTCGAAGCGACGAGCCGGCTGACGCGCCCAAAGCCTGTCGCACGATCGACACTGCCTCTGCGCGCACGCGGAAACGCCGCGCCTCCGGCGCGGCGTCGAGCGCACCCCTGCGCGCGAGGCACCCTCCAGCGCTTTGTGCGGCGAGGGCGGCGGTCGTCGTGCCTCAGCTCAGAAACACCGGCGAACGTTGCACGGCGCGCATGTACTGGGCGCGCTCGAAGGCCTCCGGGCTCTCGACGTGCTCCTGGCTCATGCTGCCCTGCATCTGACGGACGGATTCGTACTCGTGCGCCTCCATCCACTCCACCAGATCGGCACGCACCGTGCGGAGATGATCGATGCCGTGGCGCAGCAGCGCCGAGCACAGCATCGTCACGTCGGCCCCCACCATGAGCATCTTGAGCACGTCTTCGGCGCCGTGGATGCCGCTGGTCGCTGCCAGGTCGGCCTTCAGTCGGCCCCGCAGAATCGCGACCCACCGCAGCGGCAAGCGTAGCGCCTGCGGCGTCGAGAGCAGCACGTTCGGCCGAACCTCCAGGTGTTCGAGGTCGATGTCGGGCTGGTAGAAGCGATTGAAGAGCGTGAGCCCGTCGGCGCCCGCCGCCACCAGCCGGCCGGCGACGTTCGCGAGGCTCGTGAAATACGGACTCAGCTTCACCGCCAGCGGCACGCGGATCTCGGCGCGCACCGCGCGAACCACGTCCAGCAGCTCGCCTTCGATCTCGGCGGCACTGCGCTCGGGATCAGCGGGAATCGTGTAGAGGTTGAGCTCGATCGCATCCGCCCCTGCTTCCTGCATGAGGCACGCGTACTGGGTCCACGCGCCGGGATGGCTGCCGTTCAAGCTCGCGATCACGGGGATGCCGACGGCGCCCTTCACCGCGCGGATGTGCTCCAGGTACGCCTCGGGACCGATCGCGAAGTGCAGCGGCTCGGGGAAGAAGCTCTGGGCCTCGGCGAACGAATCGGTGCCGAAGGTCAGATGGTGATGCAGCTCCAACCGATCGCGGCGAATCTGCTCCTCGAACAAGGAGCGCAGCACCAACGCACCCGCGCCTGCATCCTCCATGCGTCGCACGTTGTCGATCTCGTCCGAGAGCGGCGACGCCGAGGGAACGAGCGGGCTCGCGAGCGTGTGCCCCAGATAACGCGTGCTCAGATCCATGCGAACGCCCTCCCTCTCACTTGTTTCCGGGCTCGGCCGGCTTGTCGCCGGATGGTTGGCCTGCCAGCGCTTGATACGTCCGCCAGTTGCGGGTCACGTCCTGCTGGGCTTCGCGGAAGAGGCCGCGCGCTTCGCCAGGACGGGTCGCCACCAGCATCCGGAAGCGATTCTCCATCTCCAGGTACTGCGAGATCGGGATCTTCGGCGGCTTCGAGTCCAGGATCAGGGGGTTCTCGCCGCTCTCCGCGCGCTCGGGGTGGTGCCGGTAGAGGAGCCAATGCCCGCTCTCGACCGCCGCCTTCTGGTTGCGCATGCCGTGCTCCATCACGATGCCGTGCGCGATGCAGTGGCTGTACGCGATGATGATGGACGGTCCCGGATACGCCTCCGCTTCCAGGAAGGCTTTCAGCGTGTGCTCGTCGCGAGCGCCCATCGCCACCTGCGCCACGTAAACGTTGCCGTACGTCATCGCGATGCGACCCAAGTCCTTCTTGGGACCGGGCTTGCCGCCGGCGGCGAACTTCGCGACCGCGGCGCGCGGCGTGGCCTTGGACATCTGCCCACCGGTATTCGAGTAGACCTCGGTATCGAGGACCAGCACGTTCACGTCGGCGCCGCTCGCGAGCACGTGATCGAGCCCGCCGAAGCCGATGTCGTAGGCCCAGCCGTCGCCGCCGATGATCCAGACGCTCTTGCGCACCAGCATGTCGGCCACGTCTTCGAGGCGACGCGCCTCCGGCAGCGAGATGGCCGCGAGCTTGGCCTTGAGCGCCTTGACGCGTTCGCGTTGCTCGAAGATCCCTGCTTCCGTGCGCTGATCGGCGCCTACCAAAGACTCGACCAGCTCCTCGCCCAGCGCGTCTCTCAGGTGCAGCACCAGCTCGGACGCCATCTCGCCTTGCTTGTCGATGGCGAGACGCATGCCGAGGCCGAACTCGGCGTTGTCCTCGAACAGCGAATTCGACCATGCCGGGCCGCGTCCTTCGGCGTTCTGCGACCACGGCGTGGTCGGCAGGTTGCCGCCGTAGATCGACGAGCAGCCGGTCGCGTTCGCCACCACCATCCGATCCCCGAAGAGCTGGGTCGCGAGCTTGATGTACGGCGTCTCGCCGCACCCGCTGCAAGCGCTCGGAAACTCGAAGAGCGGCTGCTGGATCTGCTGCTGGCGGATCGAGCCTTCCTTGATGAGCCGGCGGTCGAGCTCGGGCAAGCCCAGGAAGAACTCCCAGTTCTTCGACTCCGGCTCGCGCAGCGGCGCCTGCGGCTTCATGTTGAGCGCTTTGATCTTGGTGGCCGACTTGCTTCGCGCCGGGCAGATGTCGACGCAGATCGCACAGCCGGTGCAATCCTCCGGTGCCACCTGAATCGAATAGCGGAGACCGTCGAGCTCGCGATCCTTGGCCGCCATGGTCTTGAAGGTCGGTGGCGCTCCGGCGAGTGCCTGCGGCGAAAACGCCTTGATGCGAATCACCGAGTGCGGACAGACCATCGCGCATTTGCCGCATTGGATGCAGAGATCGGGCTCCCACACCGGGATGTCGCGGGCGATGTTGCGTTTCTCCCAACGCGACGTGGCCGTGGGGTAAGTGCCGTCCACCGGCATGGCGCTCACCGGTAGCTGATCGCCCTTCCCCGCGATCACGGTGCCCAAGACGTTGCGCACGAAGTCCGGCGCCGCGACGGGGACCGGAGGTGGCGGCTCGCGCCCGCTCACCACGAGGCCCTCGATGGGCACGGCGTGCATCTCTTCGAGGGCGCGATCCACCGCCTTCACGTTGCGCGTGACGATCTCCTCACCCTGCGCGCCGTAGTCCTTCTTGATCGCGTACTTGATGGCCGCCACCGCCTCCTCGAGGGGCAGCACCTTCGACAGCACGAAGAAGCAGGTCTGCATCACGGTGTTGATGCGTCCACCGAGACCGCATTCCTTGGCGACCCGATAGCCATCGATGACGTAGAGCTTCAGGCCCTTGGCGAGAATCGTCTCCTGGATCGGCTTGGGCAGCTCTTGCCATACGGCGTCGGGCGCGAACGGGCTGTTGAGCAGAAACGTGCCGCCTTCGACGATCGAGCCGAGCACGTCGTAGCGCTCGAGCAGCGTCCATTGGTGGCAACCGACGAAGCCGGCCTTCTCAACCAGGTAGCTGGCGCGGATCGGCCGCGGGCCGAAGCGCAGGTGCGAGATCGTGACCGCACCGGATTTCCGCGAGTCGTAGACGAAGTAGCCCTGGGCGTAACCCGGTGTACCTTCGCCGATGATCTTGATCGCGCTCTTGTTGGCGCCCACCGTGCCGTCGGCGCCGAGCCCCCAGAACACCGCCTGCACGACGTCAGGGGGCTCGATCGAGCAATCTTGCTCGTAGAAGAGGCTGGTGTTGGTGACGTCGTCGCGAATGCCTACGGTGAAGTGGTTGCGCGGCCGCTCCGTCGCGAGGTGATCGAAAACACCCATCACCATCGCCGGCGTGAACTCCTTGGACGAGAGGCCGTAGCGGCCGCCCACGATCGTCGGCAGGCTGCTACGCGCGCTCGTGCCGTCGTGGCCGGCCGCGTCGATACACTCGGCAAGCGCGGTGACGCTATCGAGATAGAGCGGCTCGCCCAAGGCACCCGGTTCCTTGGTGCGATCGAGGACGGCGACCGAGCGCACCGAGCGCGGCAACGCCTCCGCGAAGCGACGACCGTCGAAGGGCCGGTAGAGGCGTACCTTCACGATCCCCACGCGCTCGCCCTGCGCCACCAGGTGATCCACCGTCTCGTGGGCGGTCTCGGCGCCGGATCCCATGATGACCAACACGCGCTCCGCTTCCGGGTGGCCGTGATAATCGAAGAGCTTGTAGCGTCGGCCCACCTGCTCCGCGAACTGATCCATGGCGCGCTGAGTGAGATCGGGACACACGTCGTAGAAACGATTCACCGTCTCGCGCGCCTGGAAGAACACGTCGGGGTTCTGCGCGGTGCCGCGTAGCACCGGATGGTCCGGCGAGAGCTTTCGCGCGCGGTGCGCGCGCACCGCGTCCTCGTCGATCAAGGCACGCAGGTCGTCGTCTTCGATGAGCTGGATCTTCGACACCTCGTGTGAGGTTCGGAAGCCGTCGAAGAAATGAAGAAACGGAATGCGGCTCGCGAGCGCAGCCATCTGCGAGATGGCCGCCATGTCCATCGCCTCTTGTACCGAGCCCGAGCAGAGCATCGCCCAGCCGGTGGCACGACAAGCCATCACGTCACTGTGATCACCGAAGATCGACAGCGCTTGCGCGGCCACCGAGCGCGCGGCGACGTGGATCACCGCCGGGGTGAGCTCGCCAGCGATCTTGTACATGTTCGGGATCATGAGCAGCAGGCCCTGCGACGCGGTGAACGTGGTGGTGAGCGCGCCGGATTGCAGGGCGCCGTGAACGGCTCCCGCGGCCCCGCCCTCGCTCTGCATCTCGACCACCTTCGGCACCGTGCCCCAGAGATTCGGCCGGCGTTCGGAGGACCACTGATCCGCCCACTCGCCCATCGCTGACGATGGGGTGATGGGATAGATCGCGATGACTTCACTCAGACGATGCGCGACGTAGGCAACGGCCTCGTTGCCGTCGAGCGTGACGAACCGTGTGGCCATGAGCGCTCCCCGAAGTTCGACGCCGCGGCGAAAGCGCGCGTGCGTGCAAACGCGTATCCCGAACCGTCGTGCAACCAGCGCGCCATCGGTCCACTCGCGGCGCAATGGCTCGTTTCCTCGCGCCCCTGGAGCGCATTGGGCCGGCGAACGTCACGGATGCGTAGCGCGATGCCCGACGTTTGCGCGATGAGGACCGTATGGGTCTGGTTTCTCGTTCATGCAGCGCCATCGAGCAACGATTCGACGACGTGTAGCGCCAGAAGCTCGGGAGGCTCACGCGCGTCGAGCACCAGCACCTCTGCCGGCTCGAGCGCATCGGGCTCCTCGAAGCGAGCTGCGGCGTGGCGAAAGACCACCAGGTCCGCGTCCGACACGGCCGTCGCATCGTGGGCCCGCACCGCGAGCCGCTCCTCGACGACGGCTTCCGGCGCCACCACGTGGAGCACGCGAGCGGGGAGGCTCCGTTCGGACGCGAGCGCCAGGAATCGTGCCCGCCACGATGCCACCGGAAAGGTCGCGTCGACGATCACGGAACGGCCGGCGTCGAGATGAGCTGCTGCCTGCGAGCACAACACGTCGTAGGTACGCGCGGTCCACTCGCTCGTATAGGGACCCGTATCCACGCTTCCCCGCCAACGCTCCGTGGGTTCCAGACCGAACAGCCGCTTGCGAAGGACATCGCTGGAGAGCACCACGCCACCCAGCGCACGCTCCACCGAGTGAGCAATCGTCGATTTGCCCGTGCCCGGCAATCCGCACAGCACGAGCAACGCCGGTGGCTGGACCAGATACCCCGCCGCGAGCGCCAGATAGCGTGCGCTCTCGGCCCGCGCGGCGTTGCGGTCGTCCCCGCCGGCGCTCACCATCCGCAAGGCCGCGACCTTCGCGCGCACCAGCGCCCGATGCACCTTGAAGAGCGGCAGCACCCGGCGAAGGGACGTGTCGCCGCTGGCGTGCGCGTAGCGATGCGCGAGGTACGAACCGAAGGCGCGGAAACCGCGCGCGTCGAGGTCCATCACCAGGAACGCGAGGTCCGCGGCCACGTCGCCACATCGGAATGCCGGCTCGAACTCGATGCAGTCGTAGGCCACCACGCGGTCGCGGAGGAAGCACACGTTCCCTGCGTGCAGATCGCCGTGGCCGTCGCGCGCGCGACCTTCCCGCACGCGCTCGGCGAGCAACTCGCTCGATTCGTCGAGCATCGTCGCCACGCGGTGCGTGAGGGTCGCCACGAGCTTCGGCCCCAGCTCGGCGGGGCACTCGGCGAGATTCCCGAGAACCACCCGGCGAACGGCCTCGGGCGCGGCATGCGGGTCTACGTCGGGGCCGGTCGCCGCCTGCGCGTGGAAGCGAACCAGAACGTCGACCAAACGGTCGAGGGGCTCGTTCGAGATCTCTCCCACCGCGAGCAGCCGATCCATCATGCGGTCGCCGGGCAGGCGCTCCATCTCGACGGCGTAATCCACCGTGGTGCCGACGCCGTCGATGCGAAGCCGACCCGACGGAGTGCGCTCGAGCGTGACGACGCCCCGATACACCCCCGGCGCCAGACGTGAGTTGAGGCGCACTTCCTCGGCGCAGAAATGGCGCCGCCGCTCGATCGTCGAGTAGTCGAGGAACGAGAAGCGAACCGGCTTCTTGACCTTGTAGACGCGCGCGCCGGCGAGAAAGACCCACGAGATGTGGGTCTCGCGAAGCTCGACGCCGCGAACCGGGAACGGGTACGCCTCGGGGCGGGTCAGCGCATCGGGCAGCTCGTCGAGCGGCATCGGGACGCTCGCGACGACCCCGCCCCGTCGGTGAAGCCGCTCATTTCTCGTGGGGCGGACGCACCGTCAGCACGGGACAGGGACAGCGCCGCACGACCTTCTCGGCGACGCTGCCGATCAGCAGATGCGAGACGCCACCACGACCGTGCGTGCCCATGACCACCAGGTCGTAGCCGCCCGTCTTCGCGAAACCGGCGATCTCGAGGTCGGGTGGCCCTGTGAGCACGCGCCAGTCGGTGGGAATCGCCTTCGGAATCTTCTCTTGGACGTACTTCTCGAGATGCGCCTGGGTCTCCTTGACGATTGCCTTCTCGACCTCCAGCCGATCGTAGACCCAAGCCTCGTACGGACCGAACTGCTCCGGTACGTGGACCACGTGCACCGCAGTGATCGAGGCCTTCATCTGGTTCGCGAGCGCGACCAGCACGTCGATCGCCGCATCGGAGCAACTGCTGAAATCGGTGGGAAACAGGATCTTGCGGACTTGGAAGGTGGTCATCGTGGGCTCCACGCCGCGAATCGGTCGAGGCGGCTCGGGGAACGGTTGGTAACCCCAATTATCGTGCCACCCACGTGGCCGTGCAGCCAGGCACACGGAATCGTGCGCATTGGTGCAGGGTTTCCGCTCGCGCACCCAGGCAGCCTCGTGCTGTAGCCGTCACGCGGCAGTAACCGCCTCGAGGAGGGAGTTACAGGGTAGCGACATTGCGCATCCCGTCGGACAGCGGACGCGTGGCCGCCCGTTTGCGCTCATGCTAAGGCTAGGGGCGCACCCACAACCAATCGCCGAACGCCCATGTCCAACGCGCGCTCACCCTGGCTACACGACCTCTTCGAACTGCCCCCCGAGGCCGTCGATCGCTTCTGTCAGGCCGTCTTCGACAACGCTCGGCTCTTTGCCGTGGCGCTGAGCCCCGAGGGGCGAATCCTCTACGTCAACCGCTTCATGGCGGTGGCATTGGAGCGCAGCACCGAGTCGCTCGTCGGCGACCGCTTCCAGGCTTTCGTTCCCGAAGGATCGCAACACGAGCTGGGCCAGGTCTTCGCGCGCCTGCTCGAGACGGGAGAACCGCGCCACTGGACCAACCCCGTGATTTCGGTGAGCGGGCAGCTACGGATGGTGGAGTGGGACAACTGCGTGCTTCGTGGGAACGACGCCGAGCCGCTCTACGTTTTGTCGTTCGGCAACGACATCACCGAGCGCGAGCAAGCCAATCTCGAGCTCACACGCAGTCTGGTGC
>CAYVDO010000117.1:18117-19293 GCA_964450125.1 uncultured bacterium
TCGGCCCGGTGGAGAGCGTCCTCGACCACGCCGTCGACCCCATCATCACGATCGACGAGCAGGGTGTGATCCAGAGCTTCAACCGCGCCGCCGAGCGTGTCTTCGGCTGGAAGGCCAGCGAGCTGTTGGGCAAGAACGTGTCCGCACTGATGGACGCCCCGGACGCGGAGCTGCACGACGGCTACATCCGGCGCTACCTCGACGGCGCACCAGCCAAGATCATCGGCATCGGCCGCGAGGTACGCGGACGTCGCAAGGACGGCACGCTGTTCCCGCTCCACCTCGGGGTGAGCGAGATCCGCGAGCCCAGCGGCGCGCGGCTCTTCGCGGGCATCTGTCAGGACCTCACCGAACGCAAGCGCGTCGAAGAAGCGCTACGGCGCGCCCACACCGAGCTCCAGGAGGCGAACGATCGCGTGCTCGAGGAGCAGGCGAAGCAATTCCGCGCCGAGAAGCTCTCGTCCATCGGCCTCCTGGCATCCGGCATGGCCCACGAGATCAACAACCCGCTCATGGGCATCATCAGTTGCGTGAAGGCGCTTCGCGAGGGGATGGTGAGCGCCGAGCGGCGCGAGGACTACTTCGAGGCCGTGCGCGACGGGCTGGAGCGAATCCAGCTCACGGTGCGCAGCGTCCTCGACTACGCGCGCCAGCGCGCTCCCGCTCCCGAGAGCGTGGCACCCATCGAGCTCATCGAAGCGTGCTTGCGCTTGCTCGCACCGGCGATACGCAAGAAAGACCTCGCCGTCGACACCCGCGTCCCCGACGCCGACCTGATGCTTCACGCCGACCGCTCCCAGCTCATGCAGGCACTCACCAACCTGCTCCTGAACGCGATCTACGCGCTGCCCGCGCACGGGCACATCACCGTGAGCGCCGAGCGCGTCGGCCAACGCATCGGGCTCACGGTCGCCGACGACGGTCCCGGCATCCCGGCCGAGGTCGCCAAGAAGGTGTGCGACCCGTTCTTCACCACCAAACCGATCGGTGAGGGAACCGGCCTCGGCCTCGCCGTGACGCTCGAGATCGCGCGCGCGCACCGCGGTGATCTGGAAATTCACAGTCAGCCCGGCGAGGGCACACGCGTCACGCTCTGGGTTCCGATCCGCCGGCACTGAGCGTCGCTGCTAGGAGCCTGTCGGAAAATGTGCTTCGCACGCCGACAGGCTCCTCGCT
>CAYVDO010000118.1:0-19221 GCA_964450125.1 uncultured bacterium
CGGGTCGTGGTAGGTCGCCTTGTCCTTACCCGCCGCGTCGGGCTTGAGCTTGATCTTTCCCTGCTTCACCAGATCGTCGATGAACTGCGAGTGGTGGCTGACCTCGTAGTTGCCGCCGAACTCGGGGTACTCGTTCTTCAAGGTGTGGAGGCAGTGCGGGCAGCCCGTGACGATCTTCTTGACGCCGTAGCCGTTCAAGACCTCCACGTTCGACTTGGCGAGGGTCTGAAACAGGTACTCGTTGCCGACCCTGCGCGCCGAGTCACCGGTGCACATCTCCTCCGAGCCCAGAATCCCCCACTTCACGCCGGCCTTGTTGAGGATGTCGACCATGGAGCGCGAGATCTTCTTGGCGCGCTCGTCGTAACTGCCCGCGCAGCCCACCCAGAAGAGCACGTCCACGTCTTTGTCGTCCGCCAACGTCTTCACGTCGAGGCCGTTGGCCCAGTCGGCGCGCGTCGCTGCGGAGAACGCCCACGGCGTGTAGTTGTTCTCCATGTTCTTGCACGCGAGCGCCGCCTCCGCGGGCATCGAGCCCTCGGTGAGCGCCAGATAGCGGCGCATCTCCAGGATCGTCGGCACGTGCTCGATCATCACCGGGCATTCCTGCATGCAGGCGCCGCAGGTGGTGCACGACCAGAGCTCCTCGGGCGTGATGTAGTCCTCGCCGATGAGCGTCTTGCCATCGTCGGCGAGCTTGGGAGCTTCGCCCTCGCCGTTGCCGCCCTTCGCCGCCCACAGCGCCAAGATGGCATCGGCGCGGTCCTGCACCCGGTGCCGGACGTCGGTCACGATCTTGCGCGGGCGCAGGGGCTTGCCCGTGTTGTTGGCCGGACAGACCTCGTCGCAACGACCACATTCGGTGCAGGTGAAGCCATCCATCAACATCTTCCACGTCAGATCCTGCACGTCCTTCGCGCCGAATTGCTCCGCGTTCTCGTCCTCGAGATTCATCGGCATGAGCTTGCCGCGGTACTTGAGCGACGAGAGGAACGTGTTCGGCACCGAGAGCAGCACGTGGAAATGCTTCGAGTACGGCAGGTAGTTGAGGAAGCCGAAGACGATCAGGATGTGGATCCACCACGAGCCGGTGCCCACGACGTGCAGCGCGGAAGGCGGCAGACCGCCAATCATCGCCGCGACGACCCCCGGCAACGGCCGCGCCCCGACCTTCCCCGCGAGCGCAGCCTCGGCGCCGGTGAACCCGAAATAGCTGGCCATGAGCAGAAAGATCAGGCTCAGGATCAGCGTCGCGTCACGCTGCGCGGCCTGGCCCACTTGCAGGCGCTTCGGCCGGATCACGTATCGCCGCCAGAAGGCGAACAGCACCGACAGCATCACGAGCAGCGCGAACACGTCCTGCAACCCCTGCACTGGCCGGTAGAGCGGCCCGAGGAAACGCAGGCTCAGCGCCGGATGGATGCCCTGCATCATCATCTCGGTGGTGCCGACCGTGAGGATCACGAAGCCCCAGAAGATGAAGAAATGCATCAGCCCGGGGACGAACTGACGGAAGAGCTTCGAGTGGCCGAACGCCACCGTGAGGACGCGCGTGATGCGCGCCGGCAGATCGTCGAGGCGCGACTCCGGCTTGCCGATCTTGAGGAGCTTGATGAAACGAAGCGCGCTGAATCCGAAGAAACCGAACGCTCCGGCCATGACCAGGATGAAGATCACGTTCGCGATGCCGAAGCTCGCCGTGGCCTGCTCACCGTTCATGTGGGTCCTCCGATCGTCGGCGCCTTGTTCCAACCGCGGGGGGCATTGGGCCCCCCGACCCGTAAGATGCGCGGTTCTTGCGGGTCCTCACCGCCAAGCCAGCTCGCCGTGCTGGGGGGCCGCAGGCCCCGTGTTGCGCCTCGAAGCGCAAGCCATCGTTCGTACCTGTCGCCCTGGGGAAACTCCACCGGGCTCACTCGGTCGAGCACCGGGTCAGGTCTTTCCTTTGGGCGTCACGCCGTGCTGTCGCAAGCTCTTGTCCGACGCGTGCTTGTCCTTCGACTGGCCGCCCATCGCTTCCTGGCGGAGCCGGTCTTTGCAGGAATCGCAGAAGGTCGTGCCGTCCACTTCGCGCACACCGCACATCGAGCAATAGCGCTTCTTGGGCGGCGGGGTGCCACCGGTCGAGGACGATTTGGGCTCGGTCACGGCGTCAGCTCTTCCCGCTCGCGGCGTCCGTCGCGATTCACGCGAACCGAGGCCACGAGGTCGTAGCGGTACCAGTAGAGAACGCGCTCGATCCACTCGGGAGCGAGATCGCGCGGGCTCTTGAACATCCACATCTCGTTGAACTCGAGACCGTCGGCCTCGCGGTAGCGCGGCTCGTTGACGCTGCCCCAGGTCTTCGCGGGTTGGCCGAAGCGACGCACGGCGGCGTCGCGAGTCAAGGTGCGGGTGGCGGTGGCGGCGTCGCTCATGGCAAGAGTCACTGCCTCAGGGTTCGAAGCTCTCGGGGAACGGACAGCGCTTCTCGTCGATGTGACGTACGAACTCGTCGCGGAAGGCGCGCAGGAAACCACCCGCCGCCCAGCTCGCAGCATCGGCGAGGGCACAGATGGTCTGACCGTCGAGCGCTCGTACCAGATCGTCGAGCACCTCGAGGTCGCGGGGAGTGCCTTCGCCCGCCTCGATGCGCTTGATGACACGATCGGTCCAGCCCGTACCTTCGCGGCACTGGGTGCACTGACCGCACGACTCGTGGCGATAGAACCGGCTCACGGTCATGGCCGCACGCACCATGCAGGTGGTGTCGTCCATGACGATGACGGCACCCGTGCCGAGCACCGACTTCACCTCCTTCAGCGACTCGGGATCCGCCTTCACGTCGATCTTGTCGGCCGTGAGCACCGGCGCCGACGATCCTCCCGGGATCACCGCCTTGAGCTGGTGCCCGTTGCGGATGCCACCCGCGTAGCCGTAGATCAGCTCGCGCAGGGTGACGCCGATCTCGAGCTCGTAGGTACCCGGGCGCACGACGTGGCCGCTGATGCCGTAGATGGTCTTACCGGGACACTTCTCGGTGCCCACCGCGCGAAACGCGTTGGCGCCCTCGCGCACGATGAAAGGCACGTGCGAGATGGTCTCGACGTTGTTCACGGTGGTGGGTCGGCCCCACAGGCCGGCTTGCGCCGGAAAGGGCGGCTTCTTCCGCGGCTGGCCCTTCTTTCCTTCCACCGACTCCATCAGCCCCGTCTCTTCGCCGCAGATGTAGGCACCGGCGCCGCGGGTGATGTGGACGTGGAAGTCACGACCCTCGCCGAAGGCACCGGCGCCCACCAATCCCGCCGCGTAAGCGTCGTCCAGAGCCTTGCGCAGGTTGAAGAAGGGCCGCGCGAACTCGCCGCGGATGTAGATGTGGGCGTGGGTGGCCTGAATGGCGTAACCCATGAGCAGCAACCCCTCGATGAGCACGTGGGGGTTGCGCTCCAGGATCTGGCGGTCCTTGAACGTGCCCGGTTCACTCTCGTCGGCGTTGCACGCGATGTAGCGAGCCTTTCCGTCGGGCGGGGGCATGAACGTCCACTTGAGGCCGGTGGGGAAGCCGGCGCCACCACGGCCGCGGAGCCCTGAGTCCTTCACGATGGCCGTGACTTCCTCGGGCTTGCGCTCGCGGATGGCGGTGCGCGCCGTCTCGTAGCCGCCGCGCGCGCGGTACTCGCCGAGCGCCGAGAGATCGACACCGGGTTCGGGCAGTAGCCAAGGCAATGCGGACATGAGCGGTCTCTCGTGCGAGCTCAGTCGAGGGAGTCGAGGAGCTGATCCAGCTTCGCGACGGTCAGGTCTTCGTGATACCGATCGCCACACATGAGCATCGGCGCCGAGCCGCACGAGCCCAGGCATTCGGCTTCGCCGATCGAGAACTTGCCGTCGGGTGTGGTCTCGCCCGAACGGACACCGAGGCGTTTCTCGCAATGGCGCACCAGCTCGCGTGCCCCGAGCAGCGCACAGCTCAGGTTGCGGCAGAACTCGAGATGGTGCGTGCCGACCGGCTTGTCCCGGAACATCGGGTAGAAGGTGACGACCTCCAGCACCTCGATGGGCCGGATCTCGAGGAGCGCCGCCACCTCCACCATGGCTTCGCGCGGGATCCATCCCAGCGCGCGCTGCACGTGATGAAGGGAGTTCATGAGCGCCCCCTTCTTCTCGGGATAATGCGGAAGCTCGGCCTCGATCGCCGCCACGACCTCGGGCGGCAGAACCGGCGCGAGCACGCGAGCCTCGGCGGCGCTCATCGGTCGCACTCCCCACCGATCATGTTGATCAAGTCGAAGGTCGGGATGATGTCGGCGATCATGCTGCCGATGATCATCTCGCGCAGCGCGCTGGTGTTGGCGAAGCTCGGGCTGCGGCAGCGCATCTTGACCGGATGGCCGGTGCCGTCGCTCACGACGTAGAAACCGAGCTCGCCGTTGGCTCCCTCGACGGCCACGTAACCCTCGCCGGCGGGGACGCGGATTCCGCCCGTGACCAGCATGAACTGGTCGATGAGCTCCTCCATGCGGTTGAACACACGGGTCTTTCCCGGCCAGCGGATGCGTGGGTCCTCGACGTTCACGGGGCCGTCCGGCAGATCGGCGAGCACCTGCTCGACGATGCGCATGCTCTGCCGCAGCTCTTCCATGCGGATCAGGAAGCGATCGTAGTTGTCCCCCACGCTTCCTACCGGAACGTCGAAGTCGTAACGCTCGTAGCCGCTGTAGGGGAACGCCTTGCGCACGTCGTACGCGAGACCGGTGGCGCGCAGAATCGGCCCAGTCTGGCCCCAGGCGATGGCACGCTCTTTCGACAAGAGACCCGTGCCCTTGAGGCGATCGACGAAGATGCGATTGGCGGTGAGCAGCTTGTCGACGTCGCGGAAGAGCTCGCGAACCTTGACGAACACGGCGCCCAGCCGGCCGGCGAAGCCCTCGCGCAGATCCTGCGACAGGCCGCCGATGCGCACGTAATTGTTGGTCACGCGCGCGCCGCACAGGTCCTCGACGAGATCCCAGAGCAGCTCGCGGGCCTCGACCGCGTACAGGAAGGCGCTCATCGCACCCAGTTCGAGCCCGCCCGCGCCGACGCACGTGAAGTGGTCGCCCATGCGCGAGAGCTCGCTCGCCAGCACGCGCAGCGCCTGGGCTCGGGGCGGTACCTCGATGCCGAGAAGCTTCTCGACCGCGAGGCAATAACCGAGATTGCAGATGATGGCCGAGTTGTAGTTGAGGCGATCGGTGTACGGGATCGCCTGCTCCCAGGTGCCGGACTCGCACTCTTTCTCGAAGCCGCGGTGCAGGTAGCCGACCTGCACGTCCGCGTCCACGATGGTCTCGCCCTCGAGCTTGAGCACGATGCGAACCGTGCCGTGCATCGCCGGATGCGACGGCCCCATCGGCAGCACCATGGGGCGGATCTCGAGCTCCTCGCCCATCGGATCGTTGAATCCGTGCGGGAGCTCGACCTCCAGGAAGTCGAGATTCGGTGCGGTCGCGGGCTCGGCCATTCTCGGTCCAGTCGGGTGACGAAGCGTGTCGGAGTTCTACGAGCGCGTCGAGACGTGCCCTCGCCAGCGGCGAGCCACGAGCGAAGCGAGTGACTCGGCGGTGGGGCCCCGGCCGAACTTTCCCGAAGGGCGAGCCGGCGAAGACGGTGGGGGCGAAGCCGAAGTCGGCGAAGTCAATTCAGTTCGCCCGGGGCGGGGGTCGGGAACAGACCGCCGAGGAAACGTGGATTGGGTATTGGAAGTCATCTTTCAACACCCAATCAGCCTGGGTCGTCGATGCCGAGTCGCGGCTGGCGACGGGTCTTCGGGTAATCCTTGCGCAGCGGATGTCCCTGGAACTCGGGGTAGAGCAGGATGCGCCGCAAGTCCCCGTGGCCGTCGAACACGATGCCGTACATGTCGAAGGCTTCGCGCTCGTGCCAATCCATGCCCGGCCACAGGTCCTTGACGCTCGCCACGTGCGGATCGGCTTCCGAGAGCGCCACCTTCACGCGGATGCGACGTAGATCGCGTGACGAGGTGAGGTGGTAGACCACCTCAAAGCGCGGCTTGCGAGGCAGATGGTCCACGGCCGTGAGGTCGGTGGGCATGTCGAAGCCGAGGTCGGGATCGTCGCGCAGGAACGCCATCACGTCGTGCAGCGCGTCGCGCTCCACGATCGCGGTCTCGTCACCGTGCTGGGAGTGCGTGCTGGCGATGGCCGCGCCGAAGCGCTCGACCAGCCGTGGCAACACCGGCTCGGTTCGATGTCGAGGAAGTGCCGCTCCGGTCATGTCAGTCGAGACCTCGGTCGTAGCCCTTGCGAATGTGGTCGAGACGGATGGGAAGCTCGGAGATGGGCGTGAGCAGCTGCTCCTTGTGCCAGAGGCAGCCCTCTTTGGTGATCGAGGCCACCTCGACCCGGCGGCTCATGACGATCGCTTCCTCGGGGCACGCCTCCTCGCAGAGACCGCAGAACATGCAGCGGTCGAGCGCGATGTCGAAGATCTTGGGACGGCGCTGAATCCCCTCTTCGACCTCCTCGGGGAAGATCGTGATGCAGTCGGTCGGGCACGCTTTCTCGCAAAGGCCGCACGCAACACATCGCTCGGCGCCGTTTTCCATCTGCACCAGCACCGGCATCCCGCGGAAGGCCGGCGCGTGCTCCACCTTCTCCTCTGGCCAGTTCACGACGAAGGTGCGCCGCTTGCCGATGATGTAACCGAAAAGGTTGCGGAAGAAGTGGCGCGCCGTGATCACACAACCCTTGGCGATCTCCCACAGGTAGATCCGCGCGAGGAAAGTGTCGGCTTGATCGCGACGAACGGTGATGACACTGCCGGGCATTTGCGTGGATCCTCGATCGCTGCTCGTCGTGCGGATGCCGTGCGTGGACGCTCGTCTCAGGCTGCCGATCGCTCCGACGATCCTGCCAGCACTCCATCGCTGCCGACGGTCTCGGCGTTCACGTGCGCGTAGGCAGGAACGCTGGCCGCGATCGCCGCCAGCACCCGCGACGGGTCGAAGACTTCGTTCGGGCCGCCGTGGGAGGCGATCAGCCTGCCGAACACCTCGCCCTCGGACGGGTTGCCGCCCGGCGAGCGGATGGCTGCGCGGATCGCCTGCACCCGCCCCTCGAAGTTCGTGAACGTGCCGCTCTTCTCGGCCCACGTGCAGCCGCCCAACACCAAGCTGGCGTGGTCGCTGATGGTGGTGGCCAGAATGTCGTGATTCACGACCCGCTCGACGCGCGCGAGCGCCGCGCGTACCCGCGCCTCGCCAGCCACCGTGAGCGCTTCGCTGCCGATCACGTAGAGCAGTTTCACGCGGCCCGCCTCGCACGCGGCGAGGACCTCGTCCAAGCTCGCCCCCGCCACGCCGAGGTCCGCGAAGCCGCGACCGTTGGCGGCCTTCTCCGGGCGTACCAGGAAGTCGTCGCCCGCGCCCATCGGCACCGGTACCGCGAGCAAGGGAGTCCCCCACACCTCGCGCACCAGGCGTTTGAGCGTGAACGCTTCTTCGTTGGTCAGCTGCGGTGAGGCGATGACCGCGATCGCGTCGGCGCCGGCGCTCGACTTCACGTCGGCGACCCAATCCGAGAGCCTCCGGATCGCGAGCGCATACGAAAGCTCCTCGAACTCGCCGCTCGGCGTCCGCACGGCGGCGCCCTGGGCACGCTGCTGGTCGTTCACGAAGCCGATGTTGAGACGGCCGTGATCGCACATCCAGGTGTCGTTGACGGCGTCGTTGCGGCGCGGCGTGAGGCGCCACACGCGATCGCGATAGCCACCGACGTTGACGTTGCAGCCCCGCGAGCAGCTCACGCACACGCTCGGCGTCTCGTTCAGGAACCACACCCGCAGCTTGTGGTGGAAGTCCTTGGAGAGGAGTGCTCCCACCGGACAGATGTCCGCCGTGTTGATCGAGTCCGGGTTGTCGAGTGGCTGACCGGGATAGGTCGAGATGAACGAACGGTCGCCCATGTTGAGCACCGCGAGCTCGCGCGTCTGCGAGATCTCTGCGGTGAAGCGCACGCAGCGGCGGCACAGGATGCAGCGCTCCTGATCGAAGATCACCCGCGGGCCGATGTCGGTGCGCTTGGGGGCCTTGCGGCGCACGTCCTCGCTGCGCCCGATGCCGCGGCCGTGGTCGAATGCGAACTGCTGCAGCTTGCATTCACCCGCCTGATCACAGATCGGGCAATCGAGCGGGTGATTGACCAGCAACAGCTCCATCACGCCTTTGCGCGCGTCGAGAACCGCCGGGGTGTCGGTCCGCACCACCATGCCGTCGGTCGCGACGGTGTTGCAGGAGATCTGGAGCTTCGGCGCCTTTTCGACGTGCACCAGGCACATGCGGCACGAGCCGTCGATCGAGAGCTTGGGGTGATAGCAATAATGCGGGATGTGAATCCCGGCCTCGAGCGCGGCGGCGAGCACCGTCGTGCCCTTCGGCACGCTCAGGCTTCGCCCGTCGATGGTGAAGGTGACCGTGGCGGGTGCCACGGGCGCCGATGGGCCGGCAGCGGGTGTGGCGGTGGCGTCCAGGGCGTCCTCTCGGCGCGCGCGGCGGAACCGGAATCGGGCTCGCTACGCGATGAAGAAGCGAATGCGCCGGCTCAGGCCGGCAGAACCACCAAATCGCGATGCCGGCCAGTCGCGGGAACGCGCTCCGCCTGCACCCTGTCTTGCAGCTTCATGAGCCCGTCGAGAACCGCCTCCGGGCGGGGCGGGCAACCCGGCACGTACACGTCCACCGGTATCACGCGATCGATTCCCTGCAGCGTCGCGTAGTTGTTGTACGGGCCGCCGGAGCAGGTGCAGGCACCGAAGGCCATCACCCACTTGGGCTCGCACATCTGGTCGTAGACGCGCTTGAGAAACGGCGCCTGGCGATGGGTGATGGTTCCCACCACCATCAACAAGTCCGACTGCCGCGGCGAGAAACGCGGATAAGCGGCGCCGAAACGATCGATGTCGTAGCGCGGGCCGGCGACCGACATGAACTCCATGCCGCAGCACGCGGTGACGAACGGATAGAGGAAGAACGAATACTTGCGCGCCCAGTTGATCGCGTCCTCGAGGCGGGACGTGATGGCACTTTCGGCCAGGACGTGCTCGAGACCCATCGCTGATCACACCTCGTGGCGCGTCGGGCGCCGTGGGAGGGTGCGAGCACCCTCGGGGGCGGGCCTCCCGCCGGGTCGCCGATCTTGGTGCTCGCCCGCCGCTACCCCCGCGCACACGCGGATGCACGGTGGGAGTCGGCTTGGATCGGTCGGCGGGGAAGGCCTCGAACTGCCAGATGCGAGTTCGGCAGGCGGGTGCCGCGCACCGGCCGTCGTCACACCCAGGCGATGGCGGTGTAACGAGCCGTCTCTCCTTCTGTCAAGGCACGACGCAATGCGGCGAAATGCACCGGAGATGGTAGAACGGCCCGCGGCGCGAGAAGCACGCCACGCGCGTGAGATCGACGCCCGTCACCCTCGAGGACCGCGAAGATGAGCGCGATTCCGGCCATCAATCTGCGGGTCGCCGAACGCCTGCGCGAAGCGGCTGAGCTGTTGGCAGCACAGGGCGCGAACCCGTTTCGCGTGGCGGCGTACCGGCGTGCGGCGACCACCCTCGAAGGGTTGGACCGGGAGGTGAAGGAGATCGTCGACTCGACGGGGATCGACGGGCTGATGGAGCTCCCCGGGATCGGCGAGTCGCTGGCGGCAGCGATCCGCGAGATCGCGATCACCGGACGATGGAGCCAGCTCGAAAGGCTGCGTGGCACGATCGACCCCGAGACGCTGTTCGCGACCGTCCCGGGCATCGGCCGCGCGCTGGCCAAGCGCATCCACGACACCCTTCACGTCGACACGCTGGAGGCGCTCGAGGCCGCCGCCCACGATGGGCGCCTCGACGCCGTTCCTGGCTTGGGCGCGCGCCGGCTGGCATCGGTCCGCGCATCGCTCGACGCGATGCTCGGTCGAATCCGCTCGCGCCCTCGCCCGCCAGCGGGCAGTGCGGTCGCCGAGCCCTCGGCGTACGACATCCTCGAAGTCGATCGCGAGTACCGCGCCGGCGCCGCGGCCGACCGTCTGCCCAAGATCGCGCCCAAGCGGATGAACCCGGAGGGCACGGCATGGCTGCCGATCCTCCACACCGAGCGCGGGCCGTGGCACTTCACGGCGCTCTTTTCGAACACCGCCCGCGCCCACGAGCTGGGCCGCACCCACGACTGGGTGGTGATCTACTTCTACGACGGTGAGCATCGCGAGGGGCAGCGGACGGTGGTGACCGAGGGCCGCGGTATCCTGACGGGGAAGCGCGTCATCCGAGGACGCGAGGCCGAGTGCAAGGAACTGCACCTGCCACAGTCGGGAGGCACGTCGTCATGACCACGCGCTCGTCGATCTTCGTCGTCGCCGCGCTCGCCTGCGCGGCGTTCCTCGCTTCACCTCACGACGCTCACGCCCACGTGCTGAGCGCGCGCATCGGGCTCGCCGCACCGCTCCACGGCGACATCGAGGACGACCTCGGCCTCGACGTCGGCTTCGGAGCCGGCGCCTCGTTCGGGTTCGAGCTGGCGGAGTTCTTCGCCCTCGACCTGCGGTACGACGCGCTGCTCGTTTACGGGAACGTCGCCGATGGCGTGGACACGAGCTGGATGAGCCACGCCGTCACCCTCGGCCCCGAGCTCGACCTGCGCTGGCAGGCCTTCGAGGCCTACTTGGGCGTGCATCCCGGCGTGTACTTCACCCAGCTCGGGATCGACGCCGCGTTCCGCCGCGAAGTCAACGTCGACACCGACTGGTCCATCGACTTCGGCCTCAACTCCGAGATCGGCACCCGCTGGTTCCTGTCCGAACGCTTCTTTCTGGGCGGCGAAGCGGCGTACCACCTGATACTCGTCAACGACGACCACTGGGGCTTCGACGTCGAAGGAGCCGCGTTCGAGGGCGGCCCCATCGACGACAGCGTGGGCGCCCTGACGGTGGGAATGACCCTGGGTTACCGGTTCTGACGGCGCGCTGGCGCGGCCCCGCGAGCGTGTTGCCGGCAGTCCGGGTCGCGTTCAGCCTGCAGGAGGGCCCGGCAGGACGAGGCCCGGCGTACCGAGCTCCACCTCGTCGAGGGTGCCGTTGAGAGAGACCAGGTAGAGCGCCGTGCCGCTGAACCCCGCGCGTCCGAAAGCGATGTTCGCGTAGATCTTCCCGGACGGTGCGGCGATGTACCGGAAAGCAGGCGAGCCGTCGGCGGGAATCAGGTACACACCGCCCGCCAGCTTTCCGAGCTCGGTGCCGGTGACGAAGAGGTTCCCGTCCTGGTCCAGCGCGATGCCATCGGCGGTGGGAACGTCGGCCAGCTTCGCCGGCGCTCCCGCCACCCCGCCGCGATCGAGCGGCAACGCGAACACGGCTCCGGCGAGGCTCGCCACGTAGAGCACGTCACCCGCAGCGCTGAACGCCAGCCCGTTCGGCTGCGGCACCGCCTCCGTGACGATCGCGAGCTCCTTGCCTTGCGGGTTCACGCGGTAGATCCGGTTGCGCTCCGAGTCCGAGAAATAGATGTCGTCCGTTCTCGGATGGGCCGCGATGCCGTTCGGCAGCGAAAACGGCTCGAACTGGTAGCCCTCCACGAAGATCTTGGGCTCTTCGGAACCGTCGATCTTCACGATCGAGCCGGTGCGGTTGTCGCACGCGTAGAGGTTCCCGGCGGAGTCCAGCGTGATGCCGGTGAGGGAGCTGTTGCTCTTGCCGCGGTAGAGGTACTCGAAGAGGAACTGATCCGAAGTCTTGAACGGGCCTGGATGAATCTGCAGCACCGAGCCGTTGAGCTGCGAGGTCACCAGCGCGTTGCCGGCGTTGTCGAACGCTAGACCTTCCGGCAGCGGCAAGCCGTCGATGCGCTGGTGCGGCACCGGCGGATGAGTGTTGAGCGCCATCGCCTCGAGATCGACCGAGGTCCCCGTGATGCTGGCCCGCATGCGATTGCGTACCGGCAGTCGTCCCAGGTTGTACTGGACCGACGCGATGCCCTTCTGATCGCTCACCACGAATTGCTCGCCGAAGCTGCCGCGGCCTTCGAGGGTGTCGAAGCGCACGGAGACGCCCGGCAGCACGTTGCCGTCCTTGCCCACCACGCGGATCTGGATCGGCTTCGGCAGCGGCGCCTCGGTCGGCGCTTGCTGCTGATCTCCGCCTGCGATCATCAACGTGCCCACGCGTGATCCGGAGCCGTCACCGGAATCGCCACAGCCCAGCGTGAACGAAAGCGCGATCGCGAACGCAACGCCAACGACGCGAACCCAGCGATGGCGAGACTCGAGGCTCACTCGGACCTCCTCGGCGCACGCTCGTCGCGCACGTCGTCGAACTGCGGGAATCGCGGCCTTTCTATCACGCGACCCGATCGCCCCAAAGGCGCGAGCGCGCACACGCCGAGTCAACCGTAGCGGGCGAGCATGCGTTTGGCGGTGCGCATCGCATTGGCCGAGATCGTGAGCGACGGATCGATCCCCACCGAGCTCGGCAGCGCGGCACCGCACGCGACCCACAGGTCTCGGACCGAGTGCGACTCACCGTCGGGCCCGACCACCGAGCTCTCGGGGTCCTTTCCCATCGCGGCCGTTCCGAGCAAGTGCGAGCCGAAGACCGTGATGCGGCCGGGGTCGAACCGGACCTGGTCCACTTGCGCGAGATCGGCCTCGCGCGCGATGCGGATGGGCGGAACGCTCGGCAGGTAGACCTCGCGCGCGCCGGCGGCGAGGTAGAGCCGCGCGGCGTTACGAAAGTAATCGCGCGCCTTCGCTTGCGTGGCGTCGTCCCATTCGTAGTGGAAGCGGGGGTGACCCTCGCCATCCACCTCCACCCTTCCCGGTCCCGGTGCATCGTCCACCACGGACAGGCACGCGGCACCGCGAGTCATCAGCTCGACCAGCCGCCGCCGGTGCTCGCGGCCGAAGCCTGGAATCACCGCCGCCGTGTAGCCCGGCTGCGCGCCAGCACCGAAGAACGTGTAGCCGCCTTCGCGGTAGCTGCCGTCGGCTGCACGCTTCGTCTCCTGAAACTCGAGCACGTCGTGGGACGACGGGATGTTGCGGTGGTGGAGCACTTCCTCGTCCATCACCGCCGCCACGGCGAGGTTCGGATTCACGCACAGGTTCCGGCCCACGCGGCCGCTCTCGTTGGCGATGCGACTCCTGAGGAGTAGCGCCGGCGTGCCGAGCCCACCGGCGGCGACGACGACACCCCTGCGCGCCCGCACGTCGAGGCTGCCGAGCGGCTCGCGGGTCACCGGATCCACGAAGCGGCCGCGCAGACCCACCGCAGCGCCGCGCTCGACGTCGATCCCTTCCACCCGACAGCTCGCGAAGAGCCGCGCGCCATCCCCGAGCGCCCACGGCACGTAGGTCACCAGCATCGACTGCTTGCGGTTGTAGGCGCAGCCCAGCATGCAGAAGCTGCACGCCAGACAGTCCTTTCGCGCCTGGGTCACCGGCTCGCAATGCCAACCGAGCTTGTCGGCGCCCTCCTTCAGGATCTGGTTGTTGCGGTTGATCTGGTAGTCGTGAACCCTCTCCACGTTCAAGTTGGCTTCCACCGCCGCGTAATGCGGCGCCATCTCCTCGGGCGACCAGTGCTCGAGCCCGAAACGCTCGCGCCATTGCTTCATCCGGAACGCCGGCGCGCGAAACGCATTCACCCAGTAGTGCACGGTCGATCCACCGACCGTCCGGCCGTAGCTCAGGATCATGCCGCCGTCGACGGTGGAGGTGGCGCCGCGACCACCATCGATGCGCGCGTGCATCTCGCCCTCGCGCTGGGTGAAGTCCTCGGCGGTCCAGTGCGGGCCTTCCTCGACGAGGATCACCGCGAGCCCGGCGCGTTGCAGCTCGGCGGCGCACACGGCGCCTCCCGCGCCGGTCCCCACCACGACCACATCACAGCTCTCACGCAGGTTCCCGCGTACGTCGGCGGCGGTGGCGATCATCGACGACCCTCCGAGGCTCGGTTCACGAGCGTCACCCGCGGCGTGGCTGGATCGGGTAGATGAGCGGTGCCTGCGGAGTGAGCTTGTGCCAGGGGCCGGCGTACGAGAGCTTCGCGAAGGTGCGATCGTCGTCGTAGTAGGTGAACACGACCAGGTTCTTGAGCGCCTGGAAACCCACGCGCCGCACCTCGATCGACGAAGCCTCCCAGCTCGCGAGCACGTCGTCCTGCGCCTCGGGCGAAAGGCGCGTGAAGCGGCTCACGTGGCCGTCGAGCAGCGTGGCGTGCTCGACGAGCGAGAGCAGCAGCTTCAGGTCGTCGAGCATCGGCGAAAGCGGCGGCTCGTTCCGCCACAGCGCCAACTCTTCGTCGACCAGCTCCGCGACGCGTGCCTCCTCGACGGTCGGCCAGCCGTGCTCGTCGGGAATGATGCGCTTGGCGACGGCGCGGAAGATCGCCAGCTCTTTGGCATCGAAAAACCGGAGCGTCGCGACTTCCTCCGGCCGCACCAGGTCCTGGTAGCCGGCACAGCCGCTCGGCAGCCATCCGGCCACCGTCAGCGCCGCCGTGCCGTACGCCGCCCGCCGCAAGAAGTCGCGTCGCGCCAGGAACTCTCCTCGCAGCCGCGCCTGCGCAGGCGCCGACATCGAGTCGTCGCGATTCATCGAGCAGCCCCCTCTCGCCCGCGACCCTACCCCGTCATCGGTGACCGTCACAACGCAGCTCGCAACCGCCGTCGCTCCCAACACACCGAACGTCCCGTTGGCCGTGGATTGGAACGATCGGCTGGAGGGACCGGCTCCGTCCGGTCCAGGGCTTCTCGGCGCCGACAGAGCGGCGCCCTCCGTGTGTTCGGCGACGCCCTCCAGGCGGATCGCCCCCAGCGTTGGCCGGTGATTTGGACCGGAGGCTCACCGCCGCATCACGCCGATTCGCTATCGATGGCGCGCCCGATGTCTGTGCCCACGCTCGGGCACGCGTCGCCCGAGCGGTCATCTGCGCGATTGCACGAGCGCCCAGTCCTCAATACGGAGCCCGGGCACTCGCGCCATGTGGTCGAGGTTGGAGGTGACGAGCATCGCTCGCTCGGCGAGAGCATGAGCGGCGATCGCCGCGTCGAAATTCTCGATGCGCTCACCGCGTCGTTCGAGCGCGGCCTCGACGGCTCCGAATTGCTCGCTGACCGCATCCGTCCAGGGTGCCCGCGTCAGCTCGGTTCGGACCAGATCGAAGCGCGCCTCCAGTGCCAACCGGCGAGCAGAGCGGGGCGAGCGCTCGATGCCATACGCGATCTCGGCGAAGACTGGCCGCGGCACTCCAACTTCGCCGCGATCCACGTCGCGCAACCGGCTGACCACCGCTTCCTCGCCTCTCATCAGGGCCGACACCGCGTTGGTGTCGAGAATGTACTTCACAGCCGGGGAGCGGGCTTCGAGCGACGCGCCGCACGGACGTGACGGAGTCGATCGTCGACCGCGGCGGAGGTGTCGTCGTCGCGTTCCGTCAGACGATCGAAGAAGCCGGCAGACCAGGCGGTTCCCTCGCCGACTTCCCGCACGAGAGCGCGCAGGACGAGACGAATTCGGCTGATCTGAAGCGCGCGCGCCTTGCGGTCCACTGCGTCGAGCAGTGCCTTGGGAACGTACACCCTGGTCGCCATGACTACCGTGGCGAACACATTTGCGTCTCCGTTGGCGGCACGACCCGATGCACCGGGGCTTCGTGCGGCTTAGGGCAGCGCGCGCTGCGTCGATCGCGAAAACCGAGGTTTTCCTTGACCGTACACGGCGATTCCGGTCGAATAGGGTCTTCCCGTTATTGTCTGGCCCTTCTGAGAAAGCTCATGACGCACGCACGCACGCACGCACGCACGCACGCACGCACGCACGCACGCACGCAATAAGTGAGCCGACTCACCTCGTCGACTACCTTCGGCTGCGGGCCGAATCCAACCCCGAGCGCCCCGCCTACATCCTTCTCGACGGTCATGCAAATACCCTGACCACCCTCACGCATGGGGGCCTCTGGAACCAGGTCGTCCGAATCGCAGGGGCCGTAACGGAGCGGACGTCCCGGGGCGACCGGGTGCTTCTCGTGCTGCCGCCGGGCGCGGATTTCCTCAGTGCTTTCTTCGGCGCACTGGTCGCCGGGCGAATCCCCGTACCCACGTACCCACCCGATCCGGCGCGGATCGACTACAGCACAACCCTCGTGGAAGGGATCGCAGCATCCTGCGAGCCCGCCCTGTGTCTCACGACCGCGGAGCTCGCGTCCCTCGCTGAGTTCGGCTTCGCGGGTCGGCCGACTCTTCAGGCTCTACCTCTCCTCGCGGTCGATGCGCTCGAGGGCCAGCGTCCTCTGACGAACCTCCCGCGGCTCGAGCTGGGGGAGCCCGCCTTTCTCCAATACACGTCTGGTTCCACCGGCAGCCCGAAGGGCGTGGTGGTGACCCACGGGAACCTCGTCGCGAACAGCCTGGCGATGCGGGACAACTGGGGCATCACCTCGGAGACCGTCGCGGTGTCCTGGCTGCCGCTCTATCACGACATGGGGCTCATCGGGAACGCGATGCAGGTGCCGTTCTGGAACATCAAGTTGCACCTGCTATCGCCCGTCGATTTCCTCCGCGACCCGGTCTGTTGGCTGAATGCCGTGTCCCGGTACCGGGCAACGGCAAGCGGCGCCCCAAACTTCGCCTACGACCTCTGCGTCCGCCGGGCGAGTGATGCCGACATCAGCCGTCTCGACCTCAGCTCGTGGGTGAGCGCGTTCAATGCCGCCGAACCCATCCGTCCTGAGACGATCAGCCGGTTCGCCGACCGATTCGCCCCATCCGGGTTCCGCAAGACCGCATTCCATACCCGCTATGGGCTCGCCGAGAGCACGATGCTCGTCACCGGATTGCCGGGCTGCAAGACCCTCGCCGTGGACGAAGACGCTCTGGCCGCAGGTCGAGTACAGGCAATCACGGAGAACAGCCCACACACCGGAAAAGTGAAGACCTTGGTCAGCAGTGGGCAGTCCACCGATTGCACGATCCGGATCGTGTCGCCCGAGTCGCGCCGATGCGTTCCTCCGAGCGAAATCGGGGAGGTCTGGCTCCGCGGCCCAAGTGTGTGCGCTGGGTACTGGAACGATCCAAACGAGACCGCTCGCGTGTTCGCCGCACAGCTCGATTCGGACGACGGAATCCCGTACCTACGAACCGGTGACCTCGGCTTCCTTCATGACGGCGAGCTCTTCATCACGGGGCGACAGCGTGACCTGATCATCATTCGAGGCCGCAATCACTTCCCGCAGGACCTGGAAGCGACCGCGGAGCGTTCACACCCAGCGATTCGGCCCGGGGCGACGATCGCGTGCTCGGTAGCCACGGACGCCGGCGAGGTGATCGTGATCCTGGCCGAGGTACGTGCGCCAGCCGGCGACGACCTCGAGTCGATCGCACGGACGATCGCGAGTAGCGTTCTGCGAGACCACCAAGTTCCCTGCGATACGGTGGTCTTGTTGAAGCCGCGAAGCATCGCGAAGACCTCGAGCGGCAAGATCCGGCGACGACCCGCTGCTCAGGCATTCCTGTCCGGCTCACTGGACGGAGAGTTGTTCCGGTACGTCGTGAGGAGTGCCAGCCCGATCGCTGAGTCGCGATCGGCGGGCTCGACCGCCTCAGTCGCTCGCCGACCAACGATGAGAGCGATCCCAGTGGAGGGCGGGGCTCTGTCCCCGCCGGGAAACAGCGGACCGGACGGAGCCGGTCCCGCCAGCCGATCGTTCCAGGCCGTGGCCGGTGATCTGGAGCGCATCGCTTCGCTCGTCGAGCAAGCCGTCCGGGACTCATTCACCGAAGACCGCGCACAGCCAGCGCTCAACTTCAGTTGGGACACCGCGTTCGAGGAGCTCGGGCTCGACTCCCTCGCTGCAGCCGAGGTCGCCACGCGCGTGGAGCGAGCCACCGGTCTCGCAATCGAGGGTCCCGACCTCTACAGGCTGCGGACCATTCGGCACGTGGCGCGGTTTCTTGCGTCCAGTGCCACGCCTCCGGTGGCGGTCGAAGCCGTCCGTGAAGCAGCCGTCTCGGCGCCGCAGGTCGCGGCGAGCACGTCGCCCACGGGGCCTTACCGCGGCCTCCTCGAGCGCTATCGCCAGATGAACCAGCGCATCGAGGACTGGAAGGCCCACGGTGAGTACTACTTCCACACCGAGATCCAGGCACAGGACGGCCCGTGGGTCACCGTCGACGGCAAGCGAATGCTCATGCTCGCGTCGTACTCGTATCTGGGGTTGATCAACGACCCGCGCACCGTTGCAGCGGCGAAACGCGCGATCAGCGAGCTCGGCACCGGGGCGCACGGGGTTCGCCTGCTCGCGGGCACGACAGCAATGCATCGGTCGCTTGAACGTCGCATCGCCGAGGTCGCCGGCGCCGAGGACGCAGTCCTCTTCTCCAGTGGCTATGCGGCGAACATCGGAGCGATCAGCTCATTGGTCGGATCTGGCGACATCGTCATCGGGGACGAGTGGAACCACGCGAGCATTGTCGATGGGTGCGCGCTCTCCAAAGCCGCGCTGCTGTGTTTCCGGCATAACGACATGAGGGATCTCGAGCAGAAGATCCGGGATGCGCGAGGACACTCGATCTTGGTCGTCGTCGACTCCGTGTTCAGCATGGAAGGTGACCTCATCGACCTGCCCGCAGTGGTCGACCTCTGCCACAGGCACGACGCATTGCTGATGGTCGACGACGCGCACGGGTTTGGGGTTCTCGGGAATACCGGTCGGGGCGTCTGGGAGCACTTCGGCCTTTCCCCCGACGCCATCGATGTAAAAATGGCCACCTTGTCCAAATCTCTCGGCAGTACTGGCGGCTTCGTGGCGTCCACGTCGGTCATTACGAGCCTGCTTCGCCACGCCGCTCGGGGCTTCGTATTCAGCGGCGCGGTTCCCGTCGGTGACGTGGCCGCAGGACTCGCCGCGCTGAACATCCTTCGCGACGAGCCCGAGCGCGCGGCACACCTGCGTCGCATCTCCGATCGCTACCGCTCCTCGCTCCAGAAGCTCGGCTTCGATACGTTCGGGTGCACGAGTCACATCGTGCCGATTGCCTGTCGCACCGAAGCGAAGGCGCTGGCCATGACCCGGATCTGTCGCGAGCTAGGCCTCTTCGCGGTGCCGGTCTTCTACCCCGCCGTCCCGATGAACGCCCCGCGGCTACGCACCTGCCTCACCGCCGCCCACACCGACGAGCACGTCGACCTGGCGCTCGACATCCTCGGTCGCGACG
>CAYVDO010000119.1:0-19137 GCA_964450125.1 uncultured bacterium
AGCCGATCGCCTACATGCGCCATTAGGAGTGTGTCGGGAAATTCGTTCCCGACACACTCCTAGCCTCGCCGAAGGCGAGGATCGGCGAGCGAAGCCGAGCCGACTTGGGGGTGGGGCCCCGAAAAAGTCACGCCTTTTTCGGGGCGGGGGTCTGGAACAGACCCCCGGGGGAACATCAAGCGAGGAGCCTGTCGGCGTGCGAAGCACATTTTCCGACAGGCTCCTCGCAAGACGACGCGCGCCCCGCATCCCCCCGCCCCGGCGCGTCATCTTCGCGAGCACAGCGCAGCACCCGCGCACCGCGCGTCTTCGGGGCGATCGATGAACGGTCTTGCAGCGCTGCTAGCGGAAGTGCGCGACCTCGTCGTCGCCATCTTCCGCGATCGACTGACGCTGCGGCAGCGGGTCGCGGTGGTGGCGGCTGCGCTGGCGGTCGGCTGGTTCGTCGATCGCACGAACGCGCTGGACGGTTCCCATCTCGGTGACGGCCGCGGACCCATCGACGTCACCCTGAATGGCGACGGGACGCGGCTCTTCGTCGCCGACATCAACGACCATGCCGTGGCGACGCTCGCCACCGACGACGGGCGTGTGCTCGCACGCGACTCGTTCCTCGGCCGTCCCATCACGCTGGCGTGGTCGCGGGCGCGCCCGGTACCGCTGGTTTCGTTTCAGGATCGGCCTGAGGTCTGCGAGGTGCGTCCCGAGGGCAGGCCGGCCAAACGGGCCTGGATGCCGCGGGAACGCAACGGCGTGGACGTGCGCTGGGGCGAGATCTTCGAGCCCGTTCGCGATTGGCGCTGCTTCGTTCCTCGCGAGCCGGGCACGCCACCGATGGCCACCACCCCGCCATCGCCGGGAGACGGCGCCGATTCGGACGACGAGCAACTCGGTCCACCGCGAAACCGGAAGCCGAACTTCGGAACCTGGGGCATCGGGGCGGAGGCCGACGGCTCGATCGTGACCGTGCGCAACGACGGCCGCGAGCAACAAGCAGCGCGATCGATCCAGGTGTTGCGCATGCGTCCCCGCGATCCCACGGGCTGGGAGCCCGCTGGTGCATCGGCATGGATCCCGCTGGGACGTCTCGATTGGGCGGCGTTGCCGTGGCCCGTGGTTGCGGTCCCCGAGCGTGGGGAGATCGTGGTGGTGGAGCCTCCCGATGGGCGGATCTACGTGCTCGACTCGGCGCTGGTGGTGAGGCGCAGCGCAAACGTCGGTGGCTACGTGAAGTCGATCTGGGTGGACGCGAGACGCGCTCGGATCTACGCGGCAGACCAGAGAGATGGAGTGGTGCGTGCGATCGATCTCGACACCTTGGCCGTGCTGGTCGAACACGCCACCGGCGCCGGCGCCGCGCGCTTGGTGGCCGACCCGAGCGCCGGTGTGTTGTGGGTGGCCAACCAGTTCGCGGATCGGATCTCGTGCCTCGAGATCGAGGGACTCGTGCCCTGCGGCGAGGTTCCTGCGGCGACGCGTCCCTCGGCGCTGGCCTTCGATCGAAGGTCACGGCGGATGTTCGCGGCGTTCCTCGGTACCGACCGGGTGGTGCGCTGGGATACCGCGAACGGACGCGTCGGGGCTCTGGCGCTCACCACGTTGCGGCCGTCGTGAGTGGCAACGCGGAGCACGAGAGCGAGCGCCCGATGCCGACGAAGTCGACGAATTCACCGAGCCGCTGGCTCGACGCGTTGCTGGCGGCAGGTTGGATCGGCGGCCTGGGGCTGGGCGGGCTCACGATCGCCTATGGCGCGCCGGCGCTCGCGCCTTCCAACCACCTCAACGCCGTCGCCACGCCGGGCCTGCTGACCTGGGTCGTGACTTGGCCATTTCGCGTCACGCTCTTCGGCGCGTTCCTCGTCGCGTTCATGTTGCGGCTGCGTGAGCATCGCTTGGTACCTGCGAGCGAGCGCTTGCCCACGCTGCATCGTCTCCTCGTCGCACACTCGGACCCGATCGCCCTCGGCGTGCTGTGCATCGTCGTCATCGGTGGCGTACGCGAGCTCATGCAGGTGGAGCTCTACGACAGGGAATACGGCCGCAATCTCTTCGTCGCCGTCCCCCGTGCGCGCGATCTGCTCAGTGCCGCCGTCACGAGCGCTGGCGCGCTGTGCGCGTTCGTCGCGATGGCCGTACCTACGTCCGCGCCGCGGCCGGCGGAGACCGGTGCGAGCGCGCCGCTCACCGGGACGACCACCGTCGGGGTCGCGTTGCTCCTGGTCGCGATCTGGCCGCGCGCCGCGCTCTTCCCCATCTGGTCGCCACAGGACCGCCACATGGAGGCGCTCACGATGAGCGCCATCATCTGGGAGCTGATGGTAGCGGGGTTCGTGCTCGCTGCGGACGATCCGCTGGCGCGCGGTATGACGTGGTCGCAGTGGTTGGTGCGGAATCTTCCGCCACTTCGTTTGCTGGTGATGCTGGAGCTGCTGCGCGTCGCGGGGCGCCAGGAGTGGTACCTCGACATGCAGTGGCTGCCGCCCCACGGCGAGCACGGTGCCGAGCGTCTCTTCTTCTTCGACGGGCGTTTCGAGAACCTGGTGGTCGTGGCTTGGCGATCGTTCTTGCTGGTTGCGGGCGTGTCGGTGCTCTGGCTCCACCTTCTGCGCAGGAAGAAGAGCGATGCCGCGTTGGCTGCGAACCCTCGTTGACCGTGGTGCCCGCGTGGCGCTGGTGATGGTGGTGATCGAGGTGTGCTGTCACCTCGGGCAGATCGGCGTGTTTGGCGTGATGACCCAGCTCGCGGATGTGATCAGGAGCCGCTCGCGCGGTGAGGTGTTCCTGCACCTCACCGCCGCGCTCGAGGCTACGGCTTACGGCGCGGTCGTTCTGGCGATGGCATGGCTCGCGGTGACGGAGCTGCGCGCAGCCGTGCGCGGGACGCCGTCGGATCGATTGCGGATCGAACGCCGGATGAGCCTCGGCTTCCTCGCGATGGTGTTGCTGGTTGGGTTGGTCTGGCTACGCGTCGCGGTCGCGTGGCGGCCGATGTAGGCTCGATCGAAACGCGCATCGCCGACCCCCGTCCCTGCGTATCCGAGGTGCTCCGTGACACACGCTCGCCAACCACGCCTCTCGCCGTCACGTCGCGCCGTCGCGGCGCGTCGCGCGTCGCTCGCGTCGTGGATCGCCCTCGGCATGCTGGCGACGGCTCGCCCGGGCGTCGCGGCGGATTGGCCCCACTGGCGAGGTCCGGGATTCGACGGCCACGCGCCAGACGCTGCAGGGCTGCTCGCGCGCGAGCCCGTGACGCTGCGGGTCGCCTGGAAGCGGACGCTCGGAGTCGCGTACTCGGGGATCTCGATCGCGCGCGGACGCGCGGTCACGATGTACTCGGACGGTCGCTTCGACCACCTGGTGGCACTCGATGCCGCAACCGGCGCCACGGTCTGGCAGGGAATGCTCGGCACCACGTTCCCGGCCGAGGATGGCTCGGAGGGTGGCGCCAAGAGCGTTCCCACGATCGACGGTGACGTGGTCTTCGCGCTCGGCCCCAAGGGCTCGTTGCTTGCGGTGCGGCTCGTGGATGGATCGGAGATCTGGCGCATCCAGCTCGACAAGACGTTCGACGCCATCCAGCCGGCGTTCGGATTCGCCACCACGCCCCTGGTCGTCGGCGAGCGGCTCATCGTTCAGGCGGGTGGGCGGAACGGTCGCAGCGTGGTGGGCCTCGACAAGCGCAACGGCCAACTCGTCTGGTCCGCGGGCGACGATTCCGTGAACTACGGATCGCCGATCCCCGCTCGACTCGCAGGAGTCGAGCAGATCGTGAGTGTCACCGAGCGCCGATTCAGCGGGCTCGACGCCCAGACCGGCACGGTCCTCTGGTCGCGCGAGCTCCCAGCGGGGGCCGTGCCGATTCCGGTGCTGCTCGGCGACGATCGGTTGTTGGTCACCGGCGCCGAGCGCTCGACCGCATTCCGCGTGCGTCACGGCGACGCCGGGTTTGCGCTCGACGAGCTGTGGATGACGCGCGATCTCAAGAATCTGGAGCACAACTTCGCGACGCCGGTCTTCCACCAAGGCTACGTCTACGGGTACAGCGGCAACTTCCTCACCTGCGTGTCGGCGAACGACGGCAAGGTCGCATGGAAGTCGCGCCCGCCTGGGGGATTCGGGCTGATCCTCGTCGACGGGCGCCTCGTCATCCTGGACAAGAACGGCGATCTGGTCGTGGTCGACGCTTCTCCTGCCGGCTATCGCGAGGTGGCGCGCATCGACCTCTTCGATCGCACCAGCTACGCGTACCCGAGCTTCGCCGACGGCAAGATCTTCGTTCGCAACACGAAGGAGATCGCAGCCATCGGCATCGTGCCCGGCGCCGCGCCGTGAGCGTGGCCGCGAGCGAGTCGGTGGAGAGTCGCTGCGAGCCCGAACCCGCGCCCGCAACTTCTGCGCTGCGCTGGGTCGTGGCCGTGGCGCACGGATTCGTGCTCCTTCTCGCTGCGCAAGCGCTCGCGATCTGTGTTTCCTGCCTGCCGCACTGGCACGGAGGCTTTCTTGCGCCCACCCTCGGTGCGCTCATGCTCTTCTGGGCCGCTAGGATGAATCCCGTCGGCCCGATCGTGGTCTTGTGGCTGGGTAGTGGGATTCACCCGGCTCTGTGCCTACCGATCTTGGGTTTCCTGGCGTTTCGTCTGACGCGCTCGAAGCCCCGCGCATTCGTATCGGTGGCCGCGACGCTGCTCCTATTCCTGGGCAACGCAACGGTCGAGGGTCCCGACGACGAGCCGCTACGCCCGCGGTCCACCGCAATCGTGTGCCTCGGCGATTCGTCGGCGTTCGGTGTGTTCGTGCGGCAGTCGTGGTGCGACATGCTGGGCGGAACCAAGGCGGCTGCGCCGGGAGCCGACGCCGACGACGTGCTCGCCCAATGGGAGCGCGTGAAGGGGTTCGATCCGCGTTGGGTCATCGTCCAGGTGGGCGCCAATCAGCGCTGGGTCCCGCGCCCCGGCCCGGATCTGGACGTCAACGAACGCGATCGCCGCGCCGCGCTATCGCGCTGCTTCGAGACGCTCACGCGCGAGGCCGATGCGTGGGGTGGCCGGGTCCTGGTCATCGACTATCCGGTGTCGCGTTGGCCCGAGCCGAGCTGGGTTCGTGACGTGCGCGACGCGGTGCCGGCGGGAGCGTCGCTGGTCGCGCCGCATCTTCGTTGGTGGGAGATCGCTGCCGATCATCTCCATCCGACGTATCAGGGCCACCTGCGGATCGCCGAGGCGCTTCGCCGCGTGATCGACTCCCGATGACCTGACACGCCTCCCCATGCTCCAGCACGTCTCGAGGTGCGTTCTTCTGGCTGCGATGTTGCTTGGCACCGGCCGTGTGCACGCGCTGGCACAGACGGGGATGCCCACGTCCGAGCCGCGCGAAGCAAGGCCGAACGACGCGGCCGACCCGAACGCATCGGATGCGGCCGGCGAAGACACCACGCCGAGCTCCGAGGCCGAGGTGGAGACCATCGTGGTCACGGCCAACCGCATCTCCGAGCCCGCCGGCGAGGCTGCGGTGTCGGTCACGGTGGTCGATGCCCGAGCGCTCGCGGGTGGCGATCTTCGGTCCGCTGCGCAGGCTGCGGAGCGTGCGCCCAATGCGCGCTCCGTCGACTTCACGGCGCGCGCCGTCAGCAACCCGCAGTTCCGCGGCATCGGCGGCAGCACCACCAACCCCGGCGTGACCACCTACCTCGACGGCGTGCCGCAGCTCTCGGGCGACACCGCGAGCCAGGAGCTTCTCGACGTGGAGCGGATCGAGCTGGTGCGAGGTGCGCAGGGGACGCTCTACGGCCGCAACACGCTCGGTGGAGCCTTGAACGTGACTTCGCTCGCGCCGTCCGCGACGTGGCGCGGGCGAGGCGAGCTGACCTTCGGCGACTTCGCGCGCCGCGAGCTGAGAGCTGGCGTCGGCGGACCGCTCTTCGAGAGTCCGTTTGCCGTGCGACTCGCCTATGGCGAGTCCACTCGCGACGGCTACACCCGCAACTCCGTCACCGGCGACTCGCTCGACGACCGCGACGCGCGTGCCTACGCGTTGCAGCTCGCCGCGGACGGCTCGGACGGTTTCGAGGGCCGGATCATCGCGCGCGGCGAGTCGGCCAACGACGGCGACTTCGCACTCGGTGACCTGGCGGAGCTGCGCGCGAGCCCCAACCGAGTTGCTCACGATTTCGAGGGCCGGACCCAGCGCGACCTGAACGCGCAGACCCTCGATCTGCGCCATCGCAGCGCCATCGCCACCCTCGAATCGATCACGGGTTTCGTCGACTATCGCGCCGCGGAGCGCACCGATCTCGACGCCACCGCCGAGCCCGACCTCACGCGCACCAACGTGCGCGACGGCTGGCAGCTCACCCAGGAGCTGCGGGCGGCAACGGTGACGAGCCGGCCGCTCGCGTACGGGCTCGACTGGGAAGCGCAGGGTGGTGTCTTCGGTTTCCTCCGCGACGAGCTCCAGAGCACGGTGAACTTCATCGCGCCCTCCTATCTGCTGGAAAGCGGCGGAATCGCCGTGCCGGAACCGTGGAAGGAGCTTCTCGACGATCGCTTCGAGCCGGCCCAGGATCGAACGCGGGCGGCTCTCGACGACGCGGGAGTCGGTGTCTACGCGGAGGCCGGCCTTCGCTTGGGCGAGCGCTGGCGCGCGACGGCGGGGCTTCGTTACGACGTCGAGCGCAAGCGCGCGGACCTCGATGCGGTGACGGCGCTCGTGCTCGCCAACGGCGAGCTGCCGGTGGTCGGGCCGACGGCCCTCGACGATGCGCGCACCTTCCATTCCTGGACACCGCGTGCAGTGGTGAGCTTCGCGCCCTCCCCCGCGCACCGCGTTTACGCCTCCGCGGCACGCGGTTATCGCGCCGGCGGATTCAACGCCGTGGCGCCACCGTCCAATCGCTCCTACGACGAAGAGTGGAGCTGGGCGTACGAGCTGGGCACGAAATCGGCGTTCCTCGACGAGCGGCTGGTGCTGAGCACCGCGTTCTTCCGCACCGTGCTCGACGACCTTCAGCTCGACGTTCCCCTCGTGGGCTCTCCGGGCCGCTACTACATCGACAACACCGGACGTGCCGTGAGCCAAGGGCTCGAGCTGGAAGCGCACGCGCGTCTGGCACGCGGGCTCGAAGTGGATGCGGCGCTGGGAGCTCTCGACGCCCGCTTCGGCGGCGGAAGCCGGGCGCTGGGCGAGGACGTGAGCGGCCATCGGCTGCCGTTCGGCGACCGGCTCACCGCGTTCGTAGGCGCGAGCTACGAGCGCTCGCTCGCAGCGGACTGGCGGATCGGCGTGCGCGGCGAGTGGGTGCGCCGTGGCGACTACTTCTACGACACCACCAACACCGAAGCCCTCCTGCCCTACGATCGCTTCGACGCTGCCGTGTGGCTCGGATGCGCGGCGATCGAAGTTCGGCTCTTCGGGCACAACCTGAGTGACGAGCGCGTGATCCCGCTCGCCATCCCCTTCACCACGTCCTCCGGTTACGTGGGCGAATCGGCTGCGCCGCGCACGCTCGGGGTGAGCGTGATCCTCGACTACGAATGAGCGGCTCGCGCAGACTCGATCCCGGGAGATCGAAGGCTCGCCCGCGCCGCGGATCGCCCTTCGACCTACCCCTGCTCCGCACGCGTCGATCCGGTTCCGCACCAACGTGAGCCAGGAGCGTTCGTGTCGCGCACTTGTCAACGCGAGCGCCATCGGAGGTAGAAAGAACCACGGTCGAACGAATGCAGGCATGGTCTCGTCGCGGCGGTGCGGCTACCGGCTTCGGTAGAACGCGTCTGCTAGCGTCATCGTGCCTCCGATCCCCGGAGTCGGGCACCCCGTTCATGAGCTCGAGCATTGGTCGCGTGAGCATCGGCGCCACGATCGTGGGTGTGTCGGCCTTGTTGCTGAGCGCTCCGGTGTTGGCGATCAACGTTCGAACGCTTCGGGAGTGGGTCCTGACGCAGGCCCGGGTGGTCTCCACGACCCCGTTTCTGCTCGACCCCTCCGGTAGCGAGATGTGGCGACCGCTCATCGAGTACACGGATACGGCGGGCGTCGTGCACCACTCGTACTCGGTGCTCGGCAGCGAGCCGCCGTCGTCGTACCGGGTGGGATCGACGCTGAGGATCTACTTCCACGCCGATTCACCGGAACAGGCGGCGGTCGCCGAGTATGCGATCGACTGGGCCATGCCGGCGTTCGGGTGTCTCGTCGGTGCGCTGCTGCTCGTGCTCGCCGTACGGCACTGGTTCCGAGAGCGTGCTCCGACCGCTTCCGTCCCCTCGCGGATGCCGCCGTTACGAGAGCGTGCTCCGACGGCTTCCGTCCCGTCGCGGATGCCGCCGTTCGGAGTGCGATTTCTCTCGCTGGTGCTCGGCACGTTCGTGCCGTTCGTGAGCGTGATCCGTCCCGGCAGCGCAACGATGGCGGGAACGGTCGTGGCCGTCATCTCTTGGGCCACGGGGCTCGGGATATCGCGACGGACCTTCGAGCGCGGGGTGCATCGAGCACCGCCCGATCCCCTCTTCGAGGTAAGTTCGTTCGCGACGGCGGTGCATCTCTGCATGCTGAGGGGATTGATCCGGCCGATGTCGATTTGGGCGATCGCGCTCGGATGCGTGGCGGTGTGGATCGGCGTGCGTCGCCTGGCTCGCCGTGGAGCGCTGACGATTCGGGAAGCGCTCGGCGTTCTCGGCATCGTTGGCGCGGTTGCGGGGCTCCAGACCGCGGCGGGCCACATCCTCGCCTGGGACAGCGGCGCTCGCGGTTTTCCACCCCCCTGGCACATGATCACGGTATTGCTCGTCTTCGTGGCGAGCGACCGGCTTTGCGCTGGAACCGCGCGGCCCGTGGCGGAAGCCATGCCTGCGCCGCTTCTGGATGCGCGGACGAGGAGAGCGTGATGCGCGAGATGGCTTACATGGGGTTGCCGATCGTCGCGTGCCTGTTCGCCGCACGTCATAGCCTGCGGGTACGCGGACCAGCCCTGACCGGGCTCTTCTTCCTCTGCGCACTCACGTTCTCCGAGTTGCGGGGATTGGTCGACGCCAATCGGCCGGCTTCGGAGATGGCGCAGATCACTCACCTGGATCTCTGGATGTCCGTGACGGGACGCGACTACGGCACCTTTCTCGTCATGATGCCGGCGCTTCGAAGTGCGCTCGCGTATCTCTGCCTGCTGATCGCCGAGCGTGCCTGCTCGCCGCGGAACGTCGGCGCGTTACGCCTGTGCGCGATCGCGTTGCTCGCGCACGCGATGCTCGGGGCGTTGCTCGAGGTCTGTGGCCAAAGCCTGGGCTGGTGGGAGTACCAGCAGACGCCAGAGGTGAACCCGGGTGTCATGTATCACTTCATCAAGGGCATCAACTGGAGCGGCGGAATCTTTCAGCCGTTCTTCCTCGCACGAGTGGAGTCCGAGCGCATCGAGCGTCCGATGGTCGTGGCGGGCTACTACATGGGTGGCTACTTCGGGTTGCTGACGATCTTCACCCTGCTCAACCCGTCGCTGCGTACGATCGTGTTCGGCCCGTTCAACGTGGCGTTGGTCCTGACGGGCTTTTTCGTGAAAGGCCCGCCCCTCAGTCCGCTGCGACTGCGCAACGCGCCCGACGAGAACCAACCGATCGTGGCCAGCACGACCTGACGGGCGGCTGAAGACCGCGCTGCAGCGAGCTCGAGAGCAGCGTGGGGGCGTGCACGCGGAGAATCCGGCAGGCCGCCGAGTAGGCATCGACGGGGTGTTGGCGCCGGCGGAGCGGCGCCGACCATCGGTTCGAGCGCGCGAGGAGGCACGGCGGACCGCGCTCCGTGCGGTCGAGCCTTTCCCGCGCACACGGTTCGCGACGCCGTATGCTGGCGCGGATGCACTCCGAAATTCGCTCGCGCGGCGTACGACGATCGCTCGGCCTCGCGATGGTCGCGTGCGTTGCCGCCGCCGTGGACGTGGGTGGCGCGGCGATCGCGGAGCGATGGCATCCCTCGGTCGCAGCGCCCGCCAGCCCCGAATCGAGCTATCGCATGCGCTCGCCGATCTACCACCACGAGCTGAGGCCGAACGTGTGCGCGACCGAGGCTTGGGGCGTGCGCCGCGTGCCGATCTGCACCAACAGCTTGGGCTTTCGCGACACCGCACCCCGCGAGATCGCGATGCGCTCCGACCGCCGCCGCGTGCTCTCGATCGGTGACTCGTTCACCGAAGGTTTGGGCGTCGTCTACGCCGACACCTTCGCGGGGATCCTCGACGCGCGCTTCGCTCGCCGCGGCGTCGAGGTGCTGAATGCAGGGGGCGGTTTCGTACTCGCCGACGATCTACGAGCGCAAGATCCGTCACCTGATCGAGGAACGAGGGCTCGTCCTCGACGAGGTCGTGGTGTTCCTCGACGTCTCCGACATCGAGGACGAGGCGCTCTACTACGCCCTCGACGCGCGAGGGAACGTCGTCGACGCGCCGGATGTACCCCAGGATGCCGCGCTGCGCCGCAACCTGGGTGATCTGCCGTCGCCTGCTCGCTCGCGTCCGTGGTGGTCGTGGTCGCTGGCCACGCGGGGGCTGCACGCGCTCAAGAACGCGACCTACGGCGCGGGTGATTGGCGTCCGGCGATCGGTGGCGCCGCGGCGCCCGTTCTCGACGCTCTCGCCCACTGCCCGCGCGCGAGCTGGACGTTCGACGAGGCCGCTTACGAGCGCTTCGGGCGAATCGGGCTGGCGCGCTCGAGCGACGCGCTCACACGTCTTCGCGACCTGCTCGCGCGCCATGGGGCGCAGCTCACGCTGGTGGTGTACCCGTGGCCGGCGCAGATCCTCGCCCACGATCGCGACTCGCGGCAGGTGCGGTACTGGCGGGCGTGGTGCGAGGAGCATTCGGTCGCGTTCGCGGACCTCTTCCCGCTCTTCCTCACCAACGGGGATCCGTGGGAGGTGATTCGCGTGAGCTACCTGCCGTTCGACGCGCACTTCCGTGAGCTGGGCCATCGACGCGTGGCCCAAGCGGTGGCGGAAGTCCTCGAGGCCCATTCCCGCGAACCCGCGGCGTCGGCCCGCGACATACTCGCCCCGCAGTGATGAACGATCGCACCGATCGGGCGCTCGCGCTGTTGGCGGTATGCGCCGTGCTCGCGGGATTGGCGCTGCGCTTCCACGGTCTCGATCGCAAGGTGTGGTGGGCCGACGAGATCGCAACCTGGAGCGAGCTCGCCGGCTGCACCGAGGCCGATCTGCGGGCTGCGCCCGACGGCGTGCGGTCCGAGGCCCTGCGCGTCGTCACGGCGCCCGACGCGGAATCGCCTTGGCGTCCTCGGCGCCGGGAGCCGAGACGATCGCTCCGCCCTCGAACTCGACGCGTTCTTCCGCGCCGCTCGTCACGGGCTCCGCGATCGGGAGGCCGAGCCACGATTCCGGGCCGCCGAGCTGCTGGTAGAGCGCGAGCACCTTGCCTCGCACCTCGAAGCTCCGACCGGCCAGGGAACCGGATCGGTGCAGCACCAGCGCGCGGCCTTCGAAGCGAACCCACGTCCCCTCGCTGCCCGCGGGCGATCGCATGTCGAGCGCGGGCATGAGGGGGCAACCGTAGGCTGCGGCGCCCGCGGGCAGGCCGGCGGGCGTCACCCATTCGCAGCTCGCTGGCGCAGTGCCGGCGCGCGCGGATGGCGACGCGGCTCCCTGCCCCGCTGGTGACGGCGGAACCTCGAGGCGAAAGAACGCGGGCGACGGTGTGGGGCTGGCGCCCACGGACGGCGCCGGCGCCGCTCCCGGCGCTCCGCTACCCGAAGAGCCGGGCGGCGACGTAGGCGAAGGCGCAGCCGGGCTCGAGCCGCCGTCATCGGTAGCCGGCGGATCGTAGAAGTACACCAGCCCAACGGTGATCTCGAGGGCGACCTGGAACTGATAGTCGAGAAACGCCTGCTCGCGGACGTTGTCGAAGGGTCCGTCGAGCTTCGCCGTGGTCGCGTGGCTCGGAACGAAGGGCTGATTCAGCGTGCCGCCGAGATGGACGGTCGGCGCAGGGGGCACCTCGACCTTCAGGTAATCGAAGAGCTCGAGCTTGGCGGTGGACGGCGAGCCGCTGTCCGGCTCGCCGACTCGCTGCGCGCGCCCGGACATCGGGATCTCGATGTGATCGCCGTCGCAGATCTCGCGTGGCGGCGCCGTGGGCAGATCGAACGTGAACGTGTAGCTGCGCGCGGGACCGCCCGGCGGACCGCTCTCGGTCGTCTTCGCGATCACCTGGGCTTCGGTGAACGTGATGTCCGCGCGCTTCGGCGCCGGCGGAAGGTTCTCGTCGAATCGGAGCGCGATCTTTCCCGCGTGCGGCAGCGAGCGCAGCTCGTAGCCGTGGATGAGCTCGCGCTGCCCGTTCGGGTCCTCGGGAGTCACCGACGGGCTCGACGGATCGAGCTTCCAGGTGGCCGCGGTTCGCGCATCCTCGAGCCAGCCCACCATCGGTTGCCGATCCGCCAGCTCGAAGCAGCGATTGCCGACCGTCACCTCGCGCCGCTGCCCGCGCAGCCGGATGCCGTCGCGGCGGGCCAGCCGTTTCCCATCCCTGCTCGCCTCGGCGACCAGCTCGCCGACGGGCAGGTGCTCGATGTCGACGCTGCTTCCCGGCGGAATCCCCGCTTTGGTCACGAGCGCCACTTCCTGCTCGCCGGTCATCGTGGGCGCGAGCTTCACCGTCACGTCGACCGGCCGGCCGTCGGCAGACGCGAGGCTCGGCGACACCTTCACGGCGAGCGTGCCCGTGAGCACGAAGTCGTCGACCCCCGCGCGCGGGGTCGCCACCAGATTCCCCGCCCCGTCGAACTTGAACTGCCGTCGCGCGGCCTTGTAGCTGGGCAGCCCGCTGCCCTTCTCGCCCGTCTCGACCATGCCCGCGGTGCGCATCGCCGCCAGCACCACGGCGCCCGATCTTTCGAGATCCGGACCCTCGGCGTGCAGCGTGAACTTCTTCTCTCGCTCGGGCGGCAGCGCTGGCATCGGCAATCCGAGCGCCTGGAATTGGTGCGCGACGTAGAAGGTCTTGTAGTCGAGGAGCTCGTCGCCAGCGAGCGGCTCGGGCGCCGGGTTCTCGGCGCGTAGCCGAGCCAAGACCAGATGAATCGTCGCGGAGTCGGGGACGCGGCCGCGCTTCGCCGCCTGCTCGGGGGCCACGCGCTCCAGGTACTTCACGAGATCGCCGGCCCAGGCGTCCGCCAGGACGTACACCTTGTCCTCGGCGGCGTGCGAGAACCAATCCACCGATCCGCCGATCGCGAGCTGGTTCGCCTGCGCCTCCTGCAGCGCCTCGGCGGTGAGCGGGTAGTGGCCCCAGGCGCTGCCGAAGCCGAGGTGCGGAAGCTCGTCCTGGTAGAAGTGAAGCCAGCTGCCGGGATTGAGAGCCGCGACCCCCTGCTCGAAGAGCACACCGCGCTGCCCGGTCACGAGCGCGTCGAGCTGCTCGGTGCCTGGCCCGAAGCCGATCACCGGGCCGGTGGCGTGGAACGCGTCGCGAAAGGCGTGGAATCGAAAGCGCGGCGTTTGGTTGGCCTCGGTGGGATCGTCGTGCTGCACCGGCTCGGTCGCGGGGTCGTAGTCGGTCGAGAGGTCGGCGGCCGCCAGCCGATACGCCTGCTCGGGCGTGTACCCCACCTGACGCGCGAGGTAGTAGGTGAGCTGGAAGTGGATGTCGTCCCAGTACGCCAGCGCCGCTCGCGGGAAGGCCAGCAGCGTCAGCGGCACCAGCAGCGCCGCCAGCACCCGCAGTGCTCGCGCCAGTCGTTTCGCGTGGCCGACCGATTCGCTCCTCATCGTCCCTCGTGGGCGAGCCGCCGGGGTCTTCGAGCTCCCGCCGAGCAGCACGCCCTCGAATCGTCCCGGAATCGCCACCGCCCCGCAACCCGGCGGCGGCGCGCGCTCCCGTGGTCGCTCGCCGCGCGGCCCAGGTGATCGTCGAGCCCCGCCGAAGCGACGGTGGCACCCTCAGACCGGGAAGTGGTACTACGACGGGCCCACCTTCGAGGGTACGCTCACGGTGCCCGGCACCTACTACGCGGTCTACCGGGATCCGCTGCAGCTCGGCGGTGACTACGTGGCGGTGCTCGGCGACAAGGAGATCTGGAAGCTGCCGGACATCCTGCGCGCCCTCGTGAACACCCCGATCATCCGCAAGAACGGCGAGCTCCACACGGCCTGTCCCGACTGACCCGGCGCCGGGCGACGACCACCACCGGCCCGCGATCGGGCGGGGCTTCGCGCTCGCCGAACCGGGTTACGGACGGTGTCCCGGCACGGTGGCTCTGCTTCGGCCCGTGTGGAACAGGCGCGGCTCGCTCGTGCGGCGATTGCTCCGCCACTCATCTCCGCGCCTGTGCTCGCGTTGCGCCGGCGGCGGAAGGCCCGCCCACAACCTGCAGCGTTCGCACGAGGCGGGAGGTTTCGTAGCCCTGGGCCTGGATGCGCCCGACGATGCTCTGGTAGGTCGCCTCGGCCATCGTCGGCGTGCGCGCGAGGATCCACAGGTAGTCGCGGTCCGGGTGGCCGACGACCGCGTACGCGTAGTCGTCGGCGAGGTCGATGATCCAGTAGTCGCCCCAGAAGGGACGGAAGAAGCTCACCTCGAGCTTCGCGCTCGTGGAGCGATCGACAACCCGGGCACGTCCGAGCGCCGACATCTCCTCGCCGTCGAGGGAACCCTTCCGGCAGCGGTTGAGCACGTCGATGTCGCCATCGTCGCGCAGCGTGTAGGTCGCCGTCGTGGCGGTGCAGCCGCGTTGGAAGCGGTGCGGGAAGCTGGCGATCTCGTACCAGGTCCCGAGGTAGCGCACGAGGTCGACGTGCGCGACCGCTTCGAGCGGCGGCAGGCCCAGCCGCTGCGTCGCGCCGGTGGCGCAGCCCGCGGCCATGACGAGTCCCGAGAGCATGCGGACACCGCGCTTCGAGCGTCGAGATGGTGGGCTCATGGGTGAGTGCCGTCCCTGGTGAGAGGAGCACGGATCTCCGTGAACGACGCCACCCGCACGCAACGGGAAGTATGGGCTGGGCATGCGCCTCCGTCGCCGAGGAGAGCCGACACCGAGAGTGCCACCATCGCCGCTTCCTGGCCCCTCGCCAACCAGACCACCTCGGCAACGGGGTGCGACGACCGAGCCAAAGCAGCGTCCCGCCGATCTCGCGTGGGCTGTCGACGTTTCGAGATCGTCTTGATCGCTCTTCAAGCTCGACGGCGACGGCGGTCAAGCCCCAGAGCCGACGATCGCTTCGGCGAGCCCGAGACCGCTCATCCACGCGGCCTCGATCCGCGCGCCCAGCCACCAGTCGCCGCAGCTCTCGATGCGATGCTTCGAGCTCCAGCCGAAGCCCTGGCCGAGCGCTTCCTCGACACGAGCGTAGCGCCAGCGGTGGGCACGACGCTCCAAGGGTGGCTCGGCGAAACCGGTGAGCTCCACCAGAGGGAGCAGGAAAAGCAGATCGGAAGGCGTCGTGAAATGGCGCATCGAGACCTCTCGCGCCGTCTCTCGTGAGTCCAGTCGTGGAGGGAGAACCGGTTTCACAACGGATCGCGTGTCCGTGGGATGGGTATAGACATCGGGAACGGCCATCCGTTATCCGGGAGATCGAGCAGCGAGCTGCGGCGGCGGCTGGGCAACGAGCGACAACCACGTTCGCGAGGGGGAGAGACGATCATGGGCACACGAGGTCGCGAGATCATCGGCATGGATGTCGGGCAGCTCCTCGCGCTGCTCAACCAAGCCTACGCGAGCGAATGGCTCGCCTACTATCAGTACTGGCTCGGCGCGAAGCTCATCAAGGGTCCGATGAAGGACGCCGTTGCGACCGAGCTCAACCTGCATGCCACCGAGGAGCTGAATCACGCAATGATGGTGGCGAACCGCATCATCCAGCTCGGCGGCACGCCCATTCTCACGCCGCAAGGCTGGAGCGAAGCGAGCCCGTGCAAGTACGACGCACCCGCGGACCCCTATGTGGCCGTCCTCCTCGAGCAGAACATCGCCGGCGAGCAGTGCGCGATCACGACGTACAAGAATCTGATGGACGCGACCAAGGACAAGGACATGGTGACGTACAACATGGCGCTCACCATCCTCGAGCAAGAGGTCGAGCACGAAGAGGATCTGCAGAGCCTCCTGGAAGACCTCGAGCTCATGGTGCAGCGGGGCAGCCGGTAGAGGCGGCGCCGGTGCTCATCCCGAGAATCCTTGCACGTGAGGCATTCTTCGCTGGACGGCTTTCCATCGTCGCGCCGCGATGCTGTTCGGCGATGTCCGTCGTGACCCGGTTGACGCCGTCGTTCCTTCCGAGGTTCGTCAGCGGAAGATGCCGAACGGTGGCGTGACGCTCCTTCTGAGGGAACTGCACGGAAGACGTCTGAGAGCGGCGCCTTTCGATCACCACGCCGTCGACGGGCGCGGTGCGGCCCCGCCCGAGTGTTTAGCAGGCTGATGAAAAAGGCACGCGCCAGCGGCGCGCCGACGAGCGTAGCGAGTCGACTCGGGGGCGGGGGGCTTGAAAAGCCCCCCGGGGAAGCATCGACAGGCTCGAAAAACTCGCTCCGGCGAGTTTTTCAGCAGCCCGTTAGGCGGGCATCGGCCCCCTCGAGGATCGCGGCGTCCGATGGCACCACCGGAGCCTCGATGCTTCGAGAGACGACTCCGAGATCGGGGCAGGCTCAGGAACGGCGGCGTCGCGACATCGGGCCGAGCGCCCGAACCAGCGACTCGACGACGAACGCACCGAAGGACGGTTGGGGCTCCTCCGCGAGCGCCCGCATGGCTGCATCGTCGAAGGTCACCCGGGTGTGGCCGGGTATCAAATCCCACAGACTCGGCCCGGCTGCGATGAGGTCGGACTTGAGCCCCTCGACGAGCTCGGTGGCGAGCTGAGCGTTGGCGCCCGTGACGAGCCGGATCCAGTAGCTCGAGAGCTTGGGCGTGACCACCGGCACGCTGACCATCAGCGGATCCATTCCGCGCAGGCGAGCGATCCGCACCAGGATCTCCCGGGCACTCAGGATCTCCGGCCCCGGGAGGTCGTAGCATCCCGGCGGCACCCGTGGCGTGAGCGCCGCGCACAGCCCCACGATGACGTCCTCGATGGAGACGGGTTGCGAGCGGCTGCGCAGCCATCGTGGCAGGACCATCACCGGAAGCCGCGTGGCCAGATCCCGGCAAATCCGCCAGCTTTCGCTCCCGGCGCCGACGATCATCCCCGCTCGCAGCTCGACGGTGCCGGGGAACTCGCTGCGCAGCGCCTCGCCCGTCACGCGCCGGCTTTCGAGGTGCGTCGAGGCGCGGCCTCGGGGCTGCACGCCGCCCAGGTAGACCACTCGCTCGAGACCCGCTCGCTGCGCGGCCCGCGCGAATGCCTGCGCAGCGGCACGCTCGCGATCCTGGTAGGCACCACCTTCCGACATTCCGTGCACGAGGTAGACGGCGCTCGAACAGCCCGCCAGGGCCGGTCCCAGTGTCCCGGGCTCGTCGACGTCGAGGCGGACCCACTCGCGCTCGGGAAAGGCCGCCGCCGCCCGGGCTGGATCGCGGCTGGCGCAGCGCACGGCGTAGCCCGCGCCGATCAGTGCCGGATAGAGGCGCCCCCCCACGAACCCCGTAGCGCCCGTCAGGAGTATTCGCAACGAACGGTTCCTTTGGAGCGGCCTTCGGGCACGTCGCCGTGACGTCGTACGCGAGTGACGCGGTGGGTGGCGACTCATCGAAAGGCGCTCTCGCGGGAGGATGCCTGATCGAGAGGGTCCGGCCAATCGCGCGCGCTCCGGGACCCGCGGGCGCGTTCACCAGCTTCGATCCCGGCTGGTCTGCATGTGGGCGCTTACACGTGTCGAGTCGTTGCGCTTCGAGCTCGGGGAGGCCACCGATGAACGCATCGAAACGGCCTCGCGGCAAACGCGAAGCCTGCGCAGTTGCACCGCGTGCAGCGCAGTGTCGGGGGACGAACCGGCGAGGGCCGGGGCCATGGCGGGCCAGCGTCAGGCTTGCGGGCGCAGCGCGAAATCGATCGCTTGCTCGAGCGACATCGTTCGGCCCGCGTCGAGGGCTTGCTCGTAGCCCGCGGGGCTCAACGCCCGCTTCAGCGCGCCGGCAGTCTTCTCGTAGAGCGCTTGCTCGTACGGCTCCAGCGGCGCTCCCAGCGATTCCAGCAGCTTCGACGTGGCACCCTGGACGCGCGCCGCAGCGGACGGGTGGCCCTCGCCGGCAAGCACCTGCGCCATCTCGGCTCGAGTCTCGCGAACGGCCCATCGAATCGCCGCGCGCAAGTTGTCGTGCTCGGCCTCCAGACGCTCGAGCCAAGCGGCCTGTCCCGTGCCGGTGAGCGCGGCCTCGGCCTCTTCCGCGAGCTTCAGGAAATACTCACCGTGGTTCTCGCGGTACCTGGCGGCCTCCGTGCTCGCTTCCAGCTTTTCGCTTGCGTACTCGAGCAACGTCGCCAGCATGTGATAGCGGACCTGCTCGCCGCGCTCGTCGGCGTTCACCAACGACCGGCCTACCAGCCGAAAGAGCAGATCGGCCACATCGATGCTGGTGATCTGCTCATCGGCGCAGATGGCTTCGGCGGCGTCGAGCGCGAAGCCGCCGGCGAACACGGCGAAGGCCGTGCGCATCGCCTCGGGATGGGCCTCCCAACGCTGCGTGCTGCCTTCGATGTCGGTGAAGACGAACGTGACGGTGCCGGTGGGGATCCGCTCCATGGCGATTCTCGAACCCAGATTCGGCTCCACGCTTCGGCGCGAGCGCCGAACGGCTTCCCGCTGGATCTTCCCCCTCGGCCGGGACGCGCCGTGGTGACTGCCTGGACCGACTTGCGTCCGTCGTCCGGCCGTGAACGAGTCGAGCGGGGTGTCGTGCGTGTGGAGTGGCAGGTGCGCCGCGTGCCTGTGCCGGTTGGTTACGGGTCCGCGCCCGGCGTCATCGTTCGCATCCGTCAGAGCTCCAGACCGCTCTTCTGCATCGCCCAGCGCCAGAGTCGCTCACGCTCCTCCGGCGTGTCGGAGCGCCGCGTGGAGGCGAGACGGTGCAATGGACGCGGACGGCGGTCGAGCCAGAAGACCCCACTTTTCGCGAGGGGTGCGCCCTCGTCGACGGCAAGCCAGACGAGCGTGTGCGTGTTTCGGCCCATCGTGATCGGTCGTTTCGGTTCAACGTGATCACCCATTT
>CAYVDO010000120.1:0-19130 GCA_964450125.1 uncultured bacterium
CGCTCGCGGCGATGAATGGTCGAGGGATCGATGCCGAGCACCTCGGCGGCGCGCTTCTTGTTGCCGCCGCAACGTTCGATCACCCACGCGATGTACTCGTCCTCGAGCTGACGAAGCGGCTTGAGCTCGACCTTCGCCAGGTCGACCGGGGAGCGCTTCGCGAAGAGCTCGGGATCGAGACGCGCGGCGTCGTCGAGGTCGACGACCTCGTTGGGGCAGAGAATCACCAACTGCTCGATCAGGTTCTCGAGCTGGCGCACGTTGCCCGGCCAGTCGAGGCTCGCCAGCTTCGACAGCAGCGCCGGCGCCAGATCCTTCACTCGTGACCACGCGTTGCGCTCCCGCGCTTTGGCGAGGAAGTGCTCGGCCAGCAGTGGCACGTCATCACGCCGCTCGCGCAACGGCGGCACGTGAATGGGGATCACGTTGAGCCGATAGAAGAGATCGGGGCGGAAACGACCCTCGCGAATGCGCTCTTCGAGTGGCTGGTTGGTGCTCGCGATCACCCGCACGTCCACGCGCCGCGGCACGTCGCTGCCGACCGTGCGGATCTCTCCGTCCTCGAGCACCCGCAGGATCTTCGATTGCAATGCCGGCGCCATGTCGCCGATCTCGTCGAGCATGAGCGTGCCGCCGTCCGCCTCCACGAAGAGCCCACGCCGGTGCTGGGTAGCGCCGGTGAATGCACCCTTGAGGTGGCCGAACAGCTCGCTCTCGAGGAGCGGCTCGGGAAGGGCCGTGCAATTCACTGCGACGAAAGGCTGCTCGCGGCGCGTGCCGAGCACGTGGAGCGCACGTGCCACCAGCTCCTTTCCTGTGCCGCTCTCGCCACGCACCAAGACCGGTGCGTGGGCTGGCGCCGCGCGCTCGATGACGTCGAAAAGCCGACGGATCGGAGCGCTGCGGCCCACGATCGAATCGAGGCGGCTGCGATCGAGGGCGATCTTGCGCAACGCGCGGTTTTCCTCGCGCAAGCGCCGCTCGGCGAGGGCGCGCTCGACGCAGAAGACGATCTCCTCGAGGCGAAAGGGCTTGGTGAGGAAGTCGTAGGCGCCGCGCTTCATTGCGTCGACTGCCGATTCCACTGCGCCGAATGCGGTGACGATGATCACCGGCACCTGTGGATCCATGGCGTGTACCGCCGCCAGCACGTCGAGCCCGTCGGCGCCTTCCATGCGCAGGTCCGTGAGCACCAGGTCGGGCAACGACGCGGCGGCGAGCTGCATCGCCTCGCTACCGCTGGTGGCCGTGTCCACCTCGTAGCCCTGGTCTCCGAGCTGGTCGGCGAGCAGGCGCACCATTTCGGGATGGTCGTCGACCACCAAGATGCGCGCTTGCCGATGGGGACTCGCTTCAGCCGACACCGCTCGCCGCCTCCGAACGGACCTGCGCCGCATCTGCGCCCGGCTCGGCCACCGGCCACGCCACGCTCACCGTCGTGCCCGTACCCACGTCGCTCACGAGCTCGATCTGAGCACCGTGATTGCGCACGATCTGCTCCACCACGGTCAGCCCCAGACCCGTGCCCTGCCCGCGCTTCTTGGTGGTGTAGAAGGGATCGAACGCACGCTGGATCTGCTCGGGTGTCATGCCACAGCCGTCATCGGAGATCGAGAGTCGCGCCGGCTGCCCCAGGAATCTTTCGGATTCGGGACGGCCCACGACGATGCGCACGTGCCCGCCACCGAAACACGCATCGTAGGCGTTCATGAGCAAGTTGGCGACGACCTGCTCGAGCTGATCGGCATTCGCCGCCACCAGCGGCAGATCCGGATCCGCCTCGATGCTCACCGTCACGGAACGCCGCTCGGCCTCCAGATGCAAGACGTCCACCACCCGCCGCACCGCCAGCTCGAGAGATACCGCCGTCACGGCGGCGGGTCGCACGCGCGCGAAATCGAGAAGCTGCCGGATGGTGCGGGTCACACGGTCGATCTCGTCGATGATGATGCCCGCGGCCGCGTGTTGGGGGTGACCGGCACCGAGCTTCCCCTGGAGGTATTCGGCGCGACCACGCACCACGCCGAGGGGCGTGCCGATCTCGTGAGCGATGCCCGCAGCGAGCACGCCCACGGTGGCGAGCTTCTCCGCGCGCATGAGCTGCGAGCTGAGCCGTTCCAGCGCGGTCACGTCCTCGATCACGAGCAGCGTACGTGCGCCCAAGAGCCGCGCCTCGTCCAGCGGAATGACGTGGATGCTGAATCGCCCGAGGTGACCGAATAGATCGAGCGACTCAGCATGGATGTACTGGACCTCGTGCGTTGCGCGAGCGGTGTCGATGAGGTTGCGCAGGCGCTCACGGGTCGCCTCGCTGGCGGCGCCGAGCACCCGCTCCAGCTTGGCGCCGATCGTCGCCTCCGGCAGACGCACACGCACGTCACGATTCATGACCAAGATGCGGCCGTCGCCCGCGAGCGCCAGCACCCCCACCGGAATGTGGTCGACGATGCGAAGCGAAATCTCGTTGAGCTGAGCCAGCTCGTTGGCGCGCAGCAAGCGCTCGTTGAGCACCCGCGCGCGAAACGAGCTCACCACCAGGTAGGCACCCACCACCACCAGCGCCGCGGCCAGCGCCAGCGCCCCCGATGCGAAGCGCCACAGCACGGCGCGCGCCTGGGTTCGGATCGGACCCACGGAGCTGAACGTGGCGAGCTTCCACGAGCCACCGCCGGGGACGGTGATCGAAACGAACGACACGACCACGTCGGCGTCGAAGCCGAGCGCCAGCGCTTCGCCCGCGGGGACCATGGACGATCCCGAGTCCCCGCGGCGGATCGCCCCCACCAGCTTGCTTGTCACGGGAAAGCGTTCCGGCTCGGCCTCGATGAGCGTCAAGTCGCCGAGCAGCCTGGAGCTCGACGAACGCACCGGCACGCCGTGGGGACCGAGCAGGAGCACGTCCGTCTCGAGGAAGCGGAGGTGATCGAAGGTGGGCGTGGTGTCGACGAGCAGCACGAATGCGCGGCGTTCCGCGCGCACGCCAGGCTCGATCGGCGTCGCGAACGCGCGGTAGCGATCCTCGCTGCCCGCGGCGAGCGGACGCGACACCGCGACGTCGGCGCCGCGCAACTCGAAGGCGCGCTCGGCAGCCTGTGCCATCGCGCGCGCGGCGTCGGCGGGAAACGAGCGCGCCGTGCGCGAATCGCTGAGCGCCATCTCGAGCGTCCCGTCGGCGCGACGGACTTGCGCCGCAACGTAAGGCCGCGTCGAGCCCAGCAACGCGTGAATTCCTTGCTCCGCGATCTCGTCGTTGCGCGCCTCGTGGATCAACTGGCTGCCGAAACGCAGATCGTCGACGACGTTCGCCAGCGAGCTGCGAATCTCGGCGACGACCCGCTCGAGGCGAGCGTCGCGTTCGGCGACGAACTGGCGCTCCACCACCCGCAGCTCGCGGCGAACGAGCCCCGAGGCCGCACCCATGACGACGAAGAGCGCCGCCAGCAGCAGCGTGATCAGAACCAGCGTGGCGCGCGACATCCGCGGACCTTATAGGTCAATCCGCGCCGCAACCGAAGGGTCGGCGATGGCGGATGGCGGCGCTCTTTCGCGCGGATCCCACTCGTGACGAGCGAAGCCCGGGCCGAGCCCAACGCCGCTGCACGACTGCAGAGCTGCTCATGGATCGAGGCGACCCACTTCGATCCTGCTGGCGCACACCCGCGCGGCGCCCGTGGTCTCGATGCGCAGCTCGAGCGGCTGCGACCGCGGCAGCTCGAACACCAGATCGTAGTCGCGCACCATCGTGCTGCACGCCGGCACCGCGCGCCGCGCCCACACGGGGACGCCACCGTCGCTCGCCACGTCGAGTACCGCCGCCGGTTCTGCGGACGCACACGCCTCGGGAGCGAACGGATGGTCCACGGCGAGGCGGAAGCGCGCTCGCCACCGCCCCGAGCCGAACCGATGTCCCGGCCCCATGGCCAGGTAGCCGCGCCCCTCAGGTCCGACGGCGGCGCACGCGACGAATGGCTCACGCAAGAAGCGCCGGTCCGTGACCGCCTCGCCCACGCCGTGCCGCATCCGCGCCACGGCATAGGAAGAGTGAGGGATCCGAAGCCACTCGTTCCAACCGGCGGCGAGCTGCCCGTCGCGCACGCTCCACAGGCGCTCGGGATGACGGTCCACGTTCGGCGAGCCACTCCAGCGCTGGCCCTCCTCGCCGAGAAACGCGGGAAGCTGGGCGAGCACACCCCAGGTGCAAAGCGGCACGAGCAGCATCGTCGCGAGGCCTCGCGCGCGGCTCGCGAGCGCCTCCCATCCGATCGCGGCCAGGAGCGACACCAGCGGAAGCACGTCGAGCGGGTAGCGCGGGCCGTAGCCGTGGCCCGCCCACCATTCGACGCGAAGCGACACCACACCGAAGAAGACCGCCAATGGCGCGACCAACACCCATGCCAACCGCGGCGTGCGGCGTAGCGCGATGACCGCGCCCGGCAACGCGAGCACCACCCACGGTGCGAACACCACGAGCCCCCGGCTGGGGCTCAATGCGTTACCGAGCAGCGCGGTGAGCACGTGCCCTTGCCAGATCGAGCCACGCAGCTCGCGCGAGTACCCCCCCACGAGCGTGCCGAAGACGGCGAGATTGCACGCGGCGCCGATCGCAAGCGGCAGCGCCAAGCCCAGCGCCAGACGCGCCCAGGAGCCCCGATCGCGGTGCTGAATCGCCCACACCATCGAGACCACGCCGGTCACCGAGAGCAGAAAGGGGCGCATCAACGCCGCGAAACCGAGCCCCAACCCCAGACACACCGCGTCGCGTGGAGTTCGATCGGCGAGCGCCCAGAGCGCGAGCGCCAACCCCAGCTCTGCAGGGCCGTGCTGCCACAGATCCTGGCTCGCGAGCGCCAAGTTGCCCGACGCGAGGGCAAACCCGAACGTGAGTGGCGCCGCCGCGCGGCTGAGCCCGTGACGCTTCGCCGCCGCGTGCAGCAACGCCGCCGCGAGCGCCACACCGAGCGCGGCGGCCGTCTTCGCCAGTGCGTAAACCGGCGCCGCCTTGGCCGTGAAACCCGCCAATCGAAAGAACGGCCAGAGCGGTGCCGCGAAGAGTGCGGCGCCGGGGGGATAGGCACTGTAGAGATGGCCCTGGTGCGGATGCAGCCAGTACGCGGGCTTCATGATCTCGAGCTGCTCCGGCCATTCGTCCAGATCGAAGTCCTGGCGCTCGGCGAGGCTCACCGCGAGGTAGCGGGTCGGAAACGTGTCGAAGCTTTGGGGCCTGCTGGGCGTCGCCATGAATGCCGCGAGTAGCGGCGCGACCCAGAGCACGCTCGCACCCGCGAGCCGTGTGCCGCGAAAGCCCAACGCCATCGCTCCACTCGCGGCCGCGGTCGCTCCCCAGATGGAGAAGCAACCGACGACCGAGGCGCGATCGCGGGCGACGAGCTGGATCGCCACGAGCGCCAGCGCGATCGACGCGGCCGTGCCGAACCAACCGACCGCGCGGTGGGCCGCCGAGTCCGCACGCCTCGGCGGCGCCACCCTCGCCCCCGCGAGAGCACCGCGGGCGCGCACGCCGGGCGGCCGCGGCTTCGCCGCACGACTGCGAGCGCCGGCGCTCATCGAGTCAAGACCGCGACGCACTCCACGTGCGCGGTGTGTGGGAAGAGATCGATCGGCTCCACCGACGCGATCGTGAAGCCGTGCTCTCGAAACCGGGCCACATCACGCCCCAGCGTCGCGGGATTGCAGGACACGTAGACGACCCGGCGAGCGCCGAGCGCCGCGATCGCCGCCGGAGTTCTCGGCGAGAGCCCGATCCGTGGTGGATTCACCACCACGCGACGCGCCTGCGGCGCGCGAGCGCTGAGGAACGGCTCCACGCTCGTTCGCACGAAACGAATCTCCCCCGCCGGCACGACGCGCTCCCTCGCAGCGCGCTCCCCTGCAGCGGCCGCATGCGGGTCCTGCTCGACGGCCAGCACTCGCTCGCCGCGCGCCGCGAGCGCGAGTGTGAAGTTGCCGCTTCCCGCGTAGAGCTCGAGCACATCGTCGTCGGCGTCGAGATCGCCTGCGGCGCTCACCGCCTCTACGACGCGGCTGCGCAGCCACGCGTTCGCCGTCGGGTTGGCTTGCCGGAAGCTACCGGCGGGCGCCTGATCCGGAACGCTCGCGCCGCCGCGGACGATCCGCCGCGAGCCAGCGCGTGCGACCACCGAGCCCACGCCGGGTACGGCGTGGAATCGTCGCGCCAGCGCCTCGACGTCCACCGCACCCGGCTCGACGGCCGAAACTGCGAGCGCGCACACGGAACCGTCGTCCACGACCTCGATCTCGAGCGCGACGATCGGCGGCGCCGCCACCGTCGCTGCGAGCGCTGGCAGCAGTGCCTCGATGGGTGGCGCCGCGACCGGGCAGGTCTCGACCTCGACCAGCGACTGGCTCTTGGCGCGAAACAGCCCGAGCTTCCCGCGCCGCGCGTGGAAGCGCATCCGATGACGAAACCGCCACACCTCGGGCGAGGGGTGCGTAGGCGCCACGCGCGCGGCTTCGATCGAGCCCGGCCGTACCAGATGATCGGCCACGATGCCGTCCTTGGCAGCGAGCTGAGCCTCAGGCGAGAGGTGCATGAGCGAGCAACCGCCACACGCTCCGAAGAGCGCACAACCCGGCACGACGCGATCGGCTGCCGGCGCCAGCACCGCCTCGAGCTCGGCGCGCACGAATCGCGCTGCTTGCTCCACGACGGTCGCGCGCACCACCTCGCCTGGCGCCACCAGCGGCACGAACACCACCCGTCCGTCGGGCAAGCGCCCGACGCCGTCGCCGCCCGTGGCGATGCGCTCGATTCGGACCTCCATGGACGCGCCCAATTCGCTGGCCGCAGCGGGCAGGATCGCGTGCTCGCGTGACATCCCGCGAAGCCTAGCAGGGTGATGCTCGGCACCGGCTCCCGAGCACACGCCCGAGCTCGAAGGGCACGCGCTGGGGAGCTTTCGCCGTTTCGTCACGAGCAACAGGGTGCGATCGACGGGGAAACGACGCGGGCGTTGGCTCGGTGGCTGGCGCTGAAACGTAGGGGCGACGGCGAAGATCTGGGATCATCGCAACGTGCCCGGCCGGCGCCCCTCGTCCATTTGCTCGATCGGGGAGCCTGCGCGACGGGAAGCGTTCGCCATGTCGATCCTGGCTAAACCGTTCGCGCGGGAGACCCCCATGATCCTTTCGCTCTCGGCCATCACACGCTGGGCGGGCCGAGACAAGTCTCGCGCGGCGCTGACGGTCGCCCTGCTTGCGTTGCAGCTCGCCGGCGCGCCCGATGTCGAGGCTGCGACCTTCACCGTCACGCGCTCCGACGACCAGCTCGACACCAACCCTGGCGACGGTCTGTGCGTCGCCCAGAATGGCGGCGGCTGCTCGCTGCGTGCAGCGGTGCAAGAGGCCAACGCGCTCTTCGGCAGCGACGGAATCTGGCTGCCACCGGGTACGTACTCCCTGACCCGCGCAGGCGCAAACGAGGGCCTCGCCGTCACTGGCGACCTCGATGTCACCAGCCCGATCACGCTGCTCGGCACGGGCTGGGACGTCACGACCGTCGCGATGGGTTCGTTCGACGATCGGTTGTTCGAGGTGCAGGGTTTCTCTACCTTGATCCTAGGCGACCTGACCCTGGAGGGCGGCTCGGTGGCGGGAGTCGGTGGCGGCATTTTCGTCGGCACCGGCGCTGCGCTGGAGCTGAGCCGCTCTCGCATACGCGGCTGCTTCGCCCACCACGGTGGCGGTATCGGCACGCTCGGCGGGGCGGTGACGATTCAGGACGCGGAGATCGCCTACAACTACGCCGTCGACGACGCTCCGACCTGGTACGGGAGGGGCCTGCCGTCGCCAGCGATTCACAAGGCACCGTCGTCATCCGGCGCTCAAGCGTGCACGACAACCGACTCGCCGGTGGGCTACGGGGCGTCGAGGTCTGGGACAGTACGCTGTCGATCGAGAGCTCCTCGATCATCGATGAAGGCCTGTTCGCCAACTCCGTCTACGCCGAGGACAGCGCGGTGGAGATCGTCTCCTCGTCCGTGAACGTGCTCAACATCGATGCGAGCGCGCCCTCCGGCACCAGCCTGACGCTCGGCTGCTCGATCGTCGGGTACTGCGTGACCACGGGCGGCAACCTCAGCTACACGAACTACGGGTTCAACGTCTTCTTCGAGGGATCCAGTTGCCTCGGCGGCGCGGACGTCGACGGCGAATGGAACATGTTCCCGCTATGGGCGCCGCCCGGGAAGTTCCCGGCGCGCGTGCCGAACAGCTACTCCTCGGCGCTCGATGCCGGGCATGCATTCGTTTGTATCCCCACCGACCCGTGGAGCCAGACGCGCCCGCTCGACAACGACGGCGATGGAATCGCGGTCGTCGACATCGGCGCGGTCGAGGCGACGCTCATCTTCCTCGACGGCTTCGAATCGGGCCTCGGCGTCTGGTCGGGACACACGCCGTGAGCCCGCGGCGAGAGCATGACGAGCACCGCGCCCGGCAATCGGCGGTGGCCGTCGACGCATCGGCTTGCTGCCGTGACCGACGCCGGCGAATTGCGCGGATCGAGGCCCAAGCCGTGCGCAGAGAAATGGCGATGCACGTTCGGAGCACGCATCCACCGAGCCAGGCCCGAAGGCCGCACGCTAAAACGCAGCGGCGATGGACGAGCTCAAGAACTCGATCGAGCGGGCGATCCTCGACCTCACGAACAAGGGCAAGACCGCGCGGCTCTACGTCGACGCTACCCGCGAGGGCGTCGAGGTTCCGGAGCACGTCCGCACCCAATGGGGCGAAGGATTGCTCATCGACCTCAATCCTGCGTGGCCGATCCAGCTCGGCTTCGACGAGCAAGCACTCTACGCCGACCTCGGCTTCCAGGGTGAGCTCATGCGCTGCCGCTTTCCCTTCCGCGCGGTTTGGGCGGTGATGGACTTCGCCGCCGGCAGCGGCTTCGTGTTCAAGGAGCACGTGCCACCCACGCTGGCAGCCCAGCTCCAATCGGTCGCCACACTGGTGCCGGCACCGGTGGCGCCCGACGCGGAGCGCGCTCCCGAGCGCGAAGAGCCTGCCGCTCCGCCCGGGACGCGGGCGCCCCGCCCCAACACACCAGCCGCCGCGTCGAGCCCGCGCCGCGGCGCGCCTCACCTCAAGCTGGTGAAGGGCGGCAAGGGCGGGTGAGGTCTCCGGGGGGGGCTGTTCCAGTCCCCCGCCCAGCGCGGCCTCAGCAGGCTGCGAGCGCATGGGTCAGAACGGCGATCGAGCGCGGCGGCAGCACGAGCTCTGGAATTCGGCCGCGCGGGATCTCGCGTCGCAGCGTGTCCACCTGGACCGGACGGCCCGGCAAATTCTCCGCCATCAGCCCGGGCCCAGTCACCCAGGTGAGCGTGGCGTCACTCGCCGGTGCAGCACCGCGGTAGTCGATCTCCACACGGAGCTCGCTCTCGTGGTGGCGATTCAGGAGGAACACCGCGACACGAGACGAATCGGCCGAGGTCGTGGCGGAGACCGAGACCAAGGGCGCTCGCTCGACGGGTCGGATGCCCTTGAGCCGCTCTGCCGAATACGTCGGCCCTTGCGTCACCACGCTCGCGACTCTCCGCTCCAGCCCGTGCAGGGTGAAGAGTCGGAAGACGTGGAAGAGGCTGGTGCGCGCCACCCGATCGCGGTCGGTGATCACCGGCGACGCGATCAAGTTGATGATCGACGACAGGTTGGCGATGCGCACCAGGTCGGCGCGTTTCTGGAACGTCATGAGCATCGCCGCAGCGCCCAGCGAGTCCCGTAGACACGGGCGCGGCCGGATGGCCTGCGGGAACGTCCACCACAGATTCCATTCGTCGACGGCGAGCGGGATGGCGCGCCCAGCGACGCGTCGCACCGTCGCCTCGTGCGCCTCCAGCTTGGCGAGGACGCTCTCGCCGATCGAAAGCGCCGAGTACCAGGCACCCACCGAAGTGGGCGGCACGCTCAGCAGGTGGGCGACGCGATAGTCCTGGGGCAGGTACGAGTGGACGGACAGGTACTCGGCCTGATCGGAAGCAACCTCCAGCACCCGCTCGTTCCAGCGGCTGCGCAGGTCGTCGTTGCCGTTGAGCACGGTCTCGATCGTCGGATCGACGGCACGCATCGCCTCGCGATAGCGCAGGAATCTGCGCGCGTAGTCGCGCGCGGTGGTGTGGCCCACCTCCCACACCCCGAACTGCTCGTTGCCGATGCTCCACAGCCGGCACTTGGGCAGCGACGGATCGTGACCGGTGGCGTGGCGGTTCACGTACTCGACCCACGCCGCCGCTTCCTCGGCGGTGCCCGTGCCGGCGTTGGCACACAGGTACGGCTCGCAGGCCCAGTCGCGGCAGAGCGCCAGGAACTCGTCGGTGCCGAGCTCGTTGTGCACCGGCGGCCCCCACCTCTCGCCGAAGCGATGGCCCCAGAATCGGTTCGGGTAGCTCCGGGCGCGGTGCACGCCCACGCCGTCGCGCCAGTGATAGACGTCGGCGAAACAGCCGCCCGGCCAGCGCAAGAGCACCGGACCGAGATCCCGGCACGCCTCCCACACGTCCGTGCGATAGCCGTTCTCGTCGAGCGGCGTCAGCGAGCCCTTCTCGGGGAAGAGCCCGCCGGCGATCATGCGCCCGATTTCTTCGAGAAAATGGCCGTAGATGCGCCTGTCGATCGCCACCGTCGGCACGCCGAGGTCCACCGCGACGCGGGTCGTCGTGAGCACGCGATCCCTCCTCGCCGAGGTCAGCGACGACCGTTCGACGACTTCCGAGCAGCAGCGGTGCGGGGGCTCATGACGTGCGAGCGCAAGCCACGCTCCCACAGGTACTCGCCTTCGCCGCCGTGCTTCGCCACCCAGCGCCCTAGCACGAACAAGAGGTCGCTCAGACGGTTCACGTACTGGAGCACCGGATCGGACACCGGCTCGTGGCTCGCGAGCGCCACGATCTTGCGCTCGGCGCGCCGGCAGATGGTACGCGCCTGGTGGAGGAAGCCGCTCACGCGACCGCCGCCGGGGAGGATGAACGATTGAAGCGGCTCGAGCTCCTCTTGGCACCGATCGATGAGCTGCTCCAAGCCGCTCACCTGCTCGGCGGAGATCTTGTTCATGCCCGGATACTCGCCGTCCGGCGGCGTCGCGAGCTCGGCCCCGAGATCGAAGAGCTCGTTCTGCAAGCGGCGGAACACCTCGTCGAGCCAGCGGTGGTCGTCACCTTCGTTCGACCGCTCGCCGTTGAAGACGCGGGCCAGTCCGAGGGCGGCATTGAGCTCGTCGATGTCCCCGTAGGCATCGATGCGCGCAGAGTCCTTGCGGACACGTTTTCCGCCGACGAGCCCGGTCTCGCCGTGATCACCGGATCGGGTGTAGACGCGATTGATGTGGATGGCCATGGTTGCGATCGGAGCAAGCGACGAGCGCGCGGCGGCGGATCGTCCGCGCGGTGGCTGTCGCGCGAAGGGCACGTCACGCTAACACGCGTTCGACGGAGGCGGGAAACCGCGCGCTTCCCAGGCCTGCGGCACCGAACCAGGCACGGCATGGACGATTGGCGGAAGCATTGGGTGGACGATCGCGAGGGCATCGACCGCATCGTGCGCGAGTCCCGGCGAATCGCGGTACTCGGCATCAAACCCGAGAGCCGGCGCGGACAAGCGGCGTTCGACGTGCCCGCGTACATGGCGGAAGCCGGCTGCGAGATCGTGCCGGTGCCGGTCTACTACCCGGAGGTGACGAGCATCCTCGGTCGTCCTGTACGGCGCAGGCTCGGCGACGTCGAAGGGCCGATCGACCTCGTGAACGTGTTTCGCCGCTCCCAGGACATCCCGCCGCACCTCGACGAGATTCTCGCTGCACACCCCAAGGCCGTGTGGTTCCAGCTCGGCATCCGCAACGACGAGGCCGCCGAAAGGCTCGCGCGTGCGGGCATCGACGTGGTGCAGGATCGTTGCCTGCTCATCGAGCACGGGCGGATGCTCCGACACCGCTGGCCGCGTTGATCGACGGCGCCACCCCGCCGTACGCAGGTCGCGCGTGAGGACGAACGTCGCGAGCGTGTGGCGCTGGGCTCCGACGGCGAGCGTGGGTGTGGCCCTCACGATCGCGGGGCTCGCCTTCGTCGCCCCGATCTTCGCGCATCCCAGTTTCTGGGGCATTTCCGACTGGGATCAGCACCTCTTCTATCACGAGGCCGCGCGGCGAACGCTCGTCGAGTTCCACCAGCTTCCGCTCTGGAACCCGTACTATTGCGGCGGCACCGTGCAGCTCGCCAACCCCCAATCGCGAGTCGCGTCCCCGTTCTTTGCGCTGGTCCTGGCACTCGGAGCGCCAGCCGGTCTCAAGGTCGACGTCGCCCTCCATCTGCTCATCGGGATGGCGGGGATGTACGCGCTGGCCCGCCACCACGGCGCGAGCCGGCTCGGCGCTGCGCTCTCCGCCGTGGTGTTCCGCCTCAACGCGGCCTACGCCTTCAATCTCATGCTCGGCATGACCTGGTACATGACCACCTCGTACTTGCCGTGGGCGCTCCTCGGTGTGGAGCGCGGGCGAGACGAAGCCCGGTGGCGATGGCTCGCGGGCGCGGCGCTCGCGCTGGTGGTGCTCGGCGGCGGCGCTTACGTCGCCGCGATCGCCGTCGTGTTCCTGCTGGTCCACGAGACGGTGGTGTGCGTGAGGCAGCGCAGCACGCAGCCGCTGCGTGCGCTCGCGGCCGTCGGCGTGATCGCTTTCGGGCTCTCCGCGGTGAAGCTCGCGCCCACCCTCGTCCAGCTCCATACCTATCCGCGTGCGCCGGACGATCAGTCGGGCATGAGCGTCGAAGCGCTCGTGCTGACGTACTTGGATCCGCGCCCGGCAGATGCGGCGCGAACGTGGCATCGGCCCGGCGGCGGACTGTGGCGCGGAGTGGACTGGGGGATCGACGAGAACGCCACGTACGTCGGCGTCGTACCGGTGGCACTCGCGTTGGTGGGCGTGTGGGCGATGGGCCGGCGGGAGCTGCCGCTCGGAATCGCGTGCCTGGTGTTCGCGTGGATCACCCTCGGCGTCCGCGCCGCGCCGTTGAGCCTGTGGCAGGTCCTGCGGGAGTTGCCCGTCCTGGGAAACATGCGAATCGCACAGCGGTGGCGTGTGATCGTGACGCTGGCGCTGGCGCTGGCGGCCGCCATCGGCCTCGATCGAGTGCGCGGAGCCCTCGCGAGGAAGAGCCGGTGGATCGCGGACGTGGCCGGCGCCGCGGCGCTGTTGGGGGTCACCATCGACCTCATCGCCGTGAACGGCGTGCTCTTCGCGTCCGCGTTCCCGTTCGCACCGATCCCCGTCCGCAACGAGAAGCCCTTCGTCCAGCGAGCCGCGCTGCACGTCGCGGGCTATTCCGACGCGCTCTCGCCCGAGGCACCCCAGCTCTACACCAGCAGCGCACATCTGCCCGCGCTGGGCGCGAACCTGGGCATCGTGAGCTGCTACGAGACCGCACGCGTCGACATTTACGCGTTGCCAGCCGAGAGCCCGCATTACCGCGGCGAGGTCACGGTGATCGGCGCCGAGGGGGAAGCGCGGTTCGTCGAGTTCAGCCCGAACCGCATGGTCGTGGACGCGCGTGCGGAGGCACCCGCGCGAGTCGTCGTCGACCAAAACTGGCAGCCGGGATGGACGTACACGCTGCACCCGGGCGGCGAGCGAGGCGATGCGATCTCGGACACGCTACCGATGCCGTTCGCCCGCCAGCTCTCGGCGCCGGTGCCTGCGGGCGATCATCGCGTCGAGTTCCGTTACCGTGCACCGGGGCTCGCCACGGGTGCCACGCTCACGGCCCTGACCGCCGTGGCGCCGGCGATCCTGCTCGCTTGGAGGCGACGCGTTCGCAAGTACCGGGCGTGAGCCGGCGAGCCGTGAGCGCGCGGTGTCGAGCCCACCATCACCCGTGCCGCGCGAGACGACTCGGGGGTGAGGCCCTTCGAGCACCGCGCTTTTCGAGGGGCGGGGGGCTCTCGAGATCCCCGAGGAGGCATCAGCTCGCCCTGAAGTAAGCGCAAAACGCTCACTTCGGCGCGAGCCAGCCCCGCGCGACGATCACGTCCGCCACACGCTCCGCGATCTTGCGATACTCACTGCCCGGCGGATGCCCGTTGATGCCGTCGTCGAGGTACGGGAGGTCGCGCTCTTCGGCCAAACGCATCTCGACGGCCCGATAGGACGTCCAATCGGGACCCGGCCGGGCGAGCAGCACCGCATGCGCGCCGAGCGCCGCGGCGCGGTCGAGGATCGCGCGGTAGTGGGCCTCGAACTCTTCGACCGTCACCCGCGGAACCCATCGGCCACGCTCGGCACCGAGCGCCGCGCGCGCATCCCACGCCACGAGCTTGTAGAGCCCTTGGTAGACGCGGCTCGTGAGCAACGCCTGGTTCACCGTGAGCTGCACGGGAAGGATGTGGCGATCACGATCCGCAACCTCCAGCCGATCGCCGTCGTTGCCGGCGAACGCGAGCACCAGGACGTCCGGCTCGAAGGCGGCGACCCGCGACTCGAACCAGCGGTGGCCCTGAAGACTGGTCGTGCCGGGAATGCCCGCGTTCACGACCTCGATCCGCGGATCGCCGAGCCGAAGGCGCAACGACGCTTCGAGCTGGCGGGGGTAGCACTCGGGCTCGGGCACTTCCCAGCCAAAGGTGCCCGAGTCGCCGAGCGTGATCACCCGCCGCACCCCGCTCGGCTTGCGAACGGGAGTTTCGGGCCCTCTCATCCCGTGGGCGTTGATCCACGAGCCCGCGCCGAACGCGCTGGTGACGTTCCGCGAAGGGATCAACGTCCAGAAGAGCTCGGGGTCGGGGAGGTAATCGACTCGGTTGCCACCCTCGGCGAAGACCTCCCAATCGTTCTGCTCGTAGTGCGTGTACGGGCTGAACGAGAAACCGAGGACTCGCAACAGCAGCTCGGCGGCGGCAAAGGCGAGGGCCGCCACCACCGAAGACACGGCGACTCGGGCGCCGAGGCGGGTGCGCCCGCGAGGTCCGTCGCTCATCGCCGGCCGTGCGCGCTCATTGGGCGACGCCCAGCAACCGGTAGCACCCGACCAGCGCGAAGAGCACGTTGGTGATCCACGCTGCCGTCATCGGCGCCAATCGCCCGGCATGGCCCACCGCGATCGCCGTGCTCTGGACGAAGAAATAGAGCACCGCGACGATCACCGCGAACGCGAGGCTGCGCACCAATCCCGCGCCGCGCCCGCCCACCAACGAGAACGGGATCGCGACCAGCGGCACCATCAGGCACACGAACGGAAACGCGATCTTGTTGTGCAGGTCGACGCGGTAGCGGGTGGAGTCGTAGCCGAGCTCCTCCACCCTCGCGATGTAGCGGCCCAACTCACCGAACGACATGGTGTCGCTGTACGCGTTCTCGGTGGCCCGAAAATCGTCGAGCGTCCAATCGAATTGCTGGTCGAACCGCCTGTACTCGTGGACCTCGCCGCTCACCAGGTCGCGGTCCACGACCTCGCTGAGCCGCCACTTGCGGGTGTCCTCGAGCCAGCGCGCCATGTGCGCATCGAGGCGCTTGACCGGGCGGAACTCGTCGTCCAGGCGATACACGGTGACGTTCTCGAGCACCCCGATCTCGGGAAAGAAGCGCGCGATGTGGATCATCTCGTGCTTGTCGCTCGTGCCTTGGAACCACACGTTCGGATCGCCGGCGGGGCGCATCAGGTTGAGCCCCTTCACGCGGTTCATGATTTCGCGCGCGCCGGACTTGGTCCACGGCACCATGAGCTCGTTGATGCCCATGCACACGAAGCTCACGGCGAGCCCGATCATCGCCACCGGCAGCACGATGGCGCGGTAGATGCTGACGCCGCCCGCCTTCATGGCGGTGATCTCGTTGAGCTGCGAGAGCCTTCCCACGGTGATGGAGGTCGCCACCAGCATGGCGACCGGAATCATCTCGAAGACCAGCTCCGGGATCCGATACAGGAAGTAGAGCGCCGTGGTGTGGAACGCGACTCCGCGTTGGGTGAACGAGTCCACGCGCTCCAAGAAGTCCACCATCACGAACAGGATGAGGAATCCCAGGAAGCAGAGCGCCAGCACCCGCAGGAACTGGACCGTGACGTATCGCGTCAGGACGCGCATCGCGCCGCAAGATAGTCGGCGTCATGCAAAAAGCCTGCACGCGCGCGGGCCGCGGGACTCGAGGCTTGCGGCTTGGTGCTGCTCGTCGGGCTACCGAAAGCGTCCGTCACCGCTCCCTGGACCGCCCTCATCGAGCTGGGCGCATCGAGGCGCCGCTCAGGCGCTGGGGCGGCCGAGCTCCGCGTCCACGTGGCGCGCGATCACCCGCCCCGCCGTGTAGATCGAGATCTGCGGTGGCACCCCGATCGAGGTGGGAAAGAGCCCACCGTCCGCGACGAAGAGGCCCGCAACCTGATGGTGACGGCCATCAGGACGCACCACGCCCTCTCTGGGCGAACCGCTCATGCGTGTCGCGCTCATGGGATGCACCGCCAGCACGGGGAGGTCGAGCGGTCCGAGATCTTCGGCGCGGATCCGCCCGAGATCCCGCTCGCTGGTCACCTCGAGCGGTTCGACGAAGGGAACGACGACACGTTTGGCGCCGGCGGCGAGATGGAGACGCGCCGATTCACGCAGGCCCAGCGCCATCTGCTCGCGATCGGCGGCGCTCATCGTGTATGCGAGCAGGATGCGCCCGCGGCGCGTCACCGTCACCCGCCCCTCGGTGCGATCGTGAAGCATGGGGGTGAACACGACGAGGTGCGCGTAGGCAGCCATGAGCCGCGCGTGCTCGGGCCCGAACCCGGGAAGGTTCACCGCAGTGCCGATGGGATGCGCGAAGTTGGCGACGATCCACGCGCGCTTGTCTTCGCGCTCGAAATCGAGGAACTCCATCACCTCCCACGACTGCGGCACGCCTTTCCAGCCGACGACGCGCTCGTCGTACACGCCCGCAACCGGTGCACCCGGATGCAGATGCAGGTGGCGCCCGCACTGCGCGTGGGGATCGGGCAGCCCCGAGCGCAGCATGAGCGCCGCGCTTCCCACGGCGGAGCCGGCGAGCACCACGGCCTCGGCGCTGACCTGGAAGTCTCCGAGCGGCTGTCCGTCGGCATCGACGTAGCGCCCCAGCACGCCGACGGCGCGGCCATTCTCGACGCGCACCTCGGTCGCCTCGCAGTCGGCGTAGACATCGAGCCCGGCGGCGAGCCCGTCCGGGATCAGGACCTTCAGCGCGTTCTGCTTGGCGTTGAACGCACAGCCGAGCTCGCAAAATCCGGAGCCCACACATCCCACGCGATTGTGCGATAGGTAACCCCCACGCCAACCGAGCGCGAGCGTTCCTTCCTGCATCAAGCGATTGGCGACGTTGAGCTGCGCCTCGCCGAGCACCGACACCGAAAGGTCTGCTTCCGTGGCAGCGAAGTCGGCGGCCAGCTCCTCGGGCGACCAACCCGTGACGCCGAAGCGACGCGCCCATTCGTCGAGAACCGGGTCCGGCGTGCGCTTGCAGAGATTGGTGTTGTGAACCGTCGAGCCACCGACGCCGCGCCCCTGCAGCACCGTGACCGACATGTCCTTGGTGGCACGGGCAGCACGATCCTGGAAGAGCATCGGCAGCATCTCGTCTTCGCGCTGGGTGAACTCGCTGGGGCGATGGAATCCGCCCATCTCGAGCGCCACCACCTCGCGACCCGCTCTGGCGAGCTGGCGCGCGCACATCGCCCCCCCGGCGCCCGTGCCCACGACCACCACGTCGCAGCGGCGATGAAACGGCCTGCTCAGGGTTCGCCCGCGGACGATCATGACGCTGCGCTCACGGCTTCACTGCGCGCGCGCCGCCGGCCGTGTCCGTCGGCGTCGACACCATCGTCGCCGTCCGCGGCCAGCCATTCGGGATCGAACCAAGCGCGCTCGCCACCGGCGAATCCTCGGGGGACGATCGGGCCGTCGTATCCGATGGCCGGCCAGGTGGCGTCGTGGCCGTAGTGCGCCATGTAGGCGAGCTGCTTGAGCGCGTTGAATCCCATCCGCATCGGATGCGGTCCTCGCTCCCAGCGCCGGAGCACGCGAGACTGCTCGCTCGCCGGCAGATTCACGAACCGACCGGATACCGCGATCGCGAGCGGTCCGACTCCGTCGAATGCAGCCAAGAGCGCGCGCAAGTCGCGCTGCACCTCGGGGTGGGTGAAGCGCAAGAACGTGTCGAACCAGCGCGCCACCTGCTCGAGATCCGGCGGTGCCGCTCCCTCCGCATCACCCGGATCCAAGAGCCGCTCGGCCAGCGCGGCAACGATCGCAGCCTCAGTCGGGCGCAAGAGCCGCCACGGTCCTTTCGACCACTCCGGCGCGGAGATCGGCGGCCGCGTCACACGCCAGAATACGGCGCCGAGCGCGACGAGCACGCCGCCGCCCACGCCGAGCCCGAGCCAGCGCCGCCGCGATACGACGCGTCGGCCGCGAAATCGCTGCTCTGGATCCACAGGCGGGGCTTTCTCGTTCATCGACAGCCGAGCCTACACGGCGCAACCGTCGTCGACGCTACCACGCCAGGAGAACGGCGAGGCACTCGAACGCAGCGGCTGGAACGCCAATCAATCACGCGCCGCGACCGCCGAACGGTGCGCCGTTTTCCTCGCGCGCCTCCCATCTCTCCGCGAGCCAGCGGCGAGCCGCGAGCAAAGCGAAGCGACTTGGGGGTGGGACCCGCCGTGGCTCTGCCACGGCGGGCGGGGGGCTTGAAAAGCCCCGAATCTACGACGCGAAGGCTCGGCGTCGATACGCCGCACCGTCCGCTCACCGACTCCGGCCAGTCGGGCGGTGTCCTCTTGGCTGTGCCCCGCGTCGCGGAGCACCTGGATCTGATGGCGTTTGAGCATGTCCAGCATCCCTTTCCTCGCCTTGGATCGAGTCCGTGGCGATGGTCGTATCCGAGGCGGGATTCCCCACCTCGGACCGGCCAGAGTTTCCGGAAAAGGATCGGACGGAGTTTCTGGAACTCACAACGCGACGACCGATCTGCGCCCCGGTCTCAACGCTCTCCATCCATCTCTCCGCGAGCCAGCGGCGAGCCGCGAGCAAAGCGAAGCGACTTGGGGGTGGGACCCGCCGTGGCTCTGCCACGGCGGGCGGGGGGCTTGAAAAGCCCC
>CAYVDO010000121.1:0-19128 GCA_964450125.1 uncultured bacterium
CGACACCGCTCGAGGCCGTTCCCGACGAGTGGCCCGGTCTCGACGCCGCGGGTCGCCGCGCGCTTCGGCAGCGTGTCGCCGCCGAAGCGCGTGCGCGCGGCGAGGACCCCGAGCGGGCGTGGAGCGCGCTCTCCCGGCGCATCGATCTTCATCAGACCCTCGCTGGGCATCGCGCCGCGGGTGTGACGTTCGACTACCACGCCGTCGACATCACCGATCCCGTGGCGCTCGAGCGCGTGCTCACGGCGATCCGCGCCGCCGAGCTCCCGCTGGGCGGCATCCTTCACGGTGCGGGCATCGAAGCGGCCAGCGACTTCGCGCGCAAGACCGTCGAACAGGTGCGCGCTACGGTCGAGAGCAAGGTGCTCGGCCTCCAACATTTGCTGGCCCTCACTGCCGGCGACGAGCTCGGCCACCTGGTCGCGTTCGGTTCGGTGAGCGGCCGGTTCGGTGGGCTTGGGCAAGCCGATTACAGCCTCGCCAGCGATTTGCTCGCCAAGCTCGTCACCAGCCATCGGCGGCGCACAGGCATCGCCGCGTGCACCTTCCACTGGCCGGCTTGGGACGAGGTGGGCATGGCCGTGCGGCCGGAGAGCCGCTTCGCGCTGGAAGCGAGCGGCCAAACGTTCATGCCGGTGGCGGAAGGCTGCGAGCACGTGCTGCGCGAGCTCGCGGCAGGATTGCCGGAGAACGAGGTGGTGATCCTCGACAGGGCGGCGTTGCTCGATCTCGATCGTACCGCGCCAACCACCGAGAACGATGGCGCCTTGGACGCGAGTGCTGCCGCCACGCGCCGCACGGCGATCGTGGATGGGCTCATGGAGGAGCGTCCCGCGCTGCGGCTAGCCGACGTGACCTTCGATCCCGCCCAGGATCGGTTCCTGGTGGATCATTGCTTCGAGCGTCAGCCGATTCTTCCCGCAGTGGTGGGGCTCGAGGCGCTCGCCGAAGCGGCACTCCTCGACCGCGCCGCCGCTACGCCGGTGCTGATCGAGAACGCCACCATCGAATCCGGCCTGCGCTTTCGCAACGGCGCACCGCAACGGTTGCGCGTCGAGGTCATCGGGCATGGTCCCGAGCGCTGGCACGCCACGCTGCGCGGCGATTTCATCTCCAGGGTAGGCAAGCTCGGCGAGCCGGACCGCACCTACTCGAGCGCCGAGATCGGCCTCGCCAAAGCGGTCACGCGACCGAGCGAGCTGCCGCCGCCGCCCGCCGATCTCGATTGGTGGGAGATGAGTTACCCCGCGTCGCCGGACGATTGCGAGCCGGGACGCGTCTACCACGGCCCGTCGTTGCGCACCCTCAGGCGCGTCGCGGTGCGTGGCGAGGACGCCTGGGGCGAGCTGCTCGCGCCCGCAGCCACGGCGCTTCGCCCTTCGCGTCCCCACGCGTTCTGGCGCGTGCCGAGCGCGATCCTCGATGGCTGCCTGGTGGTGTGCGGTGTCTACGCGCGCCTGGCACTTTCGGCGAGCAGCCTGCCCAGTGGCTTCGGCCGCTTGGTGATCGAGGCGCTACCGGACGAAGCCGAACCGTGCGTGGTCGTGGCGCGGTTCCGCGAGCGCGCCGACTCCCACCTCTTCTTCGACTTCCAGCTCCGTGCCGCCGCAGGGCGCCCGCTGGTGTGGGCCGAGAGCTACCGCGTCGAGGTGCTCGACGCCACGGTCGGCGCGCGATGATCGCGCCCTGTTTCGAAGGCGAAACTCGGGCATTGCCCGAAGCGCGCGCCTGGCTGGCGACGGTGCGCGTTGCCGCCGACACCGATCCGGCGCGCTGGTCGGCAGCCATCGAGTGCCGGCCGCCCGACATCCATCCGGCGGAGTGGCTGGAAGCCGAGACGCTCACCGACTCCCGCCGCCGCATGCAGTGGCTCGCCGGCCGCCGGGCCGTGAAGCTCGCGTTGGCGCAAGGGCTCGATGTGTTCGAAGGGGACCCTGCGTCGCTCGCCGTGCGTTCCCGCGACCGGTTCGGGAGGCCCGTGCGACCGTCGGTGTGGTCACGCGGCGCACGCCTCGCCCTGCACGTTTCCATATCCCACGGCGAGCGAATCGCGGTGGCGGTGGTGAGCCCGATCCATGCCGTGGGTGTCGACGTCGTGGAATCGGAGTCCGACGGCGATCCCGACGCCTGGACTTGGAGCGCCCGCGAAGCCGCGTACAAAGCGAGCGCCGGACACGAAGCGTTCGTGCCCGAGGATTGGCACGTCGAGCACGCGGAGGCCCGGATTCACGGTGCCGCGATCCATCGCCGGGCGCGCGAGCGACGGGTGCGACTGCGCTGGCTCGGTGACGTCACGGGCGCGCACGTGATCGCGGTCGGAGTTCCCCATCGCGAGAGGAGCAGTGGATGATCGATCTCCAGGGTCAGGTCGCGCTGGTGACCGGCGCGTCGCGGGGAATCGGTGCGGCGTGCGCGCTGCGCCTCGCCCAGGCGGGCGCCGACGTGGTCGTGAACTACGTGTCGAGCCGCAGCGCCGCCGAGGACGTCGCTGGGCGCATCGCGGCGATGGGGCGGCGCGCGGTGATCGTCAAGGCGGACGTGTCCGAGGGGGACGACGTCGAGCAGATGGCCGAGCACGTCGCCGGAGCATTCGGGCGCATCGACATCCTGGTGTCGAATGCCGCGACTGGTGGCTTCCGTCCCGTGGTCGAAACCACCTCGCGTCAGTTCCAGGCGGCCATGGCCACCAACGTCGAAGCGCTGATCCACCTGCTGCGCGCCTTCCAGGGCCAGCTCGAGCGACGGACCGGACGCGCCAAGGTGATCGCGCTCTCGAGCCACGGCTCGCGCTTCGCGCTGCCGATGTACGGCCTCGTCGGGATGACCAAGGCCGCGCTCGAGGGCTTGGTGCGTCAGGCGGCGCTCGAGTTCGGGCCGCGCAACGTCAACGTCAACGCGCTCCTGAGCGGGCTGGTGGACACCGACGCGGTGGCGATGATCCCGAACCGCGAGATCCTCTTCGAGCGTCGGCGCTCGCGCGAGCTCACCGGCGACAAGAGCCTCAGCGTCGACGACGTGGCCGACGTGGCGCTCTTCCTGGCGAGCCCGCTCGCCGATCTGGTGCAGGGTCAGACGATCGTGGTCGACGCTGGAACCGCCATCACCCTCGGTTGATCGGTCGCCCGCCGCCGCCGGTGGAGGGGGCGAGGACCTCGACGACCTCCGCCATGACCTGACCAGCAGGCGTGGCGATCTCGCTGTGCCTGCCGTAGAGGACCGGCTCCTGGCCCACCACGAGACCCGTCGCTGCGAGCGCCTGCGCGGCCACCTCGAAGAAGCCGAGCAGTCGCCGCTGGTGCTCGACGCGATGTGCGCGCACGATGGCGCCGAGCGGCGTCTCGCCGGCGACGATCTCGGCGCGCACGTGCGGCGCGAATCGTTCCAGGTGGAGGCGAATCGCGCCGAAGCTCACGGCGCAACCGTCTTCGGCGGCGATCAACAGGATGTGGCGCGTGAGCGTGTCGCCGTCCCGGCGCGCGCGCAGCGTGCGCAATCGAAGTGGCTGGCCCAGGTGGCGTTCGAGGGTGGGCGTCAGCCCGTCGGAGTGCACCAGCAGCTCGCGCTGGGGGCGAGGGATCGCGTGACCGTCGAGGCCGCGAAGCGTCGCCGCGGCGAGCGCACCCACGTCCGCATCGAGCGCTGCGAGCAGCGCCGCCACACGCGAAGGCTGCGCATCCTCGTCGGACACGGAGAAGGCGGAGCTCATCGCGCAGCTCTCCCACGCCGAGCGGGTGGATTGGGCGAGCGCGTGCGCATCAGAAGATCGTGAAGTAGATCCTGAGCCGCACGAAGAGCATCGCCACGGCGGTGAGGATCGTCAGGATACCCAGCGGCGCCTGCAACGACCCGAGGCGACGGCGGAACGTGATGACGCGGTCTTCGTCGCGGATCGTGCGCGAGCCGAGCTGGTCGAGCCACGGCAAGACTCCGAGGCCCGCTCGCGCGGCCAGGACGATGGCGAAGAGCACGTGACCGACGGTGTTGAGCGACCGAGCGATGCTCAGGAACTCGCGCAGGCTGAGCGCGCCACACGTGAGCAGAGCACCTCCCAGAAGCATCTGGTAGACGACGACGCGCGGTGAGCGGACGTCGAGCTTCGGCCCCACCGTGCGCTGGAACGTGGCCAAGAGCCCGGCGAGGAACGGCACCACGATGTAGGTGAGCTCGTACACGAGGGTGGCTCGATCGAAGCGGCGGCGCTTCGCTCACGGTTGCGGCGTCGGTGCGCTCGCCGGTGCAGCAGCAGCCGGCTCCGCTGCGATGCAATAGAGATGCTGGTGACCGCGGACGAACATGCGGTCGCCGTCGAAGACCGGGCTGGCCCGAAACTTTTCGAGTGGGTTGGTGGCCACGGGTGTGAAGATCCTGCCCGGCGTGAGCACCAGCGACGTGCCCCCGAGCCCACTCACGAACACGTGTCCGCCGCCCTGGGTGGGGCTCGCGTAGACGCTGTTCACGCCACCCATCTCGCCGAGCGACAGGCGTTGGACGTACACCTCGGCGCCTGTGCCGGCATCGAGCACGCTCAGCATCTGATTGCGCGAGATGGCGTAGAGGAGGCCGTCGAGCACCAGCGGCGACGCGTAGAAGCGCGATCCCTTGACGTGCCCGGTCCATTCCGTGCGGAACGCGAGAGGATTGGTAACGTGCGCGGGGATGCGCAGCGCCCGCGACTCCTCGGCGATCATGTAGATCAAGCCGTCGCGGATCACGGGCGACGCGTACTCGAGGTTGCCCAACTCGCGGGCGACGACGGCGCCATCGGCGACTCGCACACAATGGCCGCTCGGGGTGATCAGGAAGAGCTGGTCGTCGATGGTGAACGCCGCCGGAGTGCCGTTGCGCTGGGGGACGTCGGTGCGCCAGCGCACGTCGCCGGTGGCTTTGTCGAGCCCGAAGAGGTCGTTGACGCTCACCACCAGCGTGTCACCGGCGATCACTGGTGAGCTCGAGATGTTGCGGCGATCTTCGGGATGGTCGAGGAAGCGAATCCAGCGGCGTTGCCCCGCGAGATCGTAGGACGCGGCGACACCGCTGGCGTAGAGCACGTAGACCGCATCGCCGTCGCTCGTGGGTGTGGGCGAGCTGAGCCCGCTTTCCTCGTCGACCTGTGGCCAGATGTGCGGCGCGAGGGCACTCAGCTCGGCGCGCAGCGTCGCGGCCTCGGCGGTCTGCGAGCGGTGCAGGCTCGCGAGCCCTTGGTCGCCGGGCGCGGCACGCGCTCGTCGGCGCAGCTCGGTGAGCGCGTATTCCTTCTCGCGAATCGCGAGCTGAAGCTCTCGCTCGCGCGCGATCCCTTGGAGAAAGGGTGGCGCGGGGATGGGGTTCGGGGTGGCCGCTTCCGCCGGGCTCGCGGCCTCCCAGAGCACCTTTCCGTCTGAAGCGCTCAGGCAAAGGAGCCTGTCGGGCTCCGAGGTGACGAAGATCCGCTCGCCGACCAAGATCGGCGAGCCGTTGCTCCAGCTCGGCATCGGCGATCGCCAGCGCACGTGGTGTGTGGCGGACCATTCGAGCGTGGGTGTCGCACGTGGAAAATTTCCGGTGCCGTCCATGCGCCAACCGACCGGTGGCGCAGCCGTCGCGCGGGACGCCACGCCGACCGCGGCCAAGGCCGCGAGCGCTGCAAGACGTCTCGTCCCTCGGCGGCGAGCGAGCGCTCGTCTCGCAATGTTCGGTGTTCGTCCCGACGCCATCGCCATCCTCGGATTCGATCGCGTCGGGGGACGTGCGTCGCGTTGCAGGTGCCGCTCGCGCATTGCGCTCGGCCCCGTGGTGTCGGCGACGCGCTCAAGATAGGTGACGGCGCCGAGCCCCAGCAACGCGCGGGCGTGGCTCGCCCCAAAGGGTCGTTCGCGATTCGGCGCGAGTTGTTCGTAGGGGCGGCCTCGCGGCCGCCCGCAAGGTCCGTGCGTCGGCGGGCGGCCTCGCGTCCGCCCCTACGGGTTGACGGTCGGATCGATCCAAATCGTGAACGGTTATTGGGCTCGATCCTACGGAGCCGAAGACTCGCCTGCGCCGCGGGCGTGCGAATGGGACTCACTCTCCACGAGTACGACTGAGGCGAGGCGCCTCGAGGCCGAGGGGGCCTGATAAGCCTCGATTGGGTGTCCCGCCGGCCACCCTGCGCACCGGTCTTCCCGCTCGCTGTCCGTCTCTCCGCGAGCCAGCGGCGAGCCGCGAGCGAAGCGACGCGCCTTGGGGGTGGGCCCCATCGCGGCTTTGCCGCGATGGGCGGGGGTCTGGAACAGACCCCCGAGAACGCGCCGGACTAGCCGGCCATCGGGGTGCAATGCACCCCGATGGCCGGCTAGTCGCGCCGCAGCGCGGGTACCAGCTCGCCGCGCAGTGCCAGTGTCGTGGCGGCCACGGTCGCCGCGAGCCCGCTGGCGATCGCCAGTGCCGCGGTGAGCAAGAGGAAATCGAGCGGCAAGCGACCGCGTGCGATCGCCGCCGGGCCTGCGGCCACGATCGCCGCCGCGCTCCCGAGCACGGCTCCCAACAGGAGGAGCCCCACGTGCTCGAGCAACACCAAGCGGCGCACGCGCCGGCGCGAGAACCCTACCGCCAGCAACACCGCCAGCTCGGCGCGCCTCTCCAGGACGTTCCTGAGCACCACCAGCGCGAGCCCCAAGCATCCGAGGACCAAGCCCAACCCCCCCACCACGGAGAAGATGGTCAGATACGTGTTCTGTACCGCTTCGAACGAAGCCAACCGTTCGCGCGCGGCCACGGTCGTGAGCCCGTAGTCCTCGAGCGTCGATTCCTGGAGACGGCGATTCAGCTCCGTGTATTCGCCGGACGCTCCGTCCACGAGGAACACGCGATGCCCGGAGAGCGACGGAAACCGTGTCGCGAATTCGCGGGCACCGACCACGACGTAGCCCTGCAGGATCGAGCTCGCGAGCGTCCCCACGATGCGGATGCGAAACGGGCGGCCGGCCTCGTCCAGATACGCGAGCGTGTCGCCGAGGCCCACCTTCAGCACCCACTGAGCGACTGCGTCGTCGACGATGCCGGGGATCACGTCCGGCTCGTCGGGTCGCGCCAAGAGCGCCCAGGGTTTCGCGCTGGGCGATAGGGTGCGCGCGAAGCGAAACGGGTTTCGCGCCGAGATCGTCGTGACGTCCACCCCCAAGAGTGGTGGACGCTGCGGTTGGTTCAGGTTGCGACAGCTCGCTTCGTCACCGTCGCGAACGCGAAACGGCAAGAATCGAACGTCGTCGGTGGCGTCGAATCCGAGCTGGGCTCGGCCTTCCGCCGTGGCGAGGTCGTGGGCCACGGGAATCGACGTCTTGGCGAAGATCGTGAAGCCGCCCGTGCCGACCGTGGATTCGTCACCCTGGCGAAACACGTTGACGGCGACCACCAAGAACATGCCGCATGCGAGCATGCCCACCGTAGCGAGCGACCGCCCGAGCCGGCGGCCGCCGCTCAGCCGACCCAGGGCCAGGAACGTGAGCGTGTGTGGCTGCGGAGCCGCGCCGCGGCCAGGCCGCAACAGCACCGCCGACGCATAGAGCGACGCCACCAGCATCAGCACGCCTGCGCCGAAGAAGAGCCCGGTGGCGCGCGCCGCCTCCGCGCCGAGCCCCTTCAGCGCCAGCCCGATCGCCACGGCGGCGCTCGCGACCGCAACGACCAGCGCTCGCCGCCGCGGCAAGCCCGGATCCTCGAACGAGCCGAAACGCGCCGACATGAGCACGTGGGCATCGCAACGCAGACGGCGGCGGAGCACACGACGCATCGCCAGCATCGCGATGAGCACCGTCACGACGAAGCCGATGATCGGTGTGGCGGGCGCGATGTGGAATGTGAGCGGAGTGCGAGCTACTGCTTCGGCCCAGCGCCCGGAGAGCCCGGCCAGCATCGTCGCGGCGTAGAGGCCGCCTGCCGGCAACCCCGCGAGGGCACCCAGGACGGCGACCGCGAGCCCTTCGCGAATCACGAGCCGCGACACGTCCGCGGGACGGAAGCCGAGGGCCAAGAGCGTACCCAGCTCGTCGGTGCGTTGCTCGACGTGGAACGAGAAGTTGAGCGCCACGAGCGTCACGGCTGCGACGATCACGAAGGTGCTCAGCGCGACGAATAGGTAGCCGAAGTAGGACGCCACGCCCTGGCGGCTGGCGGCGAGCGCCTGCTCGCGCACGGCGACGAAACCGAGCCCCACGCGGCTGGGATCGCCGATCTCGGCACGCATCGCTTCGCGCAGCGCGGCCTCGCCGGCGCTTGGGGCGAGGCGCACCGAGGTCACGTCGCCGTAGGGCGTGCGCCACACGCCGTCCCGCCGCGCCCAGTGGGCGCTCACGAAGGCCTTGGGAGCGCCGCGGTGGGCGCGCCAATACGCGGCCTCGGCGTCGCTGATGCGATCGAGCTCGATGCCGAGCTCCGGTGCCGGCGACCAATCGCGCGGGGTCGCGGCGTCGGTGAGCCCGGGAAGCTCGGGCATGAGAGCACGGTCGCCACCGGGCGCTTCCGTCTGCACGATGGCCGCGACTCGGAAGCTCGCCGAGGATTCGACGAGACGGCGGCTCAAGTCGAAGACCCAGTAGCGCAAGGTGAGCGGATCGCCGACTGCGACCTCGAGTTCGGTGGCGAGCCAGTCGGTGACGACGATGTCGTCGTCGCGGAATGTCGCGGGCACGGGAGCGGCGGGCGCCTCGGGCGCGGCGGCGGGATCGTAAGCCGTGACCATCGCGTAGCGCGTGAGTCGGCCGTTCGCCGCCTCGATCGCGTTCACGAAGTAGGTCGAGGCACTCCGGCTCGGCGCCACGCGGCTCGCCGCGCGTGCCAGGGTCTCGTCGAGGAACACCCGCTCGCTCGCCAGCTCGAACGGCCCGTCGGTGCCGACACGGCCGAGGCGGGCGCCGACGTCCTCCAACCGCCAGCGCTCGGCCAGCGTCCGGGGGACGAGCAAGCCGCCAGCGCCGCTCGCGCCATCGCCACGGCCAACGAGTGGAACGCGCGACGGATCGGCTGCAGCGAGCACCAGATTGCTGCGGCCCACGAGCCGGACGCCGCGCTGCAACGCGGCGCGATTCACGAAGACCTGAAGCGGCACCGTCGGTGAGGCTGCGAGGTCGAAGTCGCCGAACGAGTCGCCGTCGATCACGCTTTCGACCGTGACGCGAAGGGTGACGGTCTCCTGATCGTCGCTCGCGAGCGGTACGTCGCGGGGAAGGGCTCGCGGCTTGGCGACGCGCAGCAGGAGCTCGTCGCCGGGCGTCACGGAGAGTGCCCGTGCCAGCGCTTGATTCACGATCGCGCCGTCCGGCGAGGCTTCCGCGGGCGCAGGGTCGCGTGCGGTGTTCGCGTGCGGCCCGCGCGGCTCGACACCGCCCAGGTCCCAGAAGCGCGGCTCGATCCCGAGGACGCGCACCTCTGGTGTGCGGCGCCGTCCGCCGTCGGCGATCGCCACACCCACGAGCCGCAGTGCAGCGGTGGCCGGTTCGTCGTCGGTCGCGAGCGCTTCGACGAGCTGCGCCGCCAGCGTGTCGGTGAACGGTCGATCGCCGGCGTCGAGCGCGAGCCGCACTCGCCCGATCCGTCGCAGCGCTTGCTCTTCGAGGCTGGCGCGAAGCGAATCGCCTACGGCCAGCGCGCCCACCAGCACCGCCGCTGCCGCCGCCACTGCCGCACCCACGGCGAGATGGGTGCGGCGATGATGCGCCAACGAGCGCAGGATCAGGCGCCAGCCGTTCATGCGGGCGCTCGGCTCACGCGTCGCGCAGGTGCCCGTCGCGAAGGTGGAAGATGCGGCCCACGCGCGCGGCGACGTCGGTGTCGTGGGTGGCCAGCACCAACGCCAAGCGCCGGTCGCCGTTGAGCTCCAGCAAGAGCTCCACGAGCGTCTCCGCGGAGGCGGCATCGAGCGAGCCGGTCGGCTCGTCGGCGAGAAGCAGCATCGGCTCGTGGATGAGTGCCCGCACCATGGCGACCCGTTGCCGCTGGCCACCCGACAGCTGGTGCGGGCGCTTGTGCGCGTGCCCGGCGAGGCCCACGCGGGCGAGGAGCGTTTCGGCGCGCGTCATCGCCTCGGCGCTCGCAGCGCCGCCGCGTGCCAGGGTCGGCACCAGCACGTTCTCGAACGCGGTGCATTGGGGAAGAAGGTGGTGCTCCTGGAAGACGAAGCCGATCTTGGTCGCGCGAACGCGTGCGCGCCCGTCGTCGTCGAGGTCGCCGAGCGACTCGCCGTCGAGGAGGATCCGGCCCGACGTGGGACGATCGAGGGCGCCCATCAGATTGAGCAGCGTGCTCTTGCCGCCTCCCGAGGGACCTTGGATCGCCACCGCTGCGCCGGGCTCCAGTGTGAAGCTCACGCCGTCGAGAACGGTCTGCGCTCCCGCTTCGCTTTCGAAGCGCCTCACCACCGAATCGAGGACCAAGAGCGGTGTGTTCACGACCCAGCCTCGTCGGGTGTGCGGCGCACCCAGCGTCGCGCCTTGAGCTCGAAGCGCGGTAGCGCATTCGCGGCGGAGAGCAGCACGGGAATGCGCAGCGAGAGGGTGCGCTGGAGGCGCTCTTCGAGTGCGGTGCGCACCTGCTCGGGCTCGGTGGCGCCGTCGGGCTCGACTTCGAGTGTGAGCTCCGTCATGGCGTGGCGCGTGCCGACCACCACGCGGTATTCGGCGACGCCGTCGACACTGCGCACGATCTCGTCCACGGCGCTCGGGTAGACGTTCACGCCGCGCACGATCACCACGTCGTCGGTGCGACCGAGGACGCCGCCAGCGAGGGCGAAGTGCGGGCCATTTCCGTCGCCATCCTCGTCCACGAACACCGGCCGCACCAGATCGCCCGTGCGGTAACGCAAGAGCGGACACGATGCGCGCCCGAGCGTCGTGAGCACCAGCTCGCCCTCGGCGCCCTCCGGCGCGAGCTCGCCGCTTCGGGGATCGATCACCTCGGCCAGATACGACGATTCCAGGATGCGCAACGTGCCCGCGCGCGCCGGGCACTGGAAGCTCACCGGCCCGACCTCGGTCATGCCGTGATGGTCGAACACCTCTCCGCCGAGCCCCGCGTGGATCGCGTTGCGAATCGCGGCAACGCTTCCTCCCGGCTCGCCGGCGACGATCACGGTGCGGAGCGCGAGCGCCGTCGGGTCCAGGCCGATCTGGCGCGCGGTCTCGACGAGATGAAGCGCGTACGTCGGCGTCGAGCAGAGCACCGTCGAGCGTGCGCGCACCATCGCGTGCAGGCGCTTTTGCGAGCTCATGCCGCCGCCGCTCAAGCACTGCACGCCGCTCTGCGCCGCGGCGTCGAACGCCGCCCAGAATCCCAGGAACGGCCCGAACGAGAACGCGAAGAAGATCCTGTCGCCGCGCGCGACACCGGCAGCCCGGAAGATCTGCTTCCAGTTGTCGAGCATCCACTGCCAGCTCGCCGGCGTGTCGGGCCACGCCAGCGGCTCCGCCGTGGTGCCGCTCGTGTAGTGGACGCGCGTGTAGTCGGCGATCGGCGCAGTCAGGTTGGAGCCGAAGGGCGGATGCGATGCGTGATCGCCGACGATCTCGGCCTTGGCGAGGAGCGGCAGGCGCCGGAAATCCGCGAGGCTCGCCACCGTGTGATCGAGCCCCGCGGCCATGAGGCGTGCGGACCAGAAAGGATTCGCGGGAACGAGCACGCGGACCAGCTCGCGCAAGCGTGCGAGCTGGTCCCGCTCGATCCGTGCCCGCTGCTCGTGAAACGGAGGAGCGTGGGTCATCGCGCGATCCCGTCGACGAGCGCCAGGAATTCGCGCGTCATGCGATCGAGGGTGAAGCGGTCCAGCACGGCTCGGCGTCCCGCCTCGCCGAGGCGTCTACGCTCGGCGGGGTCGGCGAGCAACCTAGCGAGGCTGGCGGCGAGTGCGGAAGGCTCGGCGCTCTCGGTGAGCAGTCCGCCGCCGGTGGCTGCAACGAGCTCGGGAAACGAAGCCAGCGGAGGTTGAACCACCGGTACGCCGCTCGCCCACGCTTCCAGCAGATAGAGCCCGAACGACTCGCCGTAGGTCGCAGGCACCGACAGCACCGACATCGTCCGCAGGAATTCTTGCTTCTCGGCGAGGCTCAGGTTGGTGCGGATCTCCACATCCGCGATGACGCCCGCGCGCGAGAGACGTGTGCGCACGCTCTCGAGATAGGCGTCGTCTCCGGGTGCGATCGAGCCCCCGACGTGGAGCCTCAGGTTCGCCAATTCGACCCGGCTCTTGAGATCGATGAACGCCTCGGCGAGCAGCGCCAGCCCCTTGGCTTCGGTGAGCCGCGCCAGGTAGCCGATCACCGGCGGGCTCGGCTCGCTCGTTGCGGGCGCGAAACCGTCGACGTCGATGCCGTTGTGGATGACGTGGAGCTTGCTGCGGTCGAAACCGAGGCGGCGGTGCAGGGTGTCGCCGTAGTAGTGGCTCACGGCCACCAGCGCGTCGACCTCGCGGATGCGCCGCGACATCTCTTCCCACGCCGCCGAGCGATCGGGCTCGGCGAGGGAGTCGAGAAACGCGTCCTCGCCTTGCAGCGTGACCACCACCGGCACCCGGAGCGCCTCGCGAAGGCGGCGCGCGAGGCCCACCAAAAGCGCATTCGAGAGGCACACGGCGGTGGGTCGCGGGTGGTGATCGGCGAGCACGTCCAAGAGCTGGTCGAGCGCCTTGCGCTGATTTCCTTCCTCGCCGCGCAGCATCGACACCGTGAGCGCCCCGTGCGCCGCGGTGTTGGTCATGTCGGAGAAGCTCGCCGCCGCGCGCAACAGCCAGGGTCGATCGAGAACCCGGTCGAACCAGGCGGGGGTGTGGCGGAAGAGCGCCGCATGCTGCTGGAGGTAGACGTTGATGCCGCCGAAGCAGATCGGGGCGTCGCCCACCGCGCTCTCCACCTCGGTCACCTGTGGCAGGTAGAGCGGTACCATCCAGACGTCGCGGCCGGCGCGGGCGAGACCGCGCGCCAGGCCGTCGTCCCGGATGCAGCTTCCGCAATAGAACGTGCCCGTGCCGGGCGTGAGCAGGACGAGCGTCATGGCGAGCGCGTCACGACGGTGGCGCGGCCGGTGTCGAAAGCGACGTCTCGAGCGCGACGGAATCAGCGCACCGCTGGACCGCGGTGACGTCGCGCCACCAGCCGACCATGCCGATCAGCAGAAAGAGCGCACCGAATTCGCCCACCAGGATGCCGTGGGCGAAGATCACGTCGGGACAGAGGAGGAAGATGATCCCGATGCAGATCCACGCGAACGGCGACGCCGTCGTGGGCAGCAGCATGTATCCGACCACGGCCCGCCAGGTGCCGGCGTGGCGTCGCATCGCCCGAGACATCCACCCGCCGAGGCCGAGGTAGAGCGCGATCGTGATCACTGCCGTGAGCGGCGTGAATCCATCCAGGCGCTGGGTGTAACGCTCCATGAAGAAGCACGGAGGCAGCCACGTCAGCAGAAAGGGCCTCCGCGTCCAGCCCAGCATCGCCGCACTCGGTGGGGTCGCGAGGCGTGCGGGATTGCGGCTGATCCACCACCCCACCCAGCCCATGAACCCGATCGTGGACGAGAACGCGGCGAAGAGGAACAGGAAGGGCGCATCGTGCTCGTTCACTCGCGGCGATTGCAGCGCGAACGCGTAGCTCGTGCGCTGCGGCATGTTGAGCAGCATCACGTGCCCGCCGCTCGAGGGAACGATCGTCGCGAGGATGAGCGCGATCGACCCTCTCCGGATGCACGCGCGCCAGCGTTCTTCGATCAAGCGCACCGCCGGAAGCGACGAGCAAGACCTGCCCGCTTCAGCTCTGCGTCCGTGCTCTCGTGCACCTCTGTCGTCCCTGGTTCAGGCTCGGTGCGGATCGCCGCAGCAGCACGGAGCCGCCGACACCGAGCGCGCGCTCCGCCGCACGTTCGTGGGCTGCCAGCGACCCACCTTCGCGCCGCAGCATCCCGCGGTGCGGGGAGTGATGCGCGGTGTCGTGACGGCATGCGCGAATGTCGGTCGCGGCGGTGTTCCCCGAGACCGGCTCATCGAAAGCGATCGCGATGGAAGGTGACGAACAGGCCCGTGCCGACGAACCCAAGCGAGAGCAGCAGGTGGTAGGCGAGCCAGAAGAACACTCGGTCCTCGGCGATCTCGGGGTGCAGGAACCAGTAGGTAGTCAGGTTCACCGGCATATAGAGCGCGAAGCCGATGGCGATGCGAACGACCCGGGCGTCGAGCTTCCACAGACCGTAGGCATACGCCGCGAGCAACGCGCCGAGCAGCGTTCCGACCACGGCATTGCCTGCGACCGAGTGAAACCGCGCGCCGAACAGCACCGCGCCGACCCTGGGTCGCCAGTAGTTCTGCGCAAACATCGTGAGCTGCGAGAGCGCCAGCATCGCGAGCAGCACGGCGGCCGTCGACAGAACGCGGCCGCGCGGCGCCCCCGCAAGGCTCGTCCGCTTCGCCTTTTCGCTCGGCACGTCGTTCTCCTCTCGCGCAGCACGCCGGTCCGGGGGCACCGCCGAACACGCACGAGCCAGCGCAGATTGCCATAAACTGGGGAGTCGGGGAGGCTCGCGACGTGGACGACGCCGAGCCGTCAGGGCCCATGCGAGCGCACGAAACGGATCGGCGCGCCCTCGGTCGGATGGCCGGAAGCGGCGCAGCCGGGCCGTCGTCGAGCGTCGAGGCCCGCATCCGAGCATGGCTCAGTGGCCTCGTGGTCTTCCTCGCGTTCAGCGGCGGCCTCACGTGGAGTCAGCCTCGACCCGCGCTGGCGCTGCAGTTCGTGCAGCTCTGGCATCTGGCGGTCGGCTGTTTGGTCATCGTGCTCGGCATCGTCTACCTCGGCGTCCATCTCGCTCAGACGCTCTCATCGATCTGGCGCCCCGTGCAGAGCACGCCTCGGTGGCCGTTCGTCGCCGTCACAGTTCTCGTGCTCGCTCTGTGGCGAGCGAGCGGCGAGAAACCCAACGTGGAAACCGAGAGCGTGCCGCTCGTGTTGCTGCTGTGCGTCAGTCTATTCGCGCTCTTGTTGCTGGTGCGCGCCCTTGGCGCAAGCAGAGCGGCGCTGTTGGCGATCGGGCTCGCCGGGGGTGCCGTGATCCTGGTCGTCGTCGCCGTGGCCACGGACCAGAACGCGCCGCTGGTGCTGGTCACGGGGGTCACCGCGTGCGGGTGCTTTGCCTGGGTGATGGCGCGCAGCACGGGTCGCGTGTCGCGCACGCCGGGCGGCCTCGGTGGGCTCGCGATGCTGACCTGCTTCGTCGCCGCGCTGAGCGGCGCGGGCATCGGCTTCGGCTTGATGCCCTACGCCGAGGTGCTTCGCCTTCCGCTGCCGTGGCTGGTGCACGTCGCCTCATCGTGGATCGCGCTGATCCTGGTAGTCGCGCACATTCGAGCGTCACGGGTGCGTAGCCAGCGCCAGCACGGCGCGCCGCGCCGCGCGTACGCGTGGGCGAAACCGCTCCTGCGCCACGGAGTGCCCGCATTCCTGATCGCCGTTCTCGCCGCTGCGGTCCCGGCGGTGTGGGGCAGCAGCCGCGCGCCCAGCTTTCGCACGGACATGGCTAGCGTGGTGCCGATGGACGTGGGGTTCAGCGAGCTCGTGCCAGCGACGTGCGCAGCGTGCCACCCCGATGTGGTCGACGGCTGGATGCATTCGTCTCACGCGCACGCGGCGACCAATCCCGTGTTCACCGGACTGCTGCGGCGGCTCGGCGAGGAACGTGGCGCGGAGGCGCAGCGTGTTTGCCTACGCTGCCATGCCCCACACGCGCGCGATCCGGCGGGCACGAGCTTCGCGTCGGTGGTCGAGAGCGAGGGTTACCAGGCAGGCGTGCATTGCGTCTCCTGCCACCGTAGCCGGCCGGTAGGCAACGCCGACGGCGCGTTCGAGGTCACTCCGTTCGGTGCCGACTCGTTTCAGTTCTGGATCGATCGTCCCGGAGTCGCAGCGGCGCTCGAGCGAACCTTCGGTGGCTACCGCCTGGTTCGCAACACGCTGCTCACCAGCCGTCTCGACCGCCATCGTGAGCGTCATCGCTTCGCGACCCACGAACCCGAGTCGTGCCAGCCCTGCCACGTGCAAACACTCGCACCGTCCACCCACGGTCGTATGACTGACACGCTGCAGGATCCCTACGGCTCGTGGCGCTCTTCGCCAGCCGCCCGCGCGGGTCTGCGCTGCACGACGTGCCACATGACGCTCTACGTGCGTCGTTACGGCACGCCGTTTCGCGATCACCGCTTTCTCGCTGGCAGCACCTACGTGGCCAGCGTTGCGCGTGGTGCCGAAGGCGTGGACGAGGTGGTGACCGCTCTCGCGGGCACGTTGCCGCTGCCGCTGGACGAGAACACCCCGCCCACCGAGCGCACGCTGCCGCACGCCAGCCGCCGCGACGTCGGACAGGGCCCGTTGCTCGTTCTCGAGACCGAACGAGAGGGCGATGCGCTGGTGGTTCGCACCATGAACTCGGGACGACTGGGGCACGAATTTCCCGTCGGCCCCACCGATCTCTTCCAGATCTGGCTCTCGGTACGCGCAACCGACGCACGCGGCCACGAGGTGCTGGAAATCGGTACGCGAGGTCCGGAGGGAGCGCCCAGGCTCGGCGACCAATTTCTCGACGCCGGCGGTGGCGTGATCCGCGATCACCGTTTGTGGGCGGTTCACGAGGTGATCGACTCGGGACGCATCCCCGTGGAAGGTGTCCACGAGGTGCGTGTCGATGGGGCCACGCTCACCTGCGCCGAGGGCGAAACCGAATGCCACTTCCAGGTGGAAGCGGCGTGGAATTACCGCCGTCTCGACCCAGCGCTGATCGAAGCGGTCACCGGGACCGCGGCACCCGAGCTGCCGATCGTGCAGGTGGGGGCGGTTCGCACGACCGTACCGGGACGAGCGGCGCCGCCACGTTCGTGAGATCCGCTCAACCAGGTGCGGACACGAACGGCCGGCCGTGCTCGAGAGGCGCGGGCACTTTCGCGAACTTCGACACCGCGGCGAAGAGCGGATCGAGGTCCTTGTGCACGTTGCCGATCAAGCAATCGGTGATGTCGCCGCGGAACTCGGGGTGCGCTTTCAGGAAGGCGCCGAAGCTGAAGCCCTCGTCGTAGAACGCGTAGACCAGGCGGCGCATCGTCTCGATGGCGCGTCGCGCCCGCTCGCCGTAGGTCTCGAAGCGCGCCGCCGAGACATCGCCAGCGGCGAGCGCCTCGTGGACCGCGTCGGCAGCCATGACGCCGGTGTGGAGCGCCAGGAACACGCCCGACGAGAAGACCGGATCGAGAAAGCCGAACGCATCGCCGACGAGCACCACGCCGTCGGCGGCGCAGTGGCGGGAACGGTACGAGTAATCACTCGTCACGCGGCAGGGGGCGGCTTTTTCGCCGCAGGCGACGTGGTCCTTGATCCACGGCTGCGCTTCGACCTCGCGGGCGAAGATCGCGTCGGGATCGCCCTTGCCGTCGCGGTAGAGGTAATCGGCCTCGGCGACCACTCCGACGCTGACGACGTCGTCGGCGAGAGGGATGTACCAGAACCAGCCCTTGTTCGGGACGTACGCCACCGTGGTGGCTCCTTCGTCCACGCCCGCGTCGCGCTTGGCGCCGCGGTAATAGGTCCAGATCGCCATCTTCTTGAGGTACGGATCCGGCACCCGCCAGCCGTAGCGGTGCGACGCGAACGCGTCGCGACCGGTGGCGTCGATGGTCATCGGCGCGCGAAACGTGTGCGTGCCCGCGGCGCTCGAGGCCTCGACACCCACCACGGTGTCGCCTTCGGTGAGGAGCTTCCGCGCCTGGGTCTCCTCGAAGAGTGTCGCGCCCTTGGCGATGGCGTTGTCGAGGAGCAACTGATCGAACTCGCTGCGCAGCACCTGCCAGGTGCGCGCACAGTCGTGCTCGGTGTGCTTGAAGAAATAGAACGGCACCGACGCCTTCCCGTCCATGCTCACGAACTGGACGCTGAGCTTCCGCACCTGGAAGCGGGCGGCGTCGAGCTGGTCGACCATCCCGAGGCGATCGAGCCCGAACCAGCCATACGGGATCAGCGATTCACCGATGTGGTAGCGCGGGAACTTGGCCTTCTCGAGGATCGCCACGCGGCGGCCGTGTTGAGCGAGCACCGCGGCAGCGGTGGTTCCGGCAGGTCCAGCACCGAGGACGATCGCCTCGAACTCCTGGGACGTGTGCGTCATGACGTGGCCTCGCCGGCGCGAAGGGGAGGATTCGGGCCGAGCGCTGGTCAGGCAATCCGGTCACCCCCCGGTCGTCAAGGTTCGGCGTGACACGAGAGGGCTGGAGCTGGTGAGCATTCCCAGTCGCCGCTCGCCTGCCAGTCGGGCGCGGGGCGTGACGCTGACGGAGCAGCTCCCTCCCCTCAGTACTCGAACAACGACAGCCATCCGGATCTGGCTACGCTCGAAGCTGGGTCGGGCCAGGTCACCGTGTTCCTCGGCAACGGCCAGGGCGTATGCCCAGGCGGCTTCGTTCGCCGCCTGCCATTGCTTGCACTGGCGCCGCCAGATTTCGACGACGACGGAAATGCCGCTCTCGCGCTGGTGGGGCAGGCGGAAAACAGCGAGACCGTGTTCCGTGAGCGTTCGACCGACCGCAGGGGGCGGCAGCGTCGCGGTGGGCGGCGAACCAGCGATCGGGCAGCAGCTGGTCGATGCGGCGGGCAGGTCAACCGGCGCCGCGCTTCGCGAGCACGTCGCGCAGAGAGGACCACGGCTCGACACCCTGGAGCTGACTCGTCACGAGGATCGAGTACGCGATCGCGGCTCGCTTCCCACTAGGGTTCGATCGCGCAAACAACCAATTCTTTTGCCTCACCGCGACCCGCCGCAGCGCGCGCTCGGCCGCGTTGTTCGTCGGAGGCACCCGACCGTCCTCGAGAAACGCCGAGAGCTCCGACCTGAAGTGGTTGCGGATGGCACTCGCACTTCGTCTGCGCCCACGAGATCAACGTCGTGCGCCTTTGCGTTCGCATCGGGTGCGGACGGCTGGACGCAGGGCAAGCTCGCGCCCGGCGAAAAGAACAGTGCTCACGCGACCCGCGCCGCATGCTGAAGCGGCACGAGATGTGCGCTGCGTACGCGCGCCATGGCGAGACCGCTCCGCTGGCTTCGGCCCAAGACCACGTGGTTCTGCACCAGCCGCGCGTTTCAGCGGCGGTTCTTGCTTCGGTGCGA
>CAYVDO010000122.1:0-18825 GCA_964450125.1 uncultured bacterium
GGGGGGCTGGAACAGCCCCCCGAAGAAACTCAGCGATAATCCCCGCTCAGCACGAACCCCGCCCAATAGCTCGGGTGCGGGTAGTAGCTCATGACGTGCAGCTGCGCCTGGCGTAGCGACTCGGCGCGCGGCTCGTGCACGAAGTTCCTGTAGAAGTGCTTGACCAGGATCGCCGTGGAAACGTCCGAGACGCGCCACAGGCTCGAGAGCAGGCTGTGGGTGCCGGCGTACAGGAAGGCGCGGTTGAGGCCGATCACCTCGTCGCCGGCCTCGACTTTGCCGAGGCCGGTTTGGCATGCCGAGAGCGTGACCATCGTGGCCTTCAGGTCGAGGCCGAAGACCTCGCGCGCGAAGAGATCGCCGCCCGTGGCGTCACTGGACGTGCTCGCGAGCTTGAGCGCGGATGCCAGCGGATTCACCGGGTCGAACTCGCCGTGCGACGCGAGATGGATGACGTCGTATTCGCCGACGTGGGCGAGCAGCCATTCCTTGGTGGCCGTGGCACCCGTCAGGATGTCGATCTGCGGGTACGTCCACTCGAGGCTCTTCACTTCCTTCTCGGCGAACGGCAGATCGAAGTCGCGGGTGCCGAGGTCGGGATTGCCGATCGCCAGCACCTTGAGCGCGCCACGCGGTCGATCGGCGCCGGGTTTGACCGTATACGCGAGCACGCTGGCGCTGGCGCTCATGAAGATCGGATGACCCTGGACCAAGTACGGCGTTGCGTCGTTCTTGGCATCTGCGAGGGCCGCGAACGAGAGGTAGTGGAGGATGCCGTGGGGCACGATCGCGAGGATCGCCTCCTTGGGAATCCGCGCGGAAACGGGGCGGATCAATGCATCGTAGAGGGCCCGCGACTCGGCCTCCACCGGCTCGACCTTCTGGATCCGATCGCGGAAGCCGAGCACCCGCTTCTCGAGCTCGGAGCGCGTCAGCGGAGTGCGCGCCACATCGAGGGAGTCGCGCCGAACCACCCACACGATCACCTCGTTCTTCGCCACGAAGTACGCGAGCAGCGTGACGTCCGGCGCGAGCAGCGCCTGTACGCCTGCGACGTCGAGCGGTGACACCGAGACGAAGCTCGTGAGCGCCGGGTCCTCGAGCTGGATCTGGGTCAAGAGGTCCTTGCGCTCGCTGTCGACGACGGCCAGCGCTGCATCACGCTCGGCCGTCGCTGGCTGGCTGCGCAGCGCATCGCTGCGCACGTCGAGGGCGCGTACCTGATCGAGGAGCTTGCGGCTCGCGGTCTTCGCGGGGGCGAGCTTCTGGTTGCCGAGGAGATCGATGAAGCCTCGCGCCCGCGAGCGCTCGGCGACGTCGAAGGCGCGCGCCGCGTCGCCGCGGTCGAGGAGCAGCTGGATCAGGTCTTCGTAGAGATCGACCTTGTTGGTGATGAAGCCGTTGCGCATCTCTTCGAGAGCCAAGGATGCCCGCATGCTCTCCACGAGCTCGACGGCCGCCTCGAAGCTCGTGCGCGCCTCGTCGAGGCGCCCTTGCTCGCGCTGGGCGCGCCCTCGGCCCCAGAGCGAGCGCCATTCGACCTCGCGCACGCCCAGCTCGCGCGCCAGCGACGCGGTGTCGACGAAGATGCGTTCGGCGTCGCCGGCGCGCGCCAGCGCGAGCTGGGTATCGCCGAGGCTCACCAGCGCCTTCGCCTCGTTGACGCGATCGCCGATCGCGTGGCTCACGTCTACCGCGCGGCTGAGCGAGTCGAGCGCCGCGTCGAGACGGCCCATGGCGAGGTACGTCATGCCGATGTTGCGCAGGTCGTAGCCTTCGCCCCAGCGCGAGCCGATGGCGCGGTCCACGGCGAGCGCCCGATCCAGCTCTTCGAGGGCCGCGGCGTGGTGCCCGGCGTCGCGGTGGATGATGCCCAAGTTGTTGTGGACCGCGGACACGTCGGTCCTCTCGCCGAGCTTTTCCGCGAGTGCGAGCGCCCGGTCGGCCTCCTCGAGTGCCGCTTCGAAGTCGTTCAGGCTCCAGCGCACCAGCGCATTCAGGTTCTTCGCCATGAACACTTGGCGTGGCGCGTTGCCCGCCTCGGCGGCGGCGGTGGCGGCGCGGATGTCGGCGAACGCCTCGTCGTAGCTCGCGCCGAGCCATTTCGCCTCGGCGCGGTAGACGAGCGCCTTGGCCACCAGCGCTTGCTCGCCGGCGTCCTGGGCGGCTTCGAGGCCTTCGTCGTATCGGGCGATGGCACCAGCGAGATCGCCCAGCGCCACGCGCGCGAGGCCGATCTCGAGGGTCGATTCGATCCAGCCGGGCACGTCGCCGGCTTCCTCGAGGATCGCCTGCGCCTTCGTGAAGCTCGCCTCGGCGTCGGCGTAGCGATTGAGCCGGACGAGCTGAATGCGTCCGATGCGACGGATCTGCCGGCCCTGGCCCTCGGAGGCGCCGCTCGACTCGTCGAGCGCCAGCGCCGTGCCGAAGCTCTCGAGGGCGCGCTGGTAGCGACCGGCGCTCTCCTCGGCGATGCCCTGGACAGCGAGCGCTTGGCTCTTGTCGGCGATGCGACCGAGCTTGGCCCACAGCTCGGCGGTCTCGCCCAGCGCCGCGACGGCACCGTCGAAGTCCTCGGCCCGCGAGCGGAAGACACCCAGATCGAAGAGCGCTTGCGCAAGGGCCGTGGGATCGCCGCGCTTGCGTGCGTCGGCGACGGCTTGCTCCTGGTAGCGCGTGGCGCGTGACCACTGCTCGGAGCGGGCGCACGCGTCCGTGAGCCGGAAGAGGAGCTGCGGGCGATCCGCGGGACGATCGAGGATCTCTTCCAGGCTGAGGGCGTCGGCGAACGCGTCGGCGGCGTTCTTCCAGCGCCCTTCCTGGTATGCGCGCGCCGCCTGTCCGACGAGGTCCCCGTAACGCTCCTCGGCGAAGGCCACCGCCTGATCGGCGTCGAAGCCCACCGCACCGTAGAGCTCGATGGGCGCATCGGGCGCGCTCTTGCGCGCGCTCGCCACCGCTTCGCCCGCAGAGGCTTCGCCGAGCGCCGCCACGATGCGGTCGCGGATGGCGCCGTCCGGCGCGATCACCACCGACGGAAAGCCCGCCGCGGCCAGGACCTGCACCGCGGCGTCGCGGGTCAGCTCGGGCGCCTCGATCGCCTGGGCGAGCGCCAATCGCCGCCGCGCGGGCTCGCGCACGAGATCGTCCAAGGTGAAACGCCTGAGCCGTCCGGGCCCGAGGGGCAGGGTGGGGCGGAGGGCGAGGGGCTCGGTGCCGCCTGCCAGCGGTGTGGCGATCTCGACGACGGCCTTGCCGGGTAGCTCGCGAATGATCCGCTCGTAGTCGGCGTCGGCGCCCGCGAGCTCGGTGAGATCCGTGGAAGCAGGCGAGGGCGCCGCAACGCGCTGGGCGACGATGCGCAAGCGGCCTTCGCGAAGCACGTTTCGTGCGTCGAGCGAGGTCGCGAGGTGTGCCAGGCTCAGCACGCGCGCCGCGGGCACGCCAGCGGGCACGGCGCGCTCCCAGGCGAGGCGCGCGAGTGCGCCGCGCGGCGACAGGTAGAGCGCCGTGGGCTTGCGATCGCCGAGCGCTGCGGCGACCACGGCCTGTGCGAGCGTCTCGTCGTCGGCGCTGGGCGGCACGGCGACCACGTCGAGCTTGTCGGCGTCGAGACGGAACACGCGCAGCTCGCCGCCGCGTTCGAGCACCGCGGGTACGAGCACGATCTCACCTTCGCCGAGGCGTGCCTGCAGATCGCCCGGGTCGAGTGGCTCGTGGGCGAGGAGGCTCGCGAGCGCTTCGGGCTCGGGTGCGCTGGCGGCAGGCGTCTCCCGAGCAGCGCTGACAGCCACCGCGGAGGCTGCTGCTGGCTCGATCGCGGGGGTTGGCTCGGTGGTGCCCGCCGCCGTGGGTGACACGCGCTTGGTCGCGATGCTCTGCGCCAGCGCGATCCCCGGTGCTTCGTCGAGAAGCCTGAGCGCCTTCGAGCTCTTGCCCTCGGCGAGCGCGCGCGCTGCGAGGCGGGAGTAGAGCGCCGTGAGCTCGCTCGAATCGACGAGCTCGAGCTCGCCGGGGGCGATGGTGCTGACGATCTCCGCAGCCGCTTCCAGGTCTGCGGTGGCGCCCCCGGCGTCGTCGCGGAAGCGCTCGCGCAAGGCACCGCGTTCGGCGAGCACCCGCCAGCGCAAGTCGTCGTCGGCACCGGCGCGCAAACCACCGAAGGCTTGGTCGAGCGCCGCGCGCACCGCCGTGGCGTCGGTGGCGACGCGCATGCCCAGGCGTGCTCGGTTCACGGCGGAGATGGCGCGGGCGCGGGAGATCGCGGGCTCGTCGGCGGGGCTCGAGGCACCGAGCTCGGCGAGCGCCGCGTCGAGCGCGGCCCGGGCGCGATCCAGGGCGGCCGCGTCGCGCGACGCGACCGCGAGGCTGGTGCGTACGCGCTCGGCGAGCGCCGCGCGCATTTCCGTCGTCGCCACCGCTGGATTCTCGCGGGCGAGGTTGGCGCGCACGATCTCCGCTTGCGCGTTCCACGCCCGCGCCACCAGCCAACGGCGATCCTGATTCGCCGTGGCTTTCGCGGCGAGCTCACGCACCCGCTCCGCGTGCTCGGCGAGCTTCGCGGCGCGGGCGTCGTCGAGCACCGCCGCGGGCGCTTCGCCGGCGAGTCGCGCGAGCTGCTCGAGGCCGGCGACGGCGCCCGTGAGGGCGACGTCGCCGAGCGCTTCACAAAGCTCGAGCGATTGGGTCAGCGCGTCGAGGGCGAGGCCCGGCTCTCCCTGCTCGAGGCGGAGCGCGCCGAGCTGCTCGAGGAGGATCGCGTGATCGATGGCGGTGCCGGGGTTCCGAACGGCGTCACGGGAATCGAGCTTGGGAAGCTGCGCACGCTTGGCGGTGAGCGCTGCGATGGCTTCGTCGAGGTTGCCGGCGTCGCGATGGATGCGCGCGACGAAGGTCAGGAAGAGCCTGCGAAAACCCGCTTCGTCGAACCCCGTGGCGGCGGACGACGACTCGCCCGCCAGCGCCACGTTCACGTTGGTGACGGCGAAGCCGCCGTCGCCCTCGCTGCGTGCGGTTTCGTGGCCGAGCTTGGCGAGGCCTTCCTCGTGGCGGGTCAGCGCCTCGTCGAGGAGCGACCAGTCGGCGCCACGCGTACCGCTCTCTGCCTGGAACGTGAGATTCACGGCCAGGTTCATGAGTGCCCGAAACGCGTTGGATTCGTCGCCGCGGCGCCGGCTGATCTCGAGCGCTTCGCGATACGCCTCCACGGCTTCGGTGTAGCGCCCCTGCTCCTGGTAGACGAGTCCCAGACTGTCGACCAGCTCGTAGATGCGCGCCTCGTCCTTGCGCGGGCGCCAGAACGCCAGCGCCGCAAGCGCGTGTCGCTCGGCCTCGTCGAGATGGCCGGTGCCGTGGGCGGCCTTCGTGGAGCGGCTGTGAAAAATTGCCTCGGTTTCGGCGGTGGCGAACGGGCGGCCCGAAGCCTCGCGCGCGCGGTACGCCTCGTAGGCACGGAGGTCGTTGCCGAGACCCAGATAGACGTTGCCGAGATTGAGATCGAGGTCGGCGCGCTGGCCCGGGCTCGTCCCTTCGTTCGAGAGCGCTTGCGCCGCCTGGTACTTCTCCAGCGCCTGGCTGAGCAGGTCTTCCTTGCGCTCGGTCTCCTGGGAGCGGATGCCGGTCTTCGCCAGCACCGAGCCCACGGTCGCGTCCATCAGCGCGCGCGCCAGGCTCGGCTCCTCGATGCGACTGGCGCGGGTCTCGAGGACGAAGCCCAGCGTTTGATGGGCGTACGCGTTGCGCGGATCGAGGACGATCGAGCGCCTGAGCCATTTCTCGGCGGCATCGAGGTCGAGCGCCTCGGTGTACGTGTGGACGAGCCCGAGGGCGTACGCTGCCACCGCGTCGCTCGGGTTCTGAGCGATCTCGGCCTCGTAGTGGCTCTGGATCTCGCTCAGCCGCCGGGTGCGGGCGTAGGCGTCGATCAAGCCACGGTGTGCTTCCACCACGCTCGGGTCGTACTTCACCAGGCCGACGAAGGTGGCGATGGCGCTCTGCGGATCGCGCCCCTTGATCTCGGCTTCGCCCTTCTCGACGGCCGCCCGCACGAAGCTCTCTCTCGCCAGCTCGTAGGCGCGCTCGGCCTGCGGTGTCTCGCGCTGGATGAGGCGATACTGCTCGAGCGCCTCGTCCCAGCGCCCGCCGGAGTACGCGAGGCTCGCGATCCGGAAGCGTGCCTCGGCCACCTGCTCGCGATCCTCCGGGAACTCGGCGGGGATGCGGCGGTAGACCTCTTGCGCGCGCTCGGGCCGGCCTGCGTCCGCGTGCGCCTTGCCCACTTCGAGGAGCGCTCGCGCCGGCAGCACCGGCACTTCCTTGCGCTCGGCGGCGAGATCGACGAGGCGCGCCAATCGCTGGGCGGGCTCGAGGACGGTGGCGTCGCCGAGGATTGCCGCGATGGCGCGATCGGCTGCGCGCTCGGCCCACGGCTCCACGTCGCGGTAGCGAGTGAGCAAGTTGACGTCCGAGCCCACGAGCCCTTGCGCGTCGGAGATCGACTGGTAGACACGACCGCGCTCGAACGCCGCCTCGGCGGCCAGCGCCGCAAACACCTGAGCGCCGCTCTCGGCTGCGCGGAAGTCGTCGAGGGCAGCGGCGCGATCCCCCCGAGCGAGGTGGTGGCGGCCGCGCTCGATCGCCGCTCGCACCTCGATCTCGGGGGTGCCCGCGAAGCGGCGGTCGATGTCGGCGAGGGCCGTGAGCCCGGCATCGAGGCGTTCGTCGAGGGCATGGCGCTGGGCCGGCGCGGACAGCTCGTCCTCGGCGTCCTCGCGGCGGATGCGCGCGAGCTCGATCTCGGCGCGCGCTCGCGCCACGGCGCCGGGTGCGGCACTCGCCACCAGCGCCTCGAACGCGCGCACCGCCTCGTGGCGCCGGCCCGCCGCCACTTGCAGCTCGCCGATTCGCTCGCGTGCCTCGTCGAGATCGTCGGCGCGGGCGGCGCCGCCTGCGAACGGACGCAGCACCTTGGCGTAGGCGAGGATACGCACCCGCGGATCGAGGCTCGGGCGCGAGTCGAGGGCCCGGGCGAGGCGAAGTTGCTCGGCGGCGCTCGCTTCCTCGCGCACCAGGCCCGTGAGCGGCATCTCGACCACGTCCAGGTTGCGACCGCGCACCGCCAGCCGGTCCGACGCCATCACCACGCGCTTGCCGACGATCCGCGGGAACGCGTCGAAGAAATCGTCGGGCGTGATCGGCACCGGCACCGGGCGCGACGTCTCGGTGAGATCGGCGAGGTGGCTCAGGTCGAAATCGAGACGTGCGATGGATGCGTCGTAGTCGTTGACGATGCGGCCGTCGTCGTTGGTGTCGGTGGCGAAGTGCGCGTAGACGAGGTGCTGGCCGTCGGCGGACACCGCGGGGCTCGCGTCGAGCTCGGGACCGGAGGTGAGCTGGCGCTCCACGCAATCGCTCACGCGCATGGCGAAGAGATCGGTGTCGGCGGGATCCGCACCGCGCGCGGCGGCGTAGATCACCCACTGGCCGTCCGGGGTCCACGTGGGATCGTGCCCACCCGCCCACGTGAGGCGCCAGCGCCACGCGGGCTTCGAGGGATCCAGGATCCACAAGTTCTCGGCGCTCTCGTTCTTCCAGCGCGACGTGTAGACGATCGACTCGCCGTCGGGCGACCACGCCGGCTGGCGGTCGGCGGTCATGCCGTCGGTGAGGCGCGTGAGCATGCCGGCGCGTTGCCACACCGTGCGCTCCCCCACGAGCTCCGCGAGGCCCGGTAGCGGCGGCAGCCGTACCACGTAGACGTCGCCGTCGGGGTCCTCGCGCTGCGAAGAGAACGCGATGCGCTCGCCGCCGGGCGACCAGGCGGGATCGGTGTCGTCGGCGGCGTGGAACGTGACCTGGATCGAACCGCGCCCGACACCGGCGCCGAGCGGCTTCACGAAGAGGTCTTTTTGGCCGTCACGCTCCGAGACGTAGAGCAGCTCGCGGCCGTCGGGAGACGGTTGGGGCAGGAAGTCGTTGACGGTGTGGCTGGTGAGGAACGACGCGCGTTCGAGGCCGTCGACGTCGGAGTGGACGGGTGCGCCGCTGAGTGTCGCGCCGGCGAGCTCGCCCGGTGCGGGAGCGCGCGCGCCGCTGCAATCGAGCGTGGAAACGACGATCGAGAAGAGTGCAGCACACGCCAGCGCGCGGTGGATCCTCACGACCCGCCCTTTCGCGTCCACGAACCGTCGGCTCGCTCGATCCACCAACCGGGCTCGGCGTTCTCGCGATTCACGTCGGCGAAGATCTTGCGCACCTCGCCGAGGTCGGCGTCGGTGAGATCGGCATTGGTGGCGATCACGCGCCGCATGAGCACCAGGCGGTCCGCGTTTTCCTCGCCGAGGAGCGCTCGTGCGAACGCGCGGTAGCTCGCATCCTGGTCGGTCTGAGCGCACGGTCGCGCGGCGACACCACCGTCGGCGCTCTCGCCAGCACAGCCTTGGCGCATGAGGTCGTTCAGGTCGTCGCGGTTGAACTCGCGGCTCTGGGCTGCGCGCAGCGCCTCTTCCTTGCCGGCGGCGAGCGGCGGCGGCTTGGTGAGCTTGCCGTTGGGATCGATGCCGCGCACCGAGGCCACCAGCAAGAGCTCGTCGGAGAGCTCCTCGTAGGTGCCACGCACCTGGTTTTCGAGCTGGGTGCGCTGATCGAAGACGTTGACGTTCACCTTGACGTCCGGGATGAGCAGGCTGCATCCCGTGGCGCCCCCGAGCATCATCCGCACGGCGAAGCGTTTCCACGAGCGCATGCGCGACGGTCGCTGCACGATCTCCTCCGACGGAAAGGGAAATCCCCACACTGGCGAGCGTAGTCTAGCGCCGCAGGGCTTCCGGGTTCGCTGCGCGTGTTCGCCCGTCGGCCCAACGAGGGACGGGTGGGCCTAGAGCCGAGAGATCGAGTCGTGGGGGGACGGGGTGGAAGCGCGGCGGTGGGTCGTGGCGCCGCGTTCGCACGCGCGCGTCAGTCGCGTGCGGCAGCGCGCAGCGAGGCGACGCGATCTTCGATGGCGCTCGCTTCGGCGTGCTTTCCCTGACCGCGCTTCACCTGCGCCAGTCGATTGAGCGTGGAGGCCAGGGCCATGCCACCGGCACCGGCGCCGCTTTGCTCTTCGATCTCGAGCAGGCGCGTGAGCAGCATCTCTGCCTCGCCGAGCTTGCCGAGGCGAAGCTCGATGCTGGCCAAGGTGTCGAGCGCTTGCTCGATGCGCGGATCGCTGCTGGCGACCACGCCCTCGAGGGTCGTGAGCGCTCGTCGTGCGTGCGGTTCGGCGAGGGCGTTTTGGCGTGCTGCGCGAAGCTGCAACGTGACGCGGTAGAGGAAGTCGGCCAGCGCGAGCCGGGAAGCGCGATCGTCGGCACGCTCACCCAGCGCGACGCGGCGCGCGACCAGCTCGCCGGCCGCCGTGAGGTCGCCGGCGCGGATCGTGAGCGGCACCAGCTCCTCGATGCAGGCGGGAAGCTCGGGTGTGTCGCGGATCGTGGACTCGTCGCCGCGTGTGACGGTCGCCACGAGCGCTCGTCGTGCCCGCTCAGCGAGCGCTGGCGCTGCGGTCACCCGTCGCGCCAGCAGGAGCGCCCGGCGCGCGCGCCAGCGCCACCACGCGCGTCGCAGCTGCGTCACTCCGTCACACGCGGTGCCGTCACGACCCCTGGATCTGCACGAGGGCGAAGTCGGCCATCTGGGCGACTTCCTCGTCGGGGTCCTTGAGGAGCCTACGCAGCTCGTTCACCGCCACCCGGGCCGGCGAGCCGATGATGCCGATGGCGTTGAGGACCATCACTCGCACGCCCTGGTCGGGATCGTGGAAGTGGGCCATCAGCGTGGGGATCGCCTCGATGGCGTCCACGCCCAGGTTGGCCAGATCGTTGGCGGCCTTGTGGCGCACGGCCGGATCCGCATGATCGAGGTCCGCGATCAGTTGAGCGAGCTCGGCCGATGCCATGCGGAAGTCTCCTCGTGCGGCGCGCGCGACGCCAGGGTGCGATGCGAGATCGAGTGGTTGTTGTACCCCGCGCGTCGTCCGCCGGCTACGTTCGCGCAGCTCGCGACTCGCGGTTGCGCTCGACCGGAATGGCTCGGTCGAACGGAACCGCCACCACCGCGCGCGGCGCGCTCCCAGCCGTCGCGAAATGTGCTAACTCGGAACGATTTTCCACGCGTCGCGTCATGGCGGCGGCTGCGACGGCCGCCGTGGCGGCGACAGCCACTTCGGCGAGGAGCGAACTCCCATGAGCGACCGTCCCGTCAACTTCAATCCCGGCCCCGCCATCCTGCCGCTCTCGGTTTTCGAAAAGGCTTCGAACGCGATCCTGGCGCTCGACGGCGTGGGCCTCTCGGTCCTCGAGATCAGCCACCGCTCGAAGGAGTTCGAGGCCATCAACGCCGACGCGATGGCACGGGTGAAGCGTCTCTTCCAGGTCCCGGACACCCACGAGGTGCTCTTTCTCCAGGGCGGTGCCAGCGGCCAGTTCGCGCAGATCCCACTCAATTTCCTGGGCAAGGACCAGGTGGGTGCGTACGTGCTCTCGGGCGCGTGGTCCAAGAAGGCGCTCGAAGAAGCGAAGCGCCTCGGCAACGCGGTGTCGATCGCGAGCAGCGAGGACAAGAACTTCTGCGAGCTGCCTTCGCTGGGCGGGGTGAGCGTGCCCGCGAACGCGGCCTACGCGCACACCACCTCGAACAACACGATCTACGGCACCCAGTGGCCGGCCTTGCCGGAATTCGCGGGCCATCGACACGTGTGCGACATGTCGTCGGACATCTTCTCGCGCCCGGTGGACGGCGGGAAGTTCGCGCTGATCTACGCCGGTGCGCAGAAAAATGCCGGGCCCTCGGGCGTCACCATCGTGATCATCGAGAAGGCGTGGATGGCGTCGGCGCCCAAGACCATCCCCACGATCTGGCGCTACCAGACTCACGCCGACAACCAGTCGCTCTACAACACGCCGCCCACGCTCGGTGTGTATCTGGTGGGGCTCACGCTGGCCTGGATCGAGGAGCAAGGTGGCCTTGCCGCCATGGAGAAGCTGAACGAGGCCAAGGCCAAGGCGCTCTACGACGCCATCGACGGCTCGAACGGGTTCTACCGGGGCACGGTCACCAACGCCGCGCACCGCTCACGGATGAACGTGACCTTCTTGCTGCCGAGCGAGGAGCTCGAGAAGAAGTTCCTGAAGCAAGCGGATGCCGAGAAGCTCATCGGCCTCAAGGGCCACCGCTCGGTGGGAGGGTTGCGCGCGTCGATCTACAACGCGATGCCGCTCGCAGGTGTCGAGAAGCTCATCGACCTCATGGAGCGCTTCCGCAAGGCGAGCTGAGCGAGCGTGTGGGCACCGCTCATTCGCCGTGCTTGCGTGCCCGGTAGATCTCGATCGTCGGTGACACGAAGTAGCCACCGAACATGGGGTCGAGGCGTTCATAGAGCGTGCGATTCAAGAACCACGGCTCGAAGCGCTTCACGAGTCGGAGGCCGCCGCGCCCGCTGCGAAGCTGGCGGTAATTGCCGAGGGCCTTGGCCGAGCCCGAGCGGTACGCGCGCAGATAGTTCATCGACGTGATCTGGATCACGTCGTACGCCTTGACCGAGCGGAGCTTGAACGCGCGGGCCTTCGAGAACACCGTGAAGTCGAAGCGAGGCCGCCGCGGGATTGCCAGATAGCTCCGATTTCCGACCGCCGCCACGCGCTCGCCAGGTGCCACCTTCTTCTCGAGCCAGCGGGCTGCCGCGATGCGCGTATCGCGTGAGTACCGGGCGGTGGTCGTGACCGTGAACGCGGCGGTGTAGCCGAACGTCGCCAGCGTCACGACTGCTACGGTCGCGCGGCACCAGCCCCGGCCGCTCGCCCAGACCGTCCCCAGCCACCATCCTGCGCAGATTGCGAGCACCCCGATGATCGGCAGGTAGTAGCGCAGAGGAGTGAAGCGGAAGTTGCCCGTGACGGCGAAGAAGAGGAGGGCGACGGATAGGGGTATGAGCGCGCGGCGGGTGCGGGCGATCAGCGCCCAGGCGCTGCCCACGAGCCCCGCCGCGTAGAGCGCGAAGCCCATGCCGAAGGGAAAGGCTGCGACGATCTGGTAGAGGTATCGCCGGTACTGAAAGCCGGGGGCGGGCAGCGAAAAGCCCGGATGGGAGCCCTGGACGTGCCGGCTCTCGAAGGCGAGCGCCTCGATCAGCCGGTCGGCACGAAGAAAGCTGTACGGCGTGACGCAGAAGCAGGCGAGCAGCGACGTCGCGACGACGATGACCGCAAGCCGCGCGCGCTCCTTCATCGGGACGGCACACGAGGCAATTGCCAGGAGCGGCGCGATCGCGGCGAGTGCGGCGGTGTACTTGCTGCCCACCGCGAGCCCCAGTGCGAGGCCGGCCATCGCGAAGCGAGCGCGGCTGGGGCGCTCGATCGCCCGCAGCGAAGCGAGGACGAGCGCCATCACCCAGAACGTCATCATGACGTCGGTGACTGCGACGTGGCTCTCCCAGACGTGGTCGGGTAGCAACGCGACGGCGAGCCCCGCCAGGAGGGCGCCGGCGAACGGCGCTCCGAGCGCCTCGCCGATCCAGAACGTCAGCGGCGCAGTCAGGGTGCCGTACGCCGCGACGATGCATCGCCCCAGGACGTGCACCTGCCAGCGTTCGAGCTCCACGCCGAGGCGCGCGAGCAGCCCGCTGCCGATCGCGATCGTGTACGCGAGGAAGCTCGGGTAGTTCAGGAAGGTGGGTTCGGGATTCGAGAGCGAGAGATTCAGCGCATGCCGAATCACGTAGCGCATCTCATCGATGTAGAAGTCGTACCGCTCGGGAGCGCCCCAAGCGATCCCCCAGAAGCGCAGCGCACCGGCGATCAGCGTGATGCCGCCGAGCGCGAAGCGCCGCCGCCACACTGCCCGGCCGGCGGCCGCATCGACTGATTCGCCAACCATCGGTAGACGGAACCATGCCTTCTGTGGGGACGAGATCGCACGGGCTTGCGATGTGCGCGGTGCGGGGTCGATGCCCGGCCGCTTGCCGCGACCCGCGCGCGTAGCGGGGTTCGCCCGCCGCCACGCGGAACTCTGCGGGCTACGCGGCCGGAGCCTTCTTCTTGCCCCCGCCGAGGAGCTTTTGCAGCAGGGCAACCACACCCAAGGCGGCGATGATCACGACTTTCTTGAAGGCGATCAAGAGCGCCAGGATCTTGCCGCCGAGCTTCGCGAGGATCCCGACCTTCGCCACCTTGAGGGCCGCGGCGCCGGCGCCACCGGCGACGAGTGCTGCGAGCCCGTACTCGGCGACCTTGTCGTTCCCGGGCTGGAAGTCCTGGTAGCGCGAGCCGACCTTGAAGGTGGTGGCCGCCAGCAGCGTCGCCGCTTCGGGCTTCGAGTTGGCCAGGTTGGCCGGATCGTCGATCAGATTGAGCGAGGCCACGCCGCGCCGCCCGAGGACACGGGTGTTGAAGTTCACGATCTCGTGTCCTTCGGACCGCCCGTGTACCGCCCACACCAGGTGGTGCACGTCTGCCTGGTAGGCGGGCGCTTCGTCCCAGCCGACGACCTCCACGGGAGCCATGCCGCGCTTCTGGCGCTGGCGGTTGGCAGCCTCGGTGCCTTGGCGGATCGAGTCGAGAAGCTCGCCGGCATTCAGCTTGGCGGCGTCGTCGTCCTTGACGTAGCCCTCGTCGTCGTAGGTGACGGTCACGAGCCAGTCACCCTCGCGCTTGGTGACGAGCGCCAGCAGCCCCTCGCGGTTGCTGTTCCCCATCTGCTCCATCAGCTCGCCGGCGGTGGGCTGTGTGATGAGCGCGAAGCCCTCGGGGAGATCGAGCACCAGGTCGTGACCGAGGTCGACCTGCTTGGGCCCGATGACCGCCTTCGAGAACACCGACTCGGCTGCGTCGGTGCCTTCAGCGGGCTCCTGCGCCCTAGCGCCCGATGCGCCGATGGCGAGCACCGCTGCCGCGAGGAGGTGGATGCGAAAGACAGAAACGAGCGTCGAATGATGTTTTTTCATGGGGCGCGGACGCTACCACGTAGACCCATGCAAATCGATCCCCGTCTCGCGAGTGCTCAGGGGCGATCTCGCTGGCGGAGGGCGCTGCCGTCAGCGGAGGTGGGCGACGACGGTGTGCGCGCCACCGGGCACGGCGATCCAAGCCGAGCCCGCCGTGGCGGTGTCTGCGGTCCAGCCCGAGCCGGCCGCTTCCAGCTCGGCGAGGCTCGCGCGCGGCGGCGCCTCGACGCCGTCCATCGCCACGCTCGCAAGCCGCGCTCCCAGCGCCAGCACCTCGAACACCGCACCGTGCGCGAAATCGCCGCCGGGCGCGTATTCCAGTGTGAGCGTATCGGGGGTGAGGGACTGGGCCAGTCGTGTCGAGTCGAAGAGCAGGATCTCGGCGGATTCGCCTGGGTTCGCCAGTGGCGCCACGCGTGGATACAGGACTCCGGGGGTGGTTGCGTAGGAGTCCACGCGCGCGGGATCGGTGGTGGGCGAGAGCGTGTCGATCGTCGGCCTCAGCAGCGGCACGATCGCGCCAGCGCGGATCCAGAGCGGCAAGTGATCGAGCGGTGCCTCGACGCTCACGCGCGCCGCGCCGGTGACGAATTCGCTCGTCCACCAATCGAGCCAAGTGCCTGGAGGAACGAGCACCGAGCGGCTGCGGGCGCCGCGTTCGACCACCGGCGCCACCAGCAGATCGTCGCCGAACAGATACTCGTCCCAGGGATGCTCACCGAGCTCGGGGTAGGCGAGACCAAGCGGCCGCTGGATGGGGCGGCCGTCTGCGGCGATCCGTCGCGCCAGCGTCCACCCGTACGGGAAAAGGCGCAGATGCAGCCGTGTGTAACGGCGGTAGGTTTCGAGGACCTCGGCGTCGAAGCCGTTCTCGGGCGTGGGCTCCCAGGCGACGTCGTTGGTGCTGGTGCCGATCTGCATCACGCTCGAGAGCGCGGTCTGCTCGAACCAGCGCACGAAGACTTCTTTGTCGGGCGGTGAGTGACGGTAGCCACCGGTGTCCGAGCCGTAGAAGGGGAACCCCGACGGGCCGAGGGTGAGGCCGGCGATCATCGATGCCGGAAGGCCGCCGACCGACGCGTATCGTTCGCCATCGCGGTCGTGGGCGGGATCGCCGGCGCGAGCGAACGTCGCGTCCAGATCGCCGGGCCAGATGACGCTCACGTTCACCTGGTCGCCGTAGGTCGCGTGGCGGCAGAGCAGGAATCCGCCGCGTTCCGGCAGCGTCTCGGCGTAGACGCGGTGGTAGGGAAGCTGGAAGCCGGCGTGCATGGTGCGCTCGTCGCTGCCGTCGGCGAAGTTCCACTTGTCGCGGATGCCGAGCGCCCCGGGCACCACGTCTTCCCCATAGTCGAGCTTGAAGCCCTCGATGCCGGCGTCGGTGTAGCGGCGGATGAGGCTCTGCCACCACGCGTACGCCTCGGGATTGGTGAGATCGATGGGCCGGCCCCAGCCGTTGAAGAGCAGGCCGCTGCGGGGCGGATAGAAGCCGTTGCGGGTCGCGAAGTCGCGGAGCGCGGCGGTCGAGGGATCGGACTCGTCGAGGTACGGCGTGTGCCAGAGCGCGGTGCGGAAGCCCAGTGCGTGGAGCCGTTCGATCATCGCCGCGGGGTCGGGGAACTGGGGCGGGTTGAAGTCGAACGTGTTCACGCCCGTGGCGTAGGGGCGGTCGATCCAAAGCGCCGAGTGGGCGAGGTCGAGATCGCGGATGGTCTCGGCGTCGCGCTCCACCTCGGCTTGATCCCGGTTCTCGTCGCGCCACAGCCACGGCCCCAGCGCCCATGGCGCTGGTAGCCGCGGGTAGCCCGTCACGTCGTAGTAGTGGCGCGTGACGTCGAGCGGGTGCTGGGCGGCGAAGAGGTGGAACGTGAGGCCCGCGCTCGACGCCGCTCCGGTGCCGAACGTGGCTTCGACGACGTCGGAAGCCCGCGCCGCGACGTCGAAGACGCCGGGATAGCGGCTCTCGACGAAAAATCCCCAGCCGTGCGTGCCGATCACGAAGGGCACGGGCACGTGCACCTCGTTGTAGAAGCTCTCGAAACGGAGGCTCGCCTCGAGCTGCATGGCGCGGACCTGGCCGCGCTGATCGACGGCGTCGAAGTGCTCGCCCAGGCCGTAGAAGGCCTCGCTCGCGTCGACCCGCGGCGCGAGTCGCAGGAAGGCGATCGGCGGTCCGTCGGCGCTCGGCGTGAAGTGCGCTTCGAAGCGCCCATCGGCGCGCGCGTCCACGCGCAGCGTGGCGGTTGCGCCGCGCTCGTACGCGAGCGCCACGGTGAAGCTCGCCGCCGCGGACTCGCTGAGCGAAGCCGACGTGGGCGTGAGCCACGCCAGGCCGGAAGGCTGGTAGAGCGGGTTGCCCAGCCAGTAGGGGTCGTAGTTGAGCTGATCGTTGATCCGGTCGACGGCTCCCAGCGCGAACGCCTCGAGCGGTAGCTGAAGCAGGACGTCGTCGCCGCGCGTGAGCGTGAGCGACTGGGTGGCTCCGTCGAAACGCACCCGCGCCCGCTCATCGCCGACGGCTGCGCTGCCGCCAGCATGGCTGGAAGAGCTCCCGCCATCGCAGCTCGCGGTGAGACCGATCCACGCCGCGAACACCACCCCGACCGCTGCGCGCCGGGATTGCACCCTTTCCGCTCGCGGCGATCTCATGGAAGGCTCCTCTATCACAACTCGTTCGGGGGGAAGCCATGTCCGACCAGGAAATGCAAGCCGAGCTGGATCGTCTGCGTGCGGAGAACGACGCCCTCAAGCGCCGCAGCCAGAAGGGGCTCTCGCTCAAGGTCAGTGAGAAGGGAGCGTTGTCCGTGTACGGGCTGGGCCGTTTTCCCGTGACGCTCTACCGTGAGCAATGGGAGAAGCTGCTCGACATGGCGGACGACATTCGCTCGTTCATCCGGGAGAACGACGCCGCGCTCAAGAAGAAGGAAGGCTGATCCGCTGCGGCGGTGGCCTTCGCCGGGCCGGCCGGTGAGCCGGCGCAGAGCCTGCGCTCCGGCGCGTGCGTGTCGAGCGCCGGGTTCGACGGCAGGTGGTTCACGTTGACGGCGTCACGCGGGGCGGTCCCGCGGGAGGGGATTGGGGACGGCGGATGCTCTACTGGCAGATGGCGCTCATCGGATTGGTGGGTGGAGTCGTGTCCGGGCTCTTCGGCATCGGCGGCGCGGTGGTGATGATCCCGGCCATGGTGCTCATCGCGAAGCTCGATCAGCACACCGCCAACGGCACTTCGCTGGCGGCGTTGCTACTGCCCGTCGGGATCTTGGGCGTGCTCGAGTACTACAAACGCGGTCAGGTGAACCTGGTGTATTCCGCGTTGCTGGCCGGAGGAATCCTGGTGGGCGCGCTCGTCGGCGCCAAGCTCGCCGGAAAGCTCGACGACCTGATGCTGCGTCGTGCGTTTGGGGTCTTCCTGCTCTTCGTCGCAGCGCGGATGCTCTTGTCCAAGCGTTGAGCGCGGGCGGAGCTCGCGCGGCTCACACCACGCGGTTGCGCGATTCGCCGCGCAGGAAAACGTGGACGTTCTCGGCGATTTCGTCGGCGAGGCGGCGCCGCGCTTCGCTGGTGGTCCACGCGACGTGGGGCGTGACCACCAGATACGGTAGCTCGCGCGCCGCCATCAGGATCGGGTGATCCGGCGGCGGCGGCTCGCGCGAGATCACATCGAGGGCTGCGCCACCGAGCGTGCCCGCCCGGAGCGCCGCGATCAGTGCCACTTCGTCCACGAGCCCACCGCGAGCGGTGTTGACGAGCCAAGCACCGCGTTTCATCCGACCCAGGCTGCGTTCGTTCACGAGCGCGCGCGTGGCCGCGGTGAGCGGGCAGTGGAGCGTGAGCACGTCGACCCGGGGTAGAAGATCGTCGAGTGGAATGCGTCCCGGCGGCGGTGGGTCGCTCGATCCGGGGCGGGAGGCGACCAGCACCTCCATCCCCAGCGCGGCGGCGATCCGTGCCACAGCCTGACCGATCGCGCCCAGGCCGACGATTCCGATCGTCTTACCGGCGAGCTCCAGGCGCGGCCAGCGGAAGACCGTGAAGATCGGACTTCGCTCCCACGCGCCCTCGCGAACGGCGTGCTCGTAGCGTCCCACGCGCGCCGCCAGCTCGAAGATGAGCGCCAGCGTGTGCTCGGCGACCGAGCGCGTCGAGTAACCGACCACGTTGGCGACGGCGATGCCGCGCTCGCGAGCGGCTGCCAGATCCACGACGTCGACGCCCGTGGCCGCCACGGCGATCAGCCGCAGATCCGCGGCAGCCGCAGATCCCAGCACGTCGGCGGAAAGCGCCACCTTGTTGGTCACGACGATCGTGTGGCCCGCGATCCGGCCCGCTACGTCCTCCGGCCCAGTCACGTCGTGGAACTTGCACGGATGGCACTCGGCGAGCACCGCCACGGCGCCAGTCGGCTCACCGAGGGTGGCCGCATCCAGGAACACGATCGACGGTTGGCTCGCCATGGTCTCTTTCGCGGCGTTTCGATTCACGCCGATCCGGAGCGATAACGTAGCGTCTCGCGCATTCTCGTTCCGCATCTCGGCCTTCCTGGAGGGCGTTCATGGCCGCACCACGCATCGTTGCGATTCCCGGCAGCCTGCGCCGGGATTCCTACAATCGGAAGCTGGTAGCGCTGGGTGCGGCGGCACTGACGGAGGCCGGCGCCGAAGTGGACGTGGTCGATCTCAAGGAGCTGGCGCTGCCGGTCTACGACGGTGACGTCGAGAGTGCCGGCATGCCCACTTCCGCGCTGGCGCTCAAGGAGCGAATCGCTCGCGCCGCCGGCCTCTACATCTCGACTCCCGAGTACAACCACGGCGTGCCGGGCGCGCTCAAGAACGCCATCGACTGGGCGT
>CAYVDO010000123.1:0-18580 GCA_964450125.1 uncultured bacterium
GACCGTGTCACCGGGCACATCCCCTCGGGCGAATTCATCGATTCGTGGGGTCAGGGCGAGGACAGCTTCGCCTCCAACCCGCCCAACGCGGTCCTCTCCGTCTTCCAGCCCGACCACGTCCAGGATGTCGTCGTGGTTCTGACCAGTCCGGAATACGACGGCGCCAATCTCTCGATCGTCGCGGCAGAGGCGACCGTGGTGGAGCACGCCGAGTTCGGGGCCGGATTCGTGCGCACCGAGAGCGGTGCCGCGTACTCGCCGACGGTGCTCGGTCAATCGGCGACGTGTGGCAACGCGTCCTGCCACCCGTTCGTGTTCGCCGAATGGAAAGCCGCACCTCATCGCCGCACAGCCAGCGTCGCGTATCGCGAAGCCGTGGAGACCGTCGCCGCTGCCGAGGGACGTGACGCCGCTGCGAGCTGCATGAGCTGTCACGACCCGATCTCGGTGCTGGCCGGGGTGGTCGGCGAGCGCGGCGAGCTGGGCGCGCCCGAGGGCCGACGCGAGGGTATCTCCTGTCTCGTGTGTCATTCCTCGACGACCCGGGTCGCCGGTTCGAGCCCCAGCCTCGTGTTCCGCTATCCGCCGATCTTCGGCTCGGTCGCCATCGACGCGCGCTCGATGCTCTCGCTCACGCCGCGGCATCGCGTGGAGATGCGGCTTGCGGGGGTGGGCTCGGACGCGCTCTGCATCGCGTGTCACCAGTGGCCCGCGGGTAGCGCCCCGTCCCCGGACCTCGACGCGCGTCACCAGCAACCCAGGATGCGCGCCGAATGCCGCGCCGAGAGCGGCTGCGTCGGATGCCACATGCCACGCGCGAGCCGCAATGCGCGGCCGGGGCAGCCGCTCACGCCGTCGCACGCCTTCGGCGCGCACGTCGAGGATCCCACCTCGTGAGGACGTTCGCCGGCATCGTGGCGCTGCTCACGACGGGTGCTTGGCTGGCGTTCGGCAGCGCCTGGACGCCCGAGCTCTGGGCGGCGCTGGCGGCGCACGTCGTGGTCGGTGTGCTGGTGGTGCCGTGGGTGTTGCGCGGGCTCTTCCGGCGGTTGCGCACGTACGTTCCCGAGCTCGCGCCGTGCACCGCGTTCGCGACCCTGGTTTTGGTGGTGCTGGTCTTCCTGCTGCCCTACCTGCGCATTCCCATCGGCCTGTCGCAGTCGCGAACCGCATGGGTGTGGCTGGCACTCGCGGTTTCGGGCGCCGTGGCGCTGCGCGGTCTTCGTGGTTGGATCGGGCGCGTCATGTGGTCGCCGCGCTTCGTGCTCGAGCTCCTGCACGCGTTGCTGTGGGCGATGGCGGCGACCACTGGACCGCTCCTCGTGTTGCTGGGCGGCGGGCGTCCGCTCGCGATGCTCTTCTCGGTGCATCGCTTCGGCGGGCTCCTGATGGTGGGACTCGGTGTCCTCGCGCTGACTCGCGTCGCGTGGACGCGTATCCGCGCCGGGCGCCCGATCCTGCGTCGCGAGTGGGGCGTGGTGGGGACTGCGGTCGCGGTGCTCGGTGTGGCGCTCGCCGAACCGCACGTCCGTGTGCGCGAGACCACGATTCACCTCTCGGTCGTCCCGTACGCCGAGCGAACCCCGGACGAGCGCGACGCGCTGCCGTTGCCACTCGATCCCGAGCTGCTCTCGCTCAATCAGAGCTGTGGCGGCGAGAGCGGCTGCCACGCCGGTGTTCTCTCCGACCACGCACGCTCGTCCCACGACCGCTCGATGCGGCCCACGCACCTCGAGCGTCCGCTCGCGCTCCTGGCCGAGGAGACGGGGCCGGCCGAGGTCGTCATCTGCCTCGGGTGCCACCAGCCGCGCGCCCTCGCCGAGCCCCAGCCACCGCGACCGGACTACACGGCCCACTCCAGCATGGGCTGTGTCTTCTGCCACAGCTTCGCCGCCATCGAGCTCCCCGGCGATCGATCGCGAAGCGCGGTCCGGCTGCGGGTCGACGAGCGCGGCCTCGCGCCGTTCCGAGGCGCCGAGCGGCGCGGTGGTGCGCTCGGCACGTGGCTGCGTCTCGCCATCGACCTCACGCCCGCTGCCCACGGACGCGCCCTGGCACCGCGCGTGCTGAAGCGGGACGATGCCTGTCTGGTTTGCCATCGCGCGCAGATCGTGCCGGCTTCCGAGGCGCGCTCGTGCGTGACCTGCCACATGCCCCCGCGCCAGCAGCTCAGGCTCGCTCGCGAAGGAGAGCCGGAGGCGCTGGCGAAGAGCCACCTCGTCCCCGGCACCAACACGCTGCTTCCCTTGCTGCTCGGCGACCGCCCCACGGTGGCGCTGATGGAAGCCTGGGCGTCGAGCGACATGCTCACCGAGGACTTCCCCTTCGAGGAGTACAGGGCGATTCCCAAGGCCCTGCCGACACTCGGGCCCGAGCGTCTGGGCGAGTTCCGCTACCTCGACGTGGCGATCGACGTCGCTGCGCCAGCACGACCCGGTGGGACGTGGCCGCTCGTCGTGCGCACCACCAATTTGTCGATCGACCACGCGTTTCCCGCCGGCCCGATGGACCTGCTCGAGATGTGGCTCGAGCTCGACGTGCGCGACGAGAGCGGCCGGGAGTTGCTCGCGAGTGGGCGCCGCGACGCCGCGGGGAGGCTCGCCCCGGAGACGCCTCGCATGGGCGGCCATGCCCTCGACCGCGACGGCCACCGCCTCGAGCGCTATCGCGTCTGGCGCAGCACCGGTGACGTGGTCGAGCGCGCCCTGCAACGCGGCGAGAGCACCGAAGATCGTTTCGAGGTCGCGCTTCCCGCCGACGTCGGCGAGCGGCTGACCGTGCGCGCGCGCTGGCTCTATCGCGAGCTCAACCCGGAGTTCGCGCAATGGGCGTACGACGGTCGGCCACCGGTGATGCCGGACGTGGAAGTGGCGCGCGGCTTCGCGCAGGCCACCGTGACGCGCTCGGTGGCTTCGCGCGCCGACGGAGCGGGCTGAGCGCCCTGGTACGAAGGCTGCGTCAGGCCGCAGCCGCGCTGGGCTTGCGCAGCGGCTCGAGCTCGGGCCCGCGCACCTTGAGTCCGAGCACCATGAACAGCATCCCCAGCGAGATGAAGATCGGGTTGCGCAGGAACGCGGCGGTCACCGAGACCCCGATCATCAACACGTAGTAGCCGACGAAGTACGCGACCGCGAAGCGCGCTGGACGCTGGAATCGCTTCCAGCGCGCGAAATTCAGGAAGAACGTCTCGTAGTAGCCGCCCCCCCAGATCACCCACGTGAACAGGTAGTGGGTGAAGCCGATGTTGTCCATCTCGGGTCGCCACACCCACCAGCCGGTGCGGGCGTTCAGGTATTCGAGCGCCACGCCCAGCATGCAATACGCGAACAGCGAGGCGCTCACCATCGGCCAGAACCGTCCCCGCCGACTCTCGAAGCGCTTCCACACCAACTCGCCGAAACACACCCCGGCGTACGCAAACGACACCCGGAGCGCAGGCAGGAACACCAAGAACAGCCCCACGTTCCGGCCGCGAATCTCGAGCAGGTGGAGGTGGATGAAGAACGAGAAGTCGTGGGCCGGGCGTTGGGTGTCCATCGCGCCCTTGACCAGGAAGAAGGCGAGCGCGAACGCGAAGAAGATCCGCGTGACGCGCCGCCCGCGCACCGCCAGCGAATGCGCGACCGAGATGCCCAGCATCGCGAGCGGAATCGCGAGATGGATGGCTTGGCCGAGGGGAGACATCGATGCGAGGTGGGAAGCGAAGCGCGACCGGCGCCGGTGCTTTCGTCCCGGCGCTCACTTCATCGGCCGAGCCTGCGCTTCGAGTGCGGGTCCTCGAGCCGTAGGTCGTGGTGGTCGACTCAGCCGCGTTGGTCGCGGGATCGCCGTCGTTCGAGGAGGGGCGGCCGCGTCGTCGCGCGAGTATGCCCGCGCGACAGGCGCCTACGCAGGCTGTACGCCGGATGGGCCGAGCGCCTGGCGCCGCCACCGGCCGACGCCGAACACGATCGCTCCCACCGCGAGCCACGCGGGCAGCACCGTCCCGAAGAGGTCACCGCCGGGTGCGGCGCTCTGGATGCACCGTCCCAGCACGACCGCGCCGAGCACGGCGAGGAGCGCGCCGCGCCGCTGCGACGGTGTCGCGTGGGTCAGGACGGAGCGCAACGGCAGCTCTTCGTGCCGATAAAGTTGCCATGCGACCCACAGCAGGCCCAGCGCCACGAGCGTCGGAACGGTGGTGGCGCCGAGCCCCCCGTTCTCGGGAGGATGCGACGCGACGTAGCGGCGCACGAGCAGTGCGATGGCCGCCACGCTCAGGCCGATCGCCTGTTTGGGCGAGAGCTTCTGCGCCGATGCGCTCAAGGGTAGGGCGAGCCCACGGAGGACTCGCCAGGCGATCACGAGCATGGCGATCGCCACCATGGTCGGCGCGATGGTGGAGACCATCGCGCCGTCTGCCGGCGGGTGCGCAGCTCCGTACCAGTGGACGATGCCGGCGCCGGCTGCCAGGCACGCTGCGGCCACGCGTCGCGGAGTGTTGTGCTCTGCCTGGCCGATGAATGGCAGCGGAAGGCCGCGGAGGATTCTCAGAGCGGCGACGGCCAGGGCGAGCGCGAACGCCGTCGGTCCGATGGTCGCAAGCATGCCGTTCGTGGCAGGCGGGTGGGACTCGGCGTAGCGCCACACACAGATCGCGACCACCAGCATCGCGATGGCGAGGCGGGGCCGCGGCGGCTGTCGTTCTGTCATGACACGGTCCACATCGCGCTGGCCGGTTTCTCGCCCCGCGATCGTTTCTCAGGACGCTATCAACAGCCGCTCGCGACCGCAACCGTTCATCGGGTCGTGTGGCCAGCCCCCGCGCCTGCACCCCTCGGACGGGCTCAGCGCGAAAACGAGTCACGCTCCACGCTTTCGATGCCTCCTGCGCCGCGCAGGTCGCGGGCTATGCTCACGCTTCGTCTTCGCGACTCAGTCCGCACATCCCACCATGACGAACGGCGAGCCGCGACGGCGATGGGTGCGGCAGGTTTGTTGGCTGGGTGCGGTCGCGGTCGCGTTCCTCTACCTGCTGCTCACCGTCTCGCCAGTGGTGCTGCCACGCCTCGAGTCGCCTTGCGGCCGGCTCGCGCACGTGCCGCCGGGACTCGATTCCCTCGCCACCAACCACGTGCGCCTCGATACCCGCACCGCGCGGGCTTGGCGCAAGCTCGATCTGCGCTATCGCGTCGAGCCCAACGAAGCATTGAGCTTCGTCCTCGATCGGGTGGCGAACGATTACGTGCTGCTTCGGGTGAGCCGCCTTCCGGCCCTCGAGTCGGGATGGTTCGTCTACCGCGAGCATGCGTTGGTGGAGCGCCACCCCCTCGCCGATCTGCCCGTCGCCGGCGGGCGGCTCGCGCTGGAGCGGGCCGACGGGCGCATCGCCGCGCGCTTCGACTCGGGCGCGAGCGTCGAGCTCGAATCGCCACGCGCCGACGGCAACTTCGAAGCCGTGATGTTTCCCCCCTCGAGCCCCGACCTCCATCGGCGCGTGACCCTCGGCGAGGTGACCCTCGACGGCGGGGTTCCGCTGCGGGCCTTCGCGGGATTCGAGCGGCTCGTCTCACCGCTCACGCTGATGGTGGTGGCGGTGGTCGCGATCTTGGTCGGTCGCGGCGGGCTTCGCGCCGCGGCGCGCCGGTTCTTGCCCCATCAGAGCCAGCACGAGCCCGCGGCCATCGCGCTGGTGCTCACCAGCCTCTCGCTGCTCTTCGCGGGGCTGAGCCAAGTTCCGCGGGTGGAGCTGCTCATGAGCTTCACCGCGGAAGAACGGCGGGTGTTTCGGACGTTCGCCACGCTGGTGGTGGCGTTCACGTGGCTCTTCCTGGTGCTGCGCGATCGGGTGCTGGCGCGATTCCAGCGCGTGCGTGGGCGCGGTCTCTTCAGGTGGTTCGCGACGCCGTTCGTGCACGTGCTCTTCATCGTGGTGTGCGTGGTGGTGCTCGCCGTGCTCTTCGATCGCATTCAGATCCGCGTCGAGCCGCGCGACGAGCTGGCGCGGCCTTCCGCAGATCGCTCGCTTCGCGTCGCCTGTCTGGGCGGGTCCAGCACCCGCGGCTACCCGTTTCCCGAACGCTGGGGCGCTGCCTATCCGATGGTGCTCGAGAAGCTGCTCGGATCGCCAGGTCGTGCGGCGATCGTGTGGAATCTGGGGGTCGAGTCCGCGACGCTCGACTACCTGAGCGAACGCTTCGACCGCTGGCTCTCGCCTCTCGCTCCCACGCACCTGGTCCTCAACAACGTCGCCAACAATGCCTTCGGCGATCCCGGTTCGTTCCGGGACGCCCTCACGCGGCTGGTACGGACGGCGCGCGGGCGTGGCCTGTCGGTGGTTCTGGTGAAGGAGCCGATGTTGGAGGTGGTCTACCATGCGGGACGCTGGGCGAGCGTCGGCCCGTTCTACCCGGTCCTCGACGAGGTCGCGGCTGCGGAGGGCGCACAGGTGCTCGATCCGATACCCGGATTCGTCGCGGAACGCGACGAGCTTCTGTTCATGGACGATGTCCACCTGACGCCACAGGGCCATCGACGCATGGCCGAAGCGTTGCTCTCGATGTTGGCGCCTGCCGAGCCGCCTTGACGCGGCTCGAGGTGCGTATGACCATTCGGCAAGCGCCTGCACGCGTTCGGTCGGCCAACCATTCGGCTGGGCGTTTCCTGAACGCGGTCTGGAGAGGACCGGATGGAAGACGAACATCCCCCCGCGCCTTCGTCCCGCCCTGCTGCATCCGCTCTCGCGGGGGTCGTCTCCTGGGGAACGACGTGGCCGGCAGCGAAGCTACAGCGCGCCGGTTTGATCATCGTCGCGATCGCCGCCGCCTGGTTCATCACATACCCCGAGGGCGAACCGCAGCGAATCGTCGCCATGGTGTTCAACACCAGCCTGGCGCTGGCGTTGATTTGGGTGGGCCGTCCATCGCATGGAGTCGCGTCCCAGTTCGTCGCGACGGCGATGGTCGCGTTCGGCGCTTACATCATGTCGAAGGTGACGATTCGCGTGGCGTGGCGCGGGGATCCGTTCGGTCCGCTGCTGGGCATCACGCTGCTGGCGGTCGGAGTCTGGATGTTCCTCGCGCGTCCGGTCCTCACGCTCGCACAGGTCTTGGGTGTACCGGCCATTGCCGTGGCGGCCTTCGTGCTCTGGTGGTGGATGACCTATTCCGGTCACGAAGGCGACATGATGACCACCCTCGAACCGCTAGCGCTGGCGGTCGCGTTGCTGGTCATCGGTGTGGGACTGTGCCGGCTTCGCAGCGGCCCACTCTCGCGCAGGCTCAGCGCGTTCTGAGGCCGAAAGCCTCCGGCGCGATCGGTGGCGAACGTGGCTCCGCCTGCTCGTGACGCGTAGCGGGCGCTTCCCTCATCTCACGGCCGCTCCATGATCGAGAGTGAAGCCCCCTCTCTCGATACCGCTCCAACTTCCGGGGCCGTCGCCGCACCGCGCATCACGCGCATCGTACGGGCGATCGGGAGGCGAGTGCCGAGCCGTGCGGCGATCGCGCGCACGCTTCGGTTCCTCGGGATCGCGATGGTGGTGTTGGCGTTCGACTTCGCCGCCGAGGCGCTATGGCCGTATCCGCTGGAGCACGACATCGGCCCCGACACGCCGCGCGTGGCACCGTCGTTCCGACGCTTCGACGGCGACACCCACGGCCTCACCAAGATCCGCTTCCATCTGCGGCCCAACGTCCGCACCCGCGCCGTGAACGTGTTCTTCGGGCTCGATGGCGGCGAGCTGGTGAACGCTACGTTCGACCACCTGTTCGTGAGCGCGATCCCCGAGGTGCCGAGCGCGGTGCAGCGTTACGAGCAGGGCCAGCGGGTAGAGCGCATCGAGCTGCCGCCGGTGCCGCTCGATCCGCGGCGGCTCCGCGTGGGCATCCGGCTCGATCACGACCAGCTGGTGCTGGTGCGCGACGGCGTGGCCGCACCGCCGGTGCCGCTCGCGGTGAACGGGCGCTCCGTGTCGATGTCGCTCTATCCCTCGTATCCCTCGGCCCGCTATCGCGCGGACTTCGACCGGCTCGAGAAGCTTCGCTTCGAGGTGGAGCGGGACGGGGAGCGCTCGGTCTACACGGGCTTTGGCCCGTGGACCGGCTGGTGGGGGCGGTGCGTGCTGCTGGTGGCGCTCGTGATCTTCCTGTGGCGGCGCTCGGCGACCTCGCGCCGGTGGCGGATCGGCTTGATCGCGATCCCCTCCCTGGTGCTCGGGGTGCCGCTCGCGCTGGTGCTCGGGTCCGCGGTGCGCGGTCCGTGGTCGGGTGGAGACGATTCCTACTTCGATGCCAAGGAGTTCAACGTCGACCGCTTTCTCGCCCGGAAGGAGCAGGGCGTCACCTGGTCGCCGGGCGACCTGACGGTGCTGAGCTTCGGCGGCTCGACCACCGAGGGCTCACCGTACGATCGTCCCGGCGACGCCTACGACTATCCGCACCGCTTGGAGGCCGGGCTTCGTGCGTCGCCGGAATTCGCGGATCACCACCCGGTGGTGATGAACCTGGGGCGCGTGGGGGTGTCGTTCCACTCGATCGTGCGCGTGATGGACAAGCTCTTGCCGCGCGTCCGACCGCGTGTGGTGACGCTCTCGTCCGTCTACAACAACGCGTTCGGCTTCAAGGTGCTCGCGCTGCTCGCGCACGTCACCGGGCATCCCGGCGCGGACGTCGCGAGTTTCTCGGGAAACTTCGAATCGTTCGAGCATGCGCTGGTGTGCATCGACACGCTCACCCGCGGCAACGGCGCCATCCCCCTCTGGATCGAGGAGTTCGTGGACGTCCGCTACTTCGGCGACCGCGATCCATTGGCCGCCTACCACGAGCTGCTCGCTCGGGTGGCGGCGGAGCGAGGTGTGGACGTGCTGCGCTTGCAGGACGACGTCACACGCGACCCCAATCGCTTGCTCTTCTTCGAGTACGTCCATCCGTCGAGCCTGGGCTATCAGTGGATGGCGGACCGGCTCGCCGATTGGTTCGCCGCCCACCGCGACGCGGTACTGAATCCGCCGCCTCCGGCCTCCCCGGTGCGCGCTGCGGACGTCGAGACCTGCCGCGAATTCCTGTGAGCGCGCTCAGGGCTGCTGGCTCGGCGCGCTGCCACCGTCGCCGTGGACGGGAAGCGAAACCAGTCCGCCTTCACCAGCGGCCACCAGCAATCGATCTCGGTAGCGTGCGGTGCCCATCGCCCAACCAGGGACCGGGTAGGTCGCGACGATCGCAGGTGGTGAACCGCCTGGCGCCAGCTCGACCACGCCAGCAGGTCCGGCGCTCACCCACACGGCGTCCTTGCTCGGCACGATCTGGAACACCGTGCCGCCGACGTGCTGCACCCACAAAAGCGGTGGGTCGGTGGGCGAAGCCTCGATGTCGTAGGCGCGCAAGTCGCCCTGGGGCGTGCCCGCGTAGAGCACGCCTTGGTGGACCGCGATCGCGGTAGCCACCGGGCCGATCTTGAGCGGGCCGAGCGTCGCCCACTTGAGCACACCCACCCGCCGTGGCGGGTCCTCGTCGGCGCGGAAGACCGCGACGCCTTCGCCGACGGTGCCCACGTACGCATACGGACCGTAGCCCTCCACCTCCAGCGTGTAGCCGCCCGAGAAGGTCTCGCCACGGACCTCGAAGCCGTGCTCGGTGTGCTCCAGCACGCCAAAGCCCACCTGCGAGTTCGCGAGGTACACGTACTTGCCGACCACGTCGACGTCCCAGGCGTGGCCACCGCGATCGGCGGCTTCGATGAACTCGGGCATGCCGCCTGGGACCGGTCGCGTGATGAGCAACCAGCCGAGCACGTCGGCGATCCAGAGCTGGTCGCCCACCACCAAGAGCCCGCGCGCCAGGCCCTCGGTCTTGCGCACGCCGATGACCGAGGGCTTGGCCGGGTCGGCGAGCGAGTACACGTGGAGACCACCGGCTCCGGCCGTGGCGTACGCCTGATCGCCGATGACCCGCACGCGGTGGAAATAGGGATTCGGGACCATCGAGTACGCGACCCCCGGCACCCCTTGCGCGCGGCCGTCGAGCACGAAGACGCCGCGGGGCCCGAACGCGAACGGCACCAGCCCGGGATCGTCGAAGCGCACGCCCGGCGCGGGGGGCCGCGGTGGCGCGGCCAGATCGAGGACGTCGATCCAGCGGGGTGCGAGCGGATCGGACACGTCGGCGACCCGCACCGGAGTTCCCTCGGAAGCGGCGAAGGCGCGATCGCCCGCCACCGCGACCCAGTCGCAGAAATCGATCCCTTCCCAGCGATTCACGAGCTTGGGCTGGCGCGGATCGCTCACATCCGCGGTCAAGAGCCCGCGGGCGCCGTGGGAGAGATAGGCGTAGTGACCCTTGATCGCGACGTGGCGCGGCATCGGGTCGGTGGGTTTGGGCTTGGCCTGGTAAGGCACGTCGAGCACACCCATGAGCGCGGGACTCGAGGGATCGGCGAGGTCGAAGATCATGAGCTTCTCGCTGCCCACTGCGTACGCGCGGTCACCCTCGACCACGATCTGCGCGTAGCTTTCGCCTTCGGCGATCTGTCGCACGAACTCGGGCGGATCCGGCTCGCGCATCCGGTACACGGCGAGACCGCCGTGCTCCTTGAACGCCAGGTAGAGGTAGCCCTTGCCCATGGCGATGGAGAGCGCGTAGCCGAGACCGCGATGGCGACCCAGCTCACGCATGTGCCCGGGTTGGGAGACGTCGATGGTGACCAATCCCTCGTAGCCCGCGGCGGCGTAGACGCGATTGCCGTGCGAGAGCCCGGCGTGGGTCGAGTTGCCCACGTTGATCGTGGACGCGATGGAGAGCCGTCCCTCGGCGTCGGGGCGGAGCTCGACGATCGAGAACCCCATGCCGGCCGCGTAGCCGCCCGGAACGGGAGTGGCGAATCGGCAGATCTGCCCCCACAGCACCGCGATGCGGTCCTGCTGGGTGAGCCAGTTCCACGCCTTCTGCAGATTGCGCTGCATCCACACGAAGCCGTGGCTCTCTCCCGACTTGGGGCTTTCGGCTGCCCGGGTGTTGGCCACTACGAGCAGGCCGAGCGCGCTCGCGAGACCGATCGTGAGGAGTGTCGCCCGCGCCGCGTGTGCTCGCGGTCGCGACGAGCGCGTGACCGGGTCGCGGCGGGGATCGGACATCGGGACGAGCGAGCCGGTGAGATCGAGCCCGGACGCTCGGTGCGCGTCGCGCGCCACCGAGACGCGCCCCTCGCCGCGCGGTGGCGCGCGCCGCGGGGGCGGGCGCGACGATAGTGCTCCCGTTCGCGCCGCTTCAAACCGGGCCCTAGCCCGCTTCTGAAACAGGCACCCGCCTCGCGGCTCGTGGTGGTGCCCATCGATCACCTCGCTCTTCGTCGGTCGGGAGCTGTCGAGGCCCCGCCGCGGCATCGACAGCCTCGACAACTCGCCGCTGCGAAGTCGCCGGCAGCTGCTCGTCCGCGACGTACCAGCGCCTCGCCAACCGTCGTGGTCGCAAGCGAGCGGCGGTGACGGTGGGCCACGTCGTCATCGCGAGCGCGCGGTGCGCACCGGCTACGGCTGCCCACACTGGTGCGACCTGCGCCGATTGGAAGCGCGACTTCGAGGTGCGGTGCATGCCGCGTCCTCGGCGTGTCGTGCGCTCGTGGCGCTGGATCGCCACGCACGCGCCGTCGCTGGTTTGAGTGGGTTTGCCCGAGTGTGAATCGGGGGCGTGCGATAGTTCGACCGCAGGCTCACGATCGGATGGCAGGTTGACGCGATCCTCCACGGCATGGAAGCTGCGTTCGTCACCGGTGCGTCAGGCGTCGTCGGGCGCGCCGTCCTGCGGTTGCTCATCGCTCGAGGCTGGTCAGTTCGCGCTCTCGAACATCGCACCCCCCTTCGCGAGGTTCCCACGGGCGTCGACCGGGTATCCGGAGACATTCTGGAGTTCCGGGACGAATGGCTCGTTGACGTGACGGCGGTGATCCATCTCGCGGCGGAAACGCAGACTCGTCGTGGCACGGCGGCAATCTGCCGCACGAACATCGAAGGCACGCGACGCGTCGTCGACGCCGTGACTCGCCGTTCCACGCGCCCGCGGCTCGTCTTCACCTCCAGCATCGCAGCGATGGGGCCGAGCCGGTCGGGGCGGCCGCTGGTGGCGACGGACCGCCCGTCACCGGTCTCCACGTACGGCCGCTCCAAGCTCGATGCGGAGAGGATCGTCGCAAGCGCGAGCGGGGCGGCGATCGTGCGACTCCCGATGGTGGTCGCGGAGCACGATCGACTGCGCGCGAAGTTGGCACCCTTGCTCGGGCTGGGGCTCTTCCCGACCGGTCCGGCGCGCTTCGGCGCGATCGACGTGCGTGACGCGGCCTCGCTGCTCGAGGTGCTGGCGCGCCGCGGGGCGACCGGCGGCACGCTGCTGGCCTCCGACGGTCGCGACTACGGTTGGGACGACGTCCGCGTCTCGTTGAGCCGCAAGCTCGGCCGGCCGCTGCGGGGCGTCCCGATACCGACCGCATTGCTGCACCCCGCGCTGTTCGCACGGCTCGGTGCCGCGGAGGTGGCTTCCTATTTCAGGGACGACTGGCGCTGCGCGCCGACCTCCGTCGCGGGTCACGTGCCCCAGTTCGCAGCTTGGTCATGAGCGCACCCTCGCCAAGCCGCGTTTTGCTGCTCAACCCCCCGTATCCCGTTCCGGTGATGCGGGACACGCTGCATCCGACGGCCAAGTCGGCGCTCTACGTCTGGCATCCGCTCGACCTGCTCGTGCAGTCCGCATACGTCGCCGATTGCGACGTGCGGATCTTCGATGGCGTCGTGCAGCCGAGCGTGGCGGCGCTCGAGCGAGTGGTCGCCGATTTTGCGCCGCAGCACGTCTTGTCGTTGGTTTCCTCGCCGACGCTCGCGTCCGACATGGCGCTCCTGACCCGCCTGAAGGAGCAGCACCGTTTCCGCCTCTTCGTGGTTGGTGACGTCACGTACGGGCGGCGCGAGCGGTTCCTTCACGAGGCCGAGGGGGTGGACGGAGTGCTCTGGGATTTCGCCTCGCCGGGATTCGCCGATTCGGTCTTCGGGCGCACCCCGCGCGACGCGGCCTGGCGGGAGGGGGGCGAGATACGCGTCGACGTCGAGCGCAGCGCCTTCATCATGGATCGTCCGCGCCAGGACTTGATCGACTTCTCGCAGTACTACTTGCCGTACTGGCGCCCGCCGTTCGCGTCGGTGTACACGGCGCACGGCTGCGTCTCGATCTGCACTTTCTGCCCGGTGCCCGAGATCGGGAAGCCGCACTACCGCGACCTCGACGCCGTGCTCGCGGAGATCGATTACCTCTATCGCCGCGGCATCCGGAAGGTCTTCTTCCGCGATGCATCGTTCGGTCAGTCGCCACGCCGCGTGCAGTCGTTGTGCGAATCGCTGGCGCGTCGCTTCCCGGGACTGCGTTTCAGTGCATGGATGCGACCCAATCCGCTCAGCGAAGCCACCGCCGACGCGCTGCGGGACGCCGGCGCCGAGTACATGCACATCGGCGTGGAGACTGGCTCCGAGGCGCATCTCGCACGGTTGCGAAAGCAGTTCACGCTCGGCGACGTGGATCAAGCCGTCGCCATGTTCGCTGCGCGCGGCGTCAAGACCATCGGTCACTTCCTCCTGGGAGCGCCGGGGGAATCCGATCGCGACTACCGCGACACACTCGGCTATTTGCGGCGAGCACGTTTGAGCGTCGTCTCGGTGAGTGTGTTCGAAGAATCGATGGGTGTGCCCTTGCGCTATGGCGACGGGGTCGCCCCGACGGAATCACTGCTGCGTCGGCGCGTGCTCGCGATGCTGGCCTCTTTTCTGTTGCGTCCGGATCGCTGGCTCGGCTTCTTCCGATTCATCGAGGGGCCGCGACACTTCGTCGAAACCCTGGCGAGGTTCACCCAGTACTTGTTCAGTCTTCGCCTCTATCCGCGGATCGAGGCGCTGCGCTGAGCGCGGAGCTCCACCACGATGCCTGGCGTCACTCTGATCAATCCGGCGATCAACTTCGACGAGAACCTCGGGCTGGCGCGGCGTTTCGCGGTTCGCGCGCCGCCGCTCGGAATCGCGTATCTCGCCTCGATTCTCGGCGGCGAGGGCGAGCGGGTATCGATCGTCGACCAGTTTGCCGAGGACTTGCCCGACACGGCGGTGCTGGATCGCATCGAGCGATTCGGCGCCGACATCGTGGGCATTTCGCTCCTCACGGCCTCCGCAACCCGCACTCGGCGGCTCTGCACGGAGCTGCGCCGCCGATCGCCCGGCACGCGAATCGTCGTCGGCAACATCCATGCCTCGGTGTTTGGGGATCGGATTCTGCGCGAGGGTTGGGCGGACGTCGTGGTGCACGGCGAGGGCGAGCCCATCATCGCGCCGCTGGTGCGCGCGCTGCGCGGTGCTGCATCACTGGATACCGTTCCCAGCGTGAGCTTCATCGAAGACGGCACCGTCCGTTCGACGTCGCGCACGGCGCAGATTCGCGACGTCGACCGCATCCCGATGCCCGCGTGGCATCTGTTCCCGCTCTCGGTCTACCAAAGTCGAGCGGTAGGTGGATTCGGCCAGCGCGTGCTGCCGCTCATCTCGTCGCGCGGTTGCCCGTGGGTGTGCTCGTTCTGCAGTCAAAATCTGTTCTGGGCCAAGACCATCGTCCGAGATCCGGCCTTGGTGGTCGACGAGATGCGGGTGGGCCTGGAGCAGTATGGAGTTCGCTTTTTCGCGTTCTACGACGCGAATTTTCCGGTGAGCCGTGGATACGGTCTGAAGCTGTGCCGGGAGCTGCAGCGCTCCGGATTGCCGGCTCGCGGGGTCCGATTTCTGACGGAAGCCCGTGTCGAGATCTTCGATGACGAGCTGATCGAGGCGATGGGGGAGGCGGGCTGCCGCGTTCTCATGTTCGGTATCGAGAGCGGCTCCGATCGGGTTCGGGCCACGATCGACAAAGCCGCGCCCGTTCCCAACATCGAGCACGTCGTGCGAACGTGTCGGAAGCACGGCATCTACACGATGGGGTTGTTCCTGCTCGGTCTGCCGAGCGAGAGGCGGGAGGACGCGCTCGAGACCGTGAGCCTCGCGCGTCGCCTGGATCTCGACGTCGCGAAGTTCAACGTCGTGGTGCCGTATCCGGGATCTCCCTTGTTCGAACAGTTCGTGGATCCGAGCTCGATACGCGAAGAAGACTTCGATCGAATCGCCACGTTCTATTCGGATTCGCCACGAGCACTGACCGTCAACGAGCACATGAGCGCGCTCGAGCTGCAACGTCTCCAGAAATACGCGCTGCGGCGTTTCTACTTGCGCCCCAAGACGATCGTGCGGCTGATCCTCGGGGATCTGCTGAGCTTGGGCGATCTCGCGGTCGGTGCGTTGGCGATGACCAAGTCGGCGCTGGCGCAGGTGCGAGGCGCGTCGCGCGCGCTTCTCGCACGCAGCACCGCCACGAGAGAATCGAGCGCGAGCGCGACGGTCTGACCGGCGGCCACGGGAACGCCCACCGTCGTGCAGTCTTCACCACGAGGCGACGTTGCCGGTCGATGCGGGGCCCGAACTGCGTCGTAGGAATGCGGAGTATCGACGATGAAGCCGACGAATCTCGTGGTGAACTGCCCTTCGGATCGGGTGCGGATCAACCTCTCGGGCGTGTACCCGATGGCGCCGCTCGGCGCCGGAATGCTCGCCGCATCGCTCCGGGATGCCGGTTATCCCGTCGAGGTGCTCGACCTGAATGCGGAGCCGTTCGACGAGGGGAAGCTCGGACGCCTGTTCGAACGACGGCGCTTCGACCACGTCGTGCTATCGGCCCACCTGTTGTCGGTGCATCTCGCGCTCCGGATCGCGCGATTGGCCAAAGCGGCATCGTCCAAGACCGTCGTCTCGCTGGGTGGGCCGTGCGACGTGTTCGAGCCGGAGCAGCTCCTGCGCTACACCCGCGATGTCGACGTGTTCGCGCGTGGCGAGGGTGAACGGATCGTGGTGGCGATCTGCCGCGCCATCGAGACCGGCGCAGAGCCGCGGGGAATTCCGTCGACCGCCTATCTCGCCGGCGGTGCGATCGAACGCACGGCGGATCAGCCTCCTCTCGACATGGACGCATTGCCCCGGCCAGCGTTCGACCTGCTTCCACTCGACCGCTACCGCTTTCATCCACCCTTCGGCGCCTACCCGTCGGCGCAGCTCATGGAAACCACCAGGGGCTGCCCGTTTGGGTGCAATTTCTGCACGCTTCGGCGCAAGCTGCGAATGCGATCGGCTGCGACGATCTTCGACGACCTCGTAGACCTGATTCGGAGTCAGCGCATCCGCGAAGTGCACATCGTGGACCCAACGTTCACGGTGCATCGCGAGCGGGTCCTGGAGCTCTGTGACCGGATCTCGCACGCGAAGCTCGATCTGCACTGGAGCTGCAAGACCCGCTGCGACCTGGTCGACGAAGAGCTTCTCGGAGCGATGGCGAAGGCGGGTTGCTACCTGATCAGCTACGGCGTCGAGAGCGCATCGCAGGAGATCTTGGACGGGCTCGAGAAGGGGCTCAGCGTCGCGGACATCGAGCGCGGTTTCGAGCTGACGAAGCGCGCGAGGATTCGCGTTCTGGCCTACATGCTGCTCGGCTCCCCCGGCGAAACCGACGCGACGGTCCAGTCGGTGATCGACTTCATCCGCCGTACTCGACCCGACTTCATCAGCTACAACGAGCTGATGCCCGACCCCACGAGCACCTCGGCGCAACGGGCGATTCGCGAGGGCACGTTCAGCGAAGACGCCATGCTGGACTACTATCTCGGGGGGCGATGGGATGCCTTCGAGGCGCAGACCTTCACGGGCTATCCGCGCAGCCAGATCGATGCCTGGATCACGAAGGCGTATGGTGACTTCTACTTCAACCCCGGGTACGTCGTCCGCCGCTTGCTGGACGTCCGGTCGGGCCAGGATTTCCGGAATCTGGTTCGTGGCGGGCTGTTGCTCGCCGTCGACAAGCTCGTTCCCAAAGCGGACAGCATCGGTTTTCTTCGTGTGCCCGTTTCCTCGTCGGGGTCCTGACGCCTCTCGTGCAGCCGTTCTCGGCCGGCGCTGCTTTTCCTCGTTACGACTGAGCCAGGCACCAATCGCCCGCACCTGCGTGGGCGATCGTGATGACGTGACGCTGCCGCACGCAATCGGCTCGATTTGCCGCGTTCCGTGACGTCGCTGCGATCGTCCGTCGCGCGGGTCGCGAGCGAGCTCTCGCAGCTCGCCGAGGCCGGACGGGGACGAAGCGCCAAGCACCGGCGACACCCGCGCGTGGCCCGGCGCGTACGCGCATTGGCGCTGCTCTCGCTGCTCTCCACACTCGGATTCGGGATGCTCACGACTGCGTCGCCGCCGCTCGACGGCGATGCATACGAGTACGCCGAGGTGGCGCGGAACCTCGTCGAGCGCGGTGCAGCGCTGGAGGATCACGCGCGGTACCCGATGTACGCGCGCGTCCCATTGCCGCATCCCGCGGGAAGGCGCCTCAACGGATACGCCGCGCTGCTCGTTCCCTCCTACCTGGTGTTCGGTCGCTCGGTGTGGACTCTGACGATTCCATTCCTGTGCGCCTACGCGGCCCTCCCGTGCGTCGTTCATCGTGTCGGACGTCGTTTCTTCGGCTCGCGGACCGCCATCTGCGGCGCGGTCTTGGTGACGCTGCACCCGCGAGTGATCTACGTGTTCGGATTCGACCCCATGCCCGACTTGCTGCTCGCGGAATTACTGCTGTTGGCGCTGTGTGCCGCATCTCGCGGCAAGGCGCGAGCATTCGGCATCACACTGGGACTGGCGCTGACGCTGCGCGAAACCAGCGTGCTGATCGTGGTGGCTGCGCTGATCGCCGCGACGATGGATTCGCAGCGTCGCGCGGTGGTGCTGCGTGCGCTTCCTGGGCTCGCCCTGGCCGCCGTGCTCCTGGCGCCGTTCGCGATTCGCCATTGGCTCACGCTCGGGACTCCGTTTCCGTTGGAAGAGTTCGGGGAGTCTCGACTTTCTGCCGATCTCTACGGACCACGAGGCTTCGATCTCGTGCGCGTCGCCTTCGATTGGCGTGGGCTCCCGCCGCTCCCCACGACGCCCGAGAGCTTCGATCGCTGGCTGGTGTTGGCCAAGAATCTCGAATCCGGTCTCTCAGGCCGTTTCTCCGGTTTCGACTTCTACCCAGGCTTTCCCGAGATGCTCGGTGTCCCGCTGAGCGGCTTGCTCGTCGTGCGCGTGCTCGGAAAGCGCGCGCGCCGTCTGCCGATCCTGCCACTGGCGTTCCTGGTCGTGTACCTGTCCTTTCACCTGGTCTTCGTCATTCACGAGGATCGCTATTTCCTTCCGGTCCTTCCGGTCGCCGTGTTGTTCGGCTTGGATGCAGCGCAGCGGCTGTCGCGCCGCGCCCCCTGGCGGTTCTTGAAGCCAGCGTCGCTCGTATGGCTGCTGCTCGCGACCGAGACGGCACCCGTCGGCGTGCTGAAGTCCCTGGAGCTCGCCTCACGGCGGGGGTGGCAGCCGTACCACGAGCTGCTGGATCTGAGCGTCTGGATCCGGAGTCACACGGACCCGACCTCGCGCTTCATGGCCTTTCCGTTCTTCTCGACGAGCTTCTTCACGTCGCGCCCGACCATC